>NZ_JACJPA010000041.1:0-16470 GCF_014695845.1 Trichocoleus sp. FACHB-591
CGACTCACCTACCGCTCTCAAAAAGCGAAGCAGAAGCTCCAAGCGGTTTAGTTGCAGATCCAGAGGGCAAGGAGTGACTTAATCAACATCCCTTTCTATTTCCGATAAGGTTTAATTCACCCGACACTAGGTCAAGCCACAGCAATTGAGACGATCGGATGCTGGAGTGGATTGTTTTTGCGCTCGCATCTTCTCCATGATCAAGGCGCTTTTAATGATGTCTACAACACAGGTGACAATCTTAATCCAAACGTGAGTGTGATTAGTCAAACTACCTGATTGCTGCAACTCTGTTTCGGCACTTCTAGTTTTGTTACTGAACAATTGATCGCCATTGATAGCGGAATCAACCGCGCCATAACAACAGATGGTAATGGCGGAGTGTGTTGGTGTGAATTAATTACTGTTCATGACACAGCTCATTGATGAACAGAAGTATTCTCATGTCTCTAAACAATGAAAGGAAGTAACTAATGTCACAACATCAAGGTACAATTCAATACGAGCAAAATGGGCAAATTTATGTTCAAATAACATCTCCACAAGAGAAGCAGCATGACTACGGAGAAGCGATCGCAATCCTCGCCTCACAGATCCGAGGTGAACTGATCCTTCCTAACCACCCTGCCTATGAAGCAGAACGAAAAGTCTGGAACGGCCTCGCTGATGCCTATCCGGCTGTGATTGTGCGCTGTGCTGATGCGGAAGATGTTAAAGTCGCCGTCAACTTTGCCCGTGAGCAGGCAATGACGCTCTCCGTGCGGAGCGGAGGACATAGTGCAGCCGGACATGGCACCAATACCGGTGGACTGGTGATCGATCTTTCCCAGATGAAGACGATTACGGTTGACCCGGTACGCCACATAGCCCGTCTGGAACCCGGTCTTACCTGGGGTGAGGTCGTCAAAAGGCTCCAGCCCTTTGGATTGGCATTGACGGCAGGCGACGTTGCCTCTGTGGCTGTGGGTGGTTTGCTGCTCAGTGGTGGCATCGGTTGGATGGTCCGCGCCTACGGTTTAACGATCGATCGCTTGCAGGCAGTGGAACTTGTTACAGCGGATGGACAACTGCGGCGTGCCAGTGCTGACGAGAATCCCGAACTGTTTTGGGGACTGCGCGGTGGTAGTGGGAACTTTGGTATTGCGACCGCTTTCGAGGTAAACCTACATCCAGGTGGAACTGTTCTGGGAGGTGCCGTCTTTTATGAGGCAACCGAGGCAGAGCGTATCCTGCGAGAGTATACCCGTCTAGCCACGGCAGCACCGGATGAACTTTCCACTCAAGTTTTGTTCATGCCGGCACCTCCTGCCCCCTTCATTCCCCCTGACAAACAGGGAACCCCAGTCGTCGGGATTATGGTCTGCTACACCGGTGACATAGAAGAGGGTGAGCGGGTTGTGGCTCCCCTACGTCAGCTTGCCACCCCAATCGCCGACCTGATTGCCCCCATGCCCTACTCGGCTATGTTTGCGCTCACAGCGGTTGGTGAAATCCCTGGCTTTCAGCATCATTCGCGATCGCAGTTTTTCGAGACGTTCTCAGACGAGATGATACACGCATTAGTTGAATCCGCTCAATCTATCCTGTCTCCTGAAACGCTGATCACCCTGCGTGTCCTGGGTGGCGCGATGAGTCGGGTTGCGACGGATGCAACAGCCTTTGCTCACCGCGATAAACAGGGCATGGTGTTGATCACTCACTTCGCACCATTATTTGTCGACGCTGCCAGTCTGGATGCCCGCACCCAGAGAGTCTTTCGGGCGCTCCTACCCTACGCTAACGGTGCTTATGTGGGCTTCCTGGCGGATGAGGGGGAGCAGCGGATTCATGAAGTCTATCCGACGGCCACATACGAGCGACTTGTCGCGCTCAAGAATCAGTATGACCCCACCAATCTGTTTCATCGCAACCAGAATATCAAACCCACTGTTGCCCCAGCGACGCTGGTCACCTCAGTAAGTTCATAGCGCTATAGCATTCACAAACAGGTTGTGACTAAGGGGTGTGAGGGTGAAGCCCTTACGCAGGGGGTTTCACCTCGCACCCCGTTCAAATCTCAGAAAGAATCACCATACCTTGTACCCCTAAAACAATGAGTACTCAATTCAGTCAAAGCAAAGTTGCAATTGTCGGACAGCGCGAGAACCTCGATTGGTTCGTTACAATGCCTGACGAGCAGATGGCGATCCGCGTCCACAGTAAAGATGTCGATGGGGCTTTCACAATTATTGAAGTAGATGTTCCACCGTTCTCAGGTCCACCACTCCACTATCACAAAGATAGGGAAGAGATTTTTGAAGTCCTGGAAGGTAGATTTCGCTTTCACGTCGAGGGACAAGAGTTTGAGGTCGGACCCGGAACATCGGTGGTTGTGCCCCGTAACACCGTGCATGGATGGGTGAATCTTGGACCCGGAAGGGCTCGGTTGCTTGGCACCTTCGTCCCCGGTGGCATCGACGAATTCTTCCCCCAAATTGGTCAAACGCCACCCGCAGGTTGGATAGATCTTGCACGCCAGCACGATACTTGGATCGTTGGAGCGCCCCTGTCTGTCAAGTAAATGGGTGTGGACGACGGCTTGTAAGTGGATCGCCCAGTCAGTCAATCTCAACTTGTAGAGAGCAAAACGCACCATTTTATGGCCCTCAAACCTCACAAGTCATTGCTGGTTTTCGTCGTCGCGATGGGTTTGAGCTAGATGGAAATCCTGATGCCGATCGCGTAGCCGATCTTGCCGTTCGTCGCAAGCTAGATCAATTAACACCGAACGCTTGGTCTGAAGCTGAGGCTACAGCATTTTAGAGTTTAACTATTCAAGTGGTGTCGCAAAGACTGAGTTTTCAGAATACAACTCTTGTCAATAAAGCTCTAATTGCGACACCACTTCCGAATACAGTTACTGCTCTGCTTTGGATCGATCAAATCGCTTTGATTAAACAATTCCACTCCAGTAACTACAGGACTACAACACCATGAAGACATCCATAAACCGCTCTACCTTCCTTCTTGCCCTGGCAACTTGTATTGCAGTTAATTTCTATTTACCTGCTACTGCCGATTCTACCGCGAGTTTAATCCTTAGTCTGAGATGCCGAGGTGGATATGATGTCAATATTTGGAAAACAAAGGCTTCAGGTGAACTACTCTACCGCTCGACAAGTCGTAACGGTAATTTGAGTTTGGGAAGAGGAACGCGCCAAGCTACAGAAGGCGTTCAAGTTTACAAGTTCCGGAATGGCAATTATCAATACTGGGTATGGGATGGCACATTGGATAGCAAGCAATCTGGAACGTTAGAGGTGTACAAAAACAACTACATCCAAATGCAGCAAGCTTGTACGAAACGTTAATTCAGCCTTAATCTAGATCGTAAGCTGATGTGCATTTAAATTGCATGGCTAGGGTTTGGGGAGTCAGGAGCCAGAATTTAGAATACAGAAGGCTCCTGGCTTCTGATTCCATTGAGAAATGCAACTTGAATGCCGATTAGCTTAGAAGCGATCGCAAAAATTAATTACATAGGTGTCTCCGAACTCCTTCAGCACTTGGTATGAATCGAAGCTTGCTTTTCACCTTCATGCCTGGTGGGATCGACGAATTCTTTCCCCAAATCGGTCAAACGCTGCCCGCAGGTTGGACAGATCTTGGGCCTCGGTACGACACTTCGATTGTTGGAGAACCCCTCTCCGCTTAAGCTCTATCTTCCAACGCCGCTGCTGAACCTGCACTGAATTACGGCAAAGCAAATATTTGAATAACGTGACTGAGCAGGATCATTGAGCGACTGTTTGAGAAAATTAGGCAAAAATCTGCAAAGTTTATGTATTTAGAACCTTTTGTCTAAAACTTATGATGAACCCATACCAAAAAGGTAATGAAAAGATAAGGCAATAAAGGAGATAAACCAATGACTCAGAAAACATGGTTCATTACAGGTGCTTCCCGTGGAATTGGTGCCGAAATCGCGATCGCTGTTTTGGCAGCAGGAGACCAATTAATTGCAACCGCCCGCAAAAAGTCTGATTTAGAGCAATTCGAGTCGAACTCCAATGTGTTGACGCTGAGCTTGGATATTACCGATGAGGCTCAGGTACAAGCAGCAGTGGCAGCAGCGCTGGAACGCTTTGGGCAGATCGATGTGTTAGTCAACAATGCAGGATTCGGTTTACTGGGTGGCATCGAAGAAACCAGTGCAGAAGAGGTTGAGCGGGTCTATCGCACAAATGTCTTCGGGCTGTTGAATATGACCCGTGCCGTATTGCCCAGTATGCGTCAGCGCCGCTCTGGACACATCATTAACCTATCGTCGATTGGGGGTTATCGCTCTACTCCAGGCTGGGGCATTTACTCCTCAACCAAGTTTGCAGTCGAAGGTATTACCGAAGCTCTGCATGATGAGTTAGCGCCTCTGGGCATCCATGCCACTGTGGTCGAGCCGGGATACTTCCGAACCAATTTTCTCGATGGCAGTTCACTCCAACGCACTGCAATGGAAATTCCCGATTACGCGGAGACCGTCGGTAAAGTTCGTAAAATCGCCTCTGACCTGAGCTATCAACAGCCGGGAGATCCCACCAAGCTTGCCCAGGCAATGCTTCAGCTCGTGAATGCTGATACGCCACCGCTGCGGTTGCCGCTTGGTACAGACACCCTTAAAGCCATTGCCCAGAAAAACGCTTACGTCGAGCAAGAAACAGCACAATGGCGCGCTCTGGCTGAATCTACTGATTACAGATAGTGAGCACAGGCGGGTAAAGGAAAGATAGCGAATGAATGCTTTCAAGGTCTCGCTGGCGACTTTACATCCCACCGAGACCTTGAAAGCATAACGGCAGAGGTGAGCGGTGGTAGATACGACTAGAACTAAGCATGAGGTCTTTTATCCTATCCGCTCTGCTAAAGGGTTAGCTTGCTGTCGTCTAGAAGTTATTCAAGCCAGAGAAAAGCGCGACGCAATTCGGCAGTACCGTTATTCTCATACCAACGACCGTGGGATAAGATTACTTTTTCAGGGTTCCACTGAAGTATTCGCTTTAAGCAGCTACGTGCCTGTTCCTTTTTTCCCAAAAATGTCATTCGCAAATCCAATGAGATTTTTCCATCAGGATCAGCAATCCCTCCTAACTTAAGTAGCCAATACAATCGCTGACTCACTTTGTTCAGTTCAAAGTTTTCGATGAGATCCGCAAGGATGAGAGTGGCGCTCCTGCGGTGGAAAAAGACGACTTCTTCCATAAATCGACTGCCACGAAAGATTAATTGGTCCAGGTCCGCTACCAATTACCTCAATTTAGTTGCTGTATGACAATAAAGGATGAAATAAAGTTTGAGTGTAATAGTTAAGACTCTTCGACGGTTGAATTCACGTTATATTTCTACAATTACAAAACTGTCTTTGTAGTTCTTCTGAACTTAGCTAACTATCTTGGATTTCAGGATTTGCTTTATGTCAGATGAAAAATCAGGGTCCAGCGATAAATCAGGTCAACAGAGTATTTTAATTAAGATAGGTGTAGTGGTAGGAAGCCTAGCTGCTATCACCACAGGTTTAACTACAATCGCCAAAGATGGCAATACGATCTGGGACAGTCTACCTTTTTCAAAACGGAGTACTGCAGTAGTTGCTTCCCCTTCTACTTCAACAGCAGCATCTCCTATCAATCAGAAGTTCTACGTCATTGCCGCACAATCAGAATACCCTGAGGCATTACGTCAGGAGCCGATTCGAGCGGTTGGTTTGGAGTTCACACGCTCCTTTCCCGACATCCGGATTTGTCCATCAAAGGTAAATTCTAGAATATACTACTTAGTTCTCGGTTCAAATCTCTCTCAGTCTGAAGCTCAAAGCCTACGGCAACAAGCGATCGTCAATAATTTTCGAACTGATACATATCTACAATCTGAACAAGAAATCTTCTTTGTACCCAGTAATTGTTCACCTGTAACAAAATGAGTTTAGCTTGCTACCTCTAATGTACAGTGCCAGATTAAATGACATTGAGACAGATTCGTGTCGCTCAGAAAAACTCCTTCTGGGGCAGACTTATAGAGAGAGTTTGCTCAACGACCTAGCATTGAGCTAGCGCGATTATTAAGCTAACTGCCGATGGAGAAGCCAGCTAGCATTAGCTTCGTTTCTTTACGACATTAATGTGTCTCCATGACAAACGAAAAGTCACTGTACGAAATCATTGCCAGTGGATGAAAGGAACTGACTGTGCCTGGAACGTCTCGTAGTCTTTTGATGTATCGAGATCGATTGCACCTTCTGGGAAAGGAACTCCAAAAACGGCTTGGGTGTGCTGTTTAATGACCTGTCTTGCACCTACATCACCGCTGAGTGTGCTCAGTTCCGAGAACAAAACGCGGCTGAACAATGCAGGTACGCCCGATATTTCTGCGTATTCTGAAGCAATTATTGGCTTACCTGTAGCTTGGTAAGCTGCAACAAGCTGATCGATAATTTGAGTGGAGACGAAAGGCTGATCGCAAAGCATCAGCACTACAGCTTCTACATCTGGGTTGATTGCATTAAGAGCTTCTATGCCAATGCGAATTGAGGTACTCATCCCCTCTACCCAGTATGGGTTTTCGACGACTAGTGCATCGAGCGGCTCAACCTCGGGTTTAATGCGATCGCTGCTTGCGCCCAACACAACAATAATTGGATTGCAGACTGAGGCGATCGCAACTTCGACAATATGACTGATGAGACTTCGTTCTCCGAACTGTAGCAGTTGTTTCGGCACTCCCATCCGAGTGGATGCACCTGCGGCTAACACGATTAGACCGACAGCAGACATAAGCAATTCAAAATAGGGAAACCTGATGTTTGCCAGCATCTTGGCTGCTGCCTTGGTGCAAGTTCAATGCACGACAGTTGATCAATTCTTCGCTATGAATGGAGCCGATTCGTTCTCTCAATGCGCCGCCAGAACGATTGGCGATAACGGCTTGAATTTCTGCGACAATCGCCAGAGCTATTGCCTCTGGTGCATCAGCACCAATATCGAGACCGATTGGACTGTAAAGGCGATGCAGTTGAGCGGCTGTGGGTATGAATCCGTCGGCTTGCAACTCCTGAAGCAATCGTTGGGTGCGACTTTTCGGACCAAGGATGCCCACATAACGGAGCGGTGAAGGAAGTAGCGATCGCAGCAGCGATCGATCGCGGAGGTAGTTGTGGGTCATCACCACTGCAACCATGCGCGGATTCAAGGTGAGATGTGCCTGAAGGTTCTCTGGTTCGCTGCGGATAATCTCGTCTGCCAACCCAAAGCGATCGCGTGTAGTGTAACCCGGTCGGCTATCGATTACCGTAACGTGCCAGCCAAGTTGTTTGGCAAACTCAACCACAGGAATTGCATCGTGACCCGCTCCAAATACTAACAGGGGGACAAGGGGTTGAATGACTTCGATGAGAACTTCTGCTGCACCGTTGGATAACCTGTAGCTTTGCACCTGCGATCGCGTAGCGTTTCCGTCGGAGAATTGCGCCTCGCCAAGCACCCGGTGGGCATCTTCCAGTACACGGTGAGCCAGCTGACGGTCTTCAATACCATCAACCACAGTACCATCAGGTTTCAACAGGAGGCGGGAGGCAATGTTAGCACGGGTTTCTCCCTCGACGCGGAATACCGTTGCGATCGCTCCAGGTTCGCTCTGATGTAGACACTCTGCGATGAACTCGATCTGACTCCTTGCAGACGCATCGTTCAGGGACTCAATTAGCACGTCTACCACACCATTGCAACCCAAGCCCAATCCCCACACTAGATCCTCGCTAGAAGTGGTATCGTACTGCACCACAACGGGTTGGTCCGAGTAAAACATCAGGGGTTGCGATCGCTCAAAGACATCACCTTCAAGACATCCGCCACTGATGGAACCAATGGTTTGACCGTCTTCTACAAGCAACATCCGTGCCCCCGGTCGGCGATAAACTGAGCCTTTCGTTTTCACGACAGTAGCAAGGGCAGAACACCGTCCGTCATCTACTATCTGCTTAAAGGCTTTAATGATGTCTTGGAATTCTCTCATAGCTGTTATGAACTGATTTTAGTTGTGCTGTTCACAGGAGCTTGTCAGGTGTGATGGGCAGATCGCGGATGCGCTTGCCAGTGGCGTGGAAGATGGCGTTGGCGATCGCTGCCGATACGCCCACGATGCCAACTTCCCCAACGCCTCTTGCCCCTAGCGGATTTGCCTTGAGGTCTGGCTCTCCTACAAAGTACGTTTCGATCGCGGTCACGTCGGCATTCACGGGCACGTGGTACTCACCGAAATTGGCATTAACGAAACGCCCATTACGCGCATCCATTTGGGTGTACTCCATCAGCGCCTTGCCAATGCCGCCCACAACTGCACCGCTCACCTGAGAGCTTGCCGTTTTGGTATTAATCACCCGCCCGATATCACAGACCGAGACAACCCGCGATACACTCACCAGTCCAAATTCCGGATCGATATGCACCTCAGCGAAGTGTGCGCCAAAGGAGTGGATGGAGAAGCGCTGCTTCTCGTCTCCCGGTTCAGAATCCTTTTCGGTTTCAATGTAGTCTCTGTTAGCGCGTTTCAGGATGTCTATATAGCTCTCACCCTTCGACGCATCCTGCTTTAAAAACAGCCGTCCGTCTTCCACCCCAACCTCATTTGCCTTGACGTTGGACAGGAGTGAATTCGGCTGAGTACTTGCTAAAGACAGTGCTTGTTCGCGGACTGCCAGACACGCCGCTTGCACCGCAGAACCCAGACTCGCGGTGAGCATCGAGCCGCCTTGTACAGGGGAGTAGGGAAAATCTGTATCCCCCAACTCAAACCGTACTCGTTCGGGCGGCAAACCCAGGGCATCTGCCGCAATTTGGGTCATAATCACATAAGTCCCTGTGCCAATGTCGCTCCCTGCACTTTGCACCACCGCCGTGCCGTCAGCCAGGAGACGCGCTTTGGCAACGGCTCGCAAGCGATTCATCGGGTAAGTAGCAGTTGCCATGCCCATGCCAACCAAGTAGCGACCGTCACGCATCGATCGCGCTTCCAGTTTGCGCCGCGACCAGCCAAACTTTTCTGCCCCCACCTGGTAGCATTCCTTGAGAAATTTGCTCGACCAAGGCAGCCCATCCTCGGGATTGACTTCGGCATAGTTCCGCATTCTCAATTCGAGCGGATCGAGTTTGAGGGTGTAGGCAAGTTCATCCAGACAGCATTCGAGGGCATACACACCAGAAATTTCCCCCGGTCCCCGCATAAAGGTGGGCGTATTGGTGTTGAGTCGGACGAGACGGTATCGCGTTACCAGGTTAGGACAGGCATAAAGTATCCGAGTCGCATCGAGCGTAGCTTCGGTATACTCTTCGTACATGGAGGTTCCCGCCGTTGCCTCGTGGACGATCGCACTAAGCTTGCCACTCTTCGACGCTCCTAGTGCCACCCGTTGCACCGTGTAAGGTCGAAATCCCACTGAAGTGTACATCTGCTGGCGGGTGAGCACCAGCTTGACGGGACGCCCCACCTGACGGGCAGCGATCGCGGCTACAGTGACATGGGGCCAACTCCGCAGACCTGAACCAAATCCTCCGCCCACGAAGGGCGAGATCACTCGCACGTTCTCTTCAGGCATTCCAAAGGTTAGGGCGACGTGCTTCCGAGTGTTGTACACCCATTGAGTTTTGTCGTAAAGTGTCAGTTTGTCGCCCTGCCAAATCGCGATCGTGGCGTGTGGCTCCATCGGGTTGTGGTGTTCGATGGGAATCGTGTAGCTGCCCTCAACCCGCACCTCAGCACTCGCCACAGCATCGGGATTGCCGCGTACCACATCGGCATGTCGTCCTCCTTGGCTGGATTCGGTAGGCGGGAAAGCTTGTGCCATTGCCGCTTCTACAGTTGTCGTGGGAGTTTGCTCTTCGTAACGAACCTGCACCAGCGAAGCAGCATACTGAGCACGCTCCAGGGTATCCGCGACCACCACTGCAATCGGCTGACTGTTGAAGTAGATGGTGTCGCTTTGGAGGACGGGAAAGTGTTGCCCCACTTTGGGATCGATAATCGCCCGCTGCTCTGGTTTGTCAAAGTTCAGCTTTGGCGCGTTGAGATGGGTAATAACAGCAAGAACGCCAGGAGCGCGTTCTGCGGCTTGGGTGTCGATTTGCCGGATGCGCCCTTTCGCGATCGTACTCATGACCAACACGGCATGTACGAGGTCAGGCACTTCAAACTCCGCCGAGTAACGTGCTGCCCCAGTCACTTTCAAGCGCCCGTCAACGCGATCCATCGGCTTACCGACAGCAGCATTTTTCTCCTGACTCATGCCACACCTCCATCAGCTACTGTAGTCAACGCCTGCACGATCGCCCGCTTGCCCATCTCAATCTTGAAGCGGTTGTGTTCGTAAGCCTGTGCTTCACGCATCGTCGCTTCAGCGGCTTGCTGAAATATCGCTGCTGTCGCCGGTGCACCCGTCAGTATTTTTTCCGCTTCCACCAAACGCCACGGCTTGTGTGCCACTCCCCCCATCGCTACCCGTGCTTGGCGGATTCTGCCGCGCTGAATATCCAGCGTGGCAGCAACAGAGACGAGGGCGAACGCATAAGAGGTGCGATCGCGCAATTTCAGGTAGTACGATCGCGGCGCGAAAACGGCAGATGTAGCGGGTAAGTCGATCGCGGTGATGAGTTCGTCGCGCTTAAGGTTGGTGTCGAGTTGAGGTGTGTCGCCTGGTAGTCGGTGAAACTCTGCAATGGGAATACTTCTTTGCCCTTGCGGTCCCTCGACTTGCACGATCGCATCCAGCGCCGCCAGTGCCACGCACATATCCGATGGATGCGTGGCAATGCACTGCTCGTTCGCGCCGAAGATCGCATGGATGCGGTTGTAGCCTTCCAGAGCGGCACAACCCGTACCGGGTTCTCGCTTGTTGCAAGGCGTCGCCGTGTCGTAGAAGTAGTAGCAGCGCGTTCTTTGCATCAGGTTCCCGCCGTTGGTTGCCATGTTTCGCAGTTGGGCGCTGGCTCCAGCCAGGATAGCTTGAGAGATCAGTGGGTAGCGCTGGCGCACCAGTGGGTGATTTGCCGTGTCGCTGTTGCGTGCCAAAGCACCGAGACGCACGCCACCATCGCGTTCTTCAACACCAACGAGTTCCAGCCGCGAGATATCCACGAGGCGATCGGGCTGTTCTACGTGGTCCTTCATTAAATCTAGAAGGTTCGTGCCGCCAGCAATGAACTTCGCTGTTTGGTCACTGCCAACAGTCTGGATGGCTGCGTCTCGCTCTGTCGTGCGCGTATAAGCAAATGGTTTCATGATGTCTTGCTTCTCTAGTAGTCTGCCAAGGCAAGTGTGCAGAGATTAAAATTCTCCGCGTCTCCCTATCCCCGTGTCCCCGCGTCAGTCCTAACCATCAATTTTGGGTTGGTCGAGACTAAGCTTGGGGTCTTCCGCTTGCTTCGCGGACAGCCGCGACGATGCCGGGGTATGCGCCGCAGCGACAGATGTTGCCGCTCATGCGTTCGCGTATCTCCGCATCCGTTAGCTTCACGCCTCCGGTTTGCCTAACATCAGCCGTTACCGCACTCGCCGTACCTGTTGCTACTTCATCCAATAGCGCTACAGCCGAGCAAATCTGACCGGGCGTGCAGTAGCCGCACTGAAAGCCGTCATGCTTAATGAATGCCGCTTGCAGTGGATGCAGTTCATCTCCCTTAGCGAGACCCTCAATTGTGGTGATCTCGTCACCTTCATGCATCAGCGCTAGGGTGAGGCAGGAATTGATGCGCCGTCCGTTAACCAATACCGTACAAGCGCCACACTGTCCGTGGTCGCAACCCTTCTTGCTCCCGGTAAGCCCCATGTACTCGCGCAAGGCATCGAGCAACGTGACGCGCGGCTCTATTTTCACGGCGCGTGCTGTCCCATTCACCCGTAGCGTCACATCAACCGTGTCTGTTCCTGGGATGGTGCTAACTGATGGAGAAGATTGCCGACGAGTTTGGGCAAACGCTTTACTCGCCCAGTCGCCCAGCATACTAAAAATTGCGCCGAGCAGCATGAGCTGACCGAACCGTCGTCGTCTCAACCGAAACCTCATCGGCGTTCTCCTAAGTTAAATCTTTTGGTATGGATCGAGGCGAAATTAATCTATCGCTGAATAGACTGCGGATGATTGGTATGGCATTGCTATATAAGAGTGAGCACAGTATTCGTTAGATACACAATATTTCTGTGAAAAAATTACGAAGTTAAAGCTTTCTCAATACGGCGATCAGGAATTAACCACAGAATAGCTACGGCAGCATAAAGTAAGCAAGCTAACCAAGGCGCTACAAAAGCCAGCAGAATTGCCACAGCATAAGTGATGACAGAGACTTTGCCTTTAAAGTCTGACCCAAGAGCAACGGCTAAAGTAGAATCTTTACCGTGATAAGCGATTAAAGTCCGAGTCAGAATAAAGTACGAGATCGCGCCACAGAACAGCACGAAGCCATAACAAGCAACAGGCACTGTGGCAGACAGGTTTTCGCCTGCCCACACCGTGACAAAGGGAAAGAGCGACAACCAAAACAGTAGATGTAGATTCGCCCACAAGACATGACCATTGACCCACTGCACCGCTTGAAATAGGTGATGATGGTTATTCCAGTAGATCGCTAGATAAATAAAACTGAGGACATAACTGAGGAAGACTGGAACTAATGGTCGTAATGCCTCGAAATTAGTGTCGTGGGGCACTTTTAATTCCAACACCATAATCGTGATAATAATGGCAGTTACTGCATCACTGAAGGCTTCTAACCTGCCTTTATTCATGGTTCGTAAGCTCCATTGAAACTGACTGCAAGTCAGCCTAAACATTCTGTACTCAAGCTCGGCACACTGAGAGTCGCAATCTTCTATTACCGCCCGCGCGGCGGTACACGTCTCCAGAATTCATCGAAGGTGATCGAGTCAAAGAATGCAGTAACATTGACGATCTTTCCGTCCCGCATCTCCATAAACCAAGCGTAGGTATTGCGATAAGGCTTGCCGTCAACTGCCGTAGCCTCACCATCAAACAACACGATGACTGTATCACCTTCAGTGTATAGACTGCGGATGGTGGGGGATAGCGGTTTGGTCAACCGGGCGTTGAACGGTTTGATTACCGTGTCCAAAAATTCGTCGCGAGACGCATATTCTTTAGCGGCAAGAGACTTTCCTGTAATGGTCCAGGTCGCATCAACCGCCAGCAACTCAAATGGTCCTCCAGTTCCGGCGCGCCAGCGATCGAAGCTTGCTTGAATCAGTTGCTTGTTCGCTTCGGGCTTCGTTTCAGAGGCATGCATAGATGGAGGTCCCATCAAACATGCGAGGATGACGGCAACAAAAAAGTATCCTGCGCGGGTAAACATTTGCACTCCTTCTAGGGTAAGGGTAACTTCTCAAAATCGCCGATTCTACAGTTTCTTTGCGACGGAACCGATCGGTCAAAATTTGATGATCGCCCGCCCAACAACATCACCCGTCCATAGAAGATCGAGGGTTTCGTTGACCTGATCAAGGCTGATAATTTTAACCGTGTGACGAATCTTGCCCTGCGAGGCAAGCATCATGACTTCAGTCAGATCGTTATAATTGCCCTAGAACGAACCGTGATAGGTGTATTCGCGAGCGACCAACGGGAACAGCGGGATGTTGATTTGATCGCCCACCAAGCCGACCGACGCATAATGCCCACCGACGGACAGAAGCTCAAACCCAGTGCGGATCATGGCTTCAACACCTGCACAATCAATGACCGCGTCAAGTTCTCCCTTGCCAATAGCGTTGTTCAGCTCCTGACGCAGATCCGCCGTGGATTTGCCTTTGGTGTCAAGAACGAGAGGTTTGCGATATTCATGTATGCGCGCTGCTAGCATGAGTAGTTTTCTTTCTTCGCTTAGGGTTACACAAATCCCAGTAGATGCATTGTCACATCGACATTTCTTCGATCAATTACGATTTTTTTGCAACCTAATTCGGTGCTCATTTTGTTCCCTGCTAGGTTGGTGAGCTTGCTGCTTATCCTGGCTACATTTCAGTGCTCATCAGTGCTCAGCGATCGCCCAATACAAATCACTCACGTTCTTTGAGACATCTTTGTTCTTCTAAGAGTTAGTTAATAACAGCGTTATCCCATTGAATGAGTAGCAGTATTTTTGTTCACTCCTTGGATTGATTCAGCGATCAAAGCAAGTCTTGTTATGCCTTGCTCCTTGCCTTATCCTTATTCCCTTGGAGTGTGTTCATCATAGAGTTGAAAGAATCAGCGCTAAATACATAAAACTTGCACACACTTGCCTAATACTCTCAGGCAGAGGATTGACCAGAGTAAATATTCTCTATAGAGTGTCTGAAAATGGTTGAGTTTCTCAAGCATCCAGTAGGGTGATTGCAATAATGAAGCGGGGTACAGCGAGCAATTTATGTCAAGAATTGGCAACATTAGTGATTCGGCACACCCAGGGAAAGGGAAATGGTATCCATTCAACCGCCATTGAGCAGTTGGAATTGATGCGGGAATCTGCGGCTCCGACAGCACTCCGTGCCGTGTATGAACCGACGCTTTGCATCATTCTTCAGGGTAAAAAAGAAACCTTACTGGGCCAAGAAACCTATCACTATGGGACGGCTCAATATATTGTGGTCACAGTCGATCTGCCACTCAGCGGATTGATTATCGAAGCAACAGCGGATAAGCCGTATCTCTGCTTTAAGCTCAGTCTGGACGCGAATCAGCTTTGGAATATTATCGATCAAATCCAGTGCAGTCCGGATCAAAAAGAAAGTGCAGTCAGAGGCTTGTTCGTAAGTGATGCTGATGAATCCTTGATTGATTGTGCCATCAGGCTGACACGGCTTCTGGATACGCCGCAGCATATCCCATTCCTGGCACCCATGATTGTTCGCGAAATCTATTACCGCCTTCTAATCGGTGAACAAGACCAAGCGGTTCGGCAGATTGCGACATTTGGGAGTCATATGCAGCGCATTGCGGCAGTAATTAAGCAAATTAAAGCTGAGTTTACAAAAACATGGCGGGTTGATGATTTGGCAAAGCAAGCGGGTATGTCTCCCGCATCATTCCATCGTCACTTCAAGGCAATCACTTCAATGAGTCCGATGCAATATCAAAAACAGCTAAGGCTGATGGAAGCACGTCGTCTAATGCTGATTGAAAACGTTGATGTAACTAATGCTGCTTATAAAGTTGGGTATGAGAGTGCCTCACAATTCAGCCGTGAATATTCTCGTATGTTTGGTATGTCACCCGCTAAGGATATTGGACAGTTCCGTAAAGTCTAAATCATGATCCAAGCTGAAAGCTATATGCAGCAAAAGACAATGTATCTAACATTTAAGAATGATGTTTCGCGATCGTTTCTTTAGCAGGGTTTCTGGCTGTGGTCTGAGCACAGCCAGAATCTCTTCCTTGTCTGGAGGGCCGCGATCGCGCTCGTTGCAGTCCCGCCTTGGCTCGCTCAGAAATTCTGGCTGCTTCTTGTTGTGCGAGGTAAGCCAACACTCCCACAACAATGTGAGCTACCAATTCATTCTCAGCATCCAGCAGAGGCTCAGTGTAACTCTTGAATCTAAGCCTAGATTGCTGAGTTGCTAGGAGGTAGGCGATCGTCTTGCCGATGCCTTCACGACTGAATCTATCCAGGGACCAAAACAGCAATACATCAAACTTTCGCTTTGCTGCATCTTCAAACTGCGGCTGAAGTTTCCGCGCTCGCGCTTCCCCTTGCGGCCAGATACGCGGTCAATGTAGATGTTGGCAATCTGCCAACCTTGGCGCTCGCAAAATTCTTTTAGTTGCAAAAGCTGGTTATCCGTATCTTGTCCTTTGTCAGTTGTTGAAACGCGAAGGTATAGGGCACAAGTGGTTTGCTTCATGCAGCAAGGCTAGCAAAAAAGGGCCGTTTTTTGCTAGGGCCTCTACTCAAAACTCCGCCCCTGATTTAAGGTCGTTTCAGCCTCATCAAGTCATACCCCTTATATGATAGGCCTTGATGGCTTAGTCCGTTATTAGCGATCGCGATCGCCTCCTCCACTGTCCATTAAAAAATTAATCAACAGCTCTAAAGAATTAATTCCACAAACGAAACGTATTAAAGCTTCTGTTCTCAAAGCATTTCAACTAAGGAAGATATTTCTTTAGATGTGAAATTAATTCTTTAAAGGATAACTGCTGTAACTCCTTGTGCTAAAGCGTTAAAGCAGCTAAGAGTTAGATTAATCACATCAGCAGGTTCCTCCTTCGGAAATACGATCCCTTGCCATGCCCTTCACTGAAGTGAAACTACTGGTAAAGAGTAAAAGCTGGTTTTGGCACTATAACCTTATACCAATTCAAGAAATACCTGGTACAGATAGGGCATTGACGATATAATCCCAACCTGTTAGCGAGGCAATCATCTGGGGATGTAACTGCTGCAATTGCTCTGCTAGCACTCC
>NZ_JACJPA010000042.1:0-9599 GCF_014695845.1 Trichocoleus sp. FACHB-591
ATGCTCAGGATGTGAAGCGCTGGTTAGGGTTCAAGATCCCCGACGACCCCGAGCAGGGCAATAATCTCTGGATCTTCCGACGCCTTCTATTGCAACTTGGGATTCAAACTGCCGCCCGTCGCCAAGGCAGAAACCAAAAGCGCTCTGTGTGGATTGCCGCAGAAGCTTGGGAAACGGTGCAGCAAATATTAGATCGACGGCACCTGAGACGAGAGCTGTCCAGCTTAGCTTCCTCTGATGTTGTAATCCCCTCTAATTACTAAACCCATAGCCAAGGCTGACAACCTCAAGGCTACAAACTCGAACTCTTACCTCAGGGAAACGAACTTCCTGTCCACGTTCAAAGGGCGGTTCGCAAACTTCAGTCCCTAGGTTGCCTTTCAAATTTGCCTTGCCGTGTGCCATAAAACTTTCTCCATCACAACCCTGCAACTCTTATCTTTCGCATCTACCCTTCTGCGCCCTACATCAAGAGGTTTAGCTGACTCATAGCGTATCGAAAATTAGTAACACAGCAAGTTAAAAATGGAGCATTTATGAGGTACTCTAAAAAGAGCTCAACTTCACGAGCCGTCTTTATTACTAAGCATTTCAGCAAAATTTCCTCAAATACTGACTAGTTGCGGAGGTCGCAATAACTCAGTATTTATACTCAAGAACAAAAGTACTATAAACCGACCTGCCTAGCCTTTTCCTGGAAAATCTTTTCTGAAACTGGACTAGTTTTGGACTAATTTTGCTCTACATCTTCTTGCATTTGTCTTGTCTCTTGTTTGCAAATTGACTGATCCTTTAAAGTGATGTAAGTACTGTTGTAAGTTGTGCCATAAAAGCATGACCTTAGAAGCTGAGTTATATTC
Source organism: Trichocoleus sp. FACHB-591 (assembly GCF_014695845.1). Classification (NCBI taxonomy): domain Bacteria; kingdom Bacillati; phylum Cyanobacteriota; class Cyanophyceae; order Leptolyngbyales; family Trichocoleusaceae; genus Trichocoleus; species Trichocoleus sp. FACHB-591. The sequence goes on from NZ_JACJPA010000042.1 coordinate 861, forward strand.
ATGCCACCCGATGCAGCTAAAGTAACTGGTTATGTTCGCCAAGTAGTTTACGACCGCTTACTAGAATTTAAGGAAACTCATGAACTTAAATCTATTTCTCAAGCTGTCACTCTTGTTCTAGAGAATTACTTTGGGATAAGCCTGCTTTCGCCTATAAAGCCAGTGCTTCCGGATAGAGTAAGTGACTTGGAAGAGCAGATGAAGCAGCTAAGTGAAGTTGTGACTGCTATACAGGTAAGCATAGAAAAGTTATCGCTTGAGCTATATAAACCAACAGGGATCGAACTAGAGCTAGGTAAGGGGCTGACTCAGGCCGAATTAGCTCAGCGCTTTAGAGTTAGGGAAAGTACTATCAGTAGGAATAAAAGTAAATTAAAGTTTACCGAGTGGTCCAAACGTAAAGATCCGGAATACATTAGTTGGGCATATTCTTTGCAAACAAAACTGTTTTTTCCAAGATAATATTAGAAGTTCTACTGGTATAGAGAAGAGTAATTTTATAACATTAGACCCGTCTGAGGATCTAGTTAAAATAGCCATCATTAGGATGGCTCCTCCCCAGCGACTCAACCTCCCATAGAAGGAAGCTCATTCTCATCAAGCCCAAGTAACTCAACTGGGACTCATATTCTGTAGAATTCGAAAAAACATCCGCTTTGAAGACCAGAACGTTCCAGCCGCTCATCAGGGACTACATGGTTTTCTCTATAACTCTGAAGATGAACATCGCTCACCCACTTCATCCCCGTCGCTGGTGACTGAGAGAAATGAAGTAGTTCTAGCAGAACATTGGCGATCGCTTACTTACAGGGTTAAGGGATAGTCATGATTCATCGATATCTTCGCCGATCGCCTTCAGATACGCTTCAGCCGCAGCCTGCTTGAAGACACCTTGGGTGTAGCGTTGAAAGACGCGATCGCTCTTGATGCCCATCAACTCCTTGCCAAACAGGGGATCGACTCCTCGCCGTGTGACTTCCGTGCCAAACGTATGCCGGAAGCGATGCGGATTCAGCCCCTCTATCCCAGCGATCGCCCCTAACTGCTTCACCATCCGATGTAAGCCTTTGTAACCTAAGCGTTTCCCTGCACTTTTTGGGTCTTGCGCCAGAAACATCGGACTCTCCGGCAATGGCTCAAACATATCGCCCTGCTGCTGTCGCCACTCCAGATAGGCATCCAAATATTGTCTCGCTTCTCGATGCAGAGGAACTTCACTTACATTCTGTCCCTTGGAGCGATGGACCTTGAGAATCTTGCCATTCCAGTGCTCCACATTGAGTGCCGAAGCCTCCGATGCTCGTAGCCCATGACTCAACACAGCAATAATGGCGCGGTCACGTACTCGTGTTCGCTCATCCAGTTCCAACGCTGTCCACAATTGACTCAGATCCTCACTTTCCAGGTGATCAGCTTGGGGTTCCTCCTGGCGCTCCAAGTCGATCGCATCCGTCGGTAGTGGCTGGTTCATGGGATAACCATTGCTCCGCCGCAACCACCCATAAAAAGCCTTTAGCGTATTGAGCGCATGGTTTACCGAGGTTGCCTTCAACCCCTGGAGCTTCAAGTCGCGTCGATACTTGCCGATGTCGCTGGGCGTCACATCGAGCCAAGACTTGTCGCACCAAGCAGCGAACCGGACGAGTTGGCCTCGATAAGCCCGCTGGGTATTGTCTGCCTTGCCCGTCTGCCGTAGAAACTCCTCAATCTGCCAGTGCCGCAAGTCAGGTGGTTCCAGTAGCCGAAGTTCCGGCTGCTTGCCACCTGTGAGCGGCACAATCACGATGGGCAGAACTGGATCGGTGGATGGTTGCATAGACGCTCGTGCTTTCCCCTCACTCAACAAACTAGGTGCGATCGCTACTCTCCCGCGCGATCGCGCCGTTGCGCTTTGCGTAGACCAAACTGCTCCTGAGCGAGTTCAGCAATCCGCTCCCCTTCTGAGGGGAGCAATGGCTTGATTTTATCTTGACTCATAGAGTCGTTCTCCTGATTGGAAGAGAAAGTCGTTGAGCGGTTGTTTGCTGGGATGATTTCTGCTTAGATGCACCTAACTTCAGAAATACCCCTCGCTTGAGGGCCGTGCTGACCTAAACCCTTCACTTGTCTGGCTGGGAACTATGACTCATTTTGGGATACTGACCCCTGGCGCAGCGACCGGTCCACTCCACACGATGTTGCCCTTGGGGCAGGAACTTCAGCGACGGGGTCATCGCGTGACCCTCTTTGGCATCCCAGAAGCGGAACCCAAGACACTCGCAGCTGGAGTCGCCTTCTCCCCAGTTGGGGCCGTAGAGTTTCCGATGGGTGCAAGTGCAGAGGGGCTGAGCAAACTCGGACAATTGCAAGGACTTGCCGCACTGCAATATACGATTCATCTGCTCAACCAACTCTCGACGGTAATGCTGCGGGATGCGCCCGCTGCGATCAAAACAGCGGGGGTCGATGCGCTGCTGGTCAACCAGGGAGTGGTCGAAGGCGGCACGATCGCAGAGCAGCTGCAGCTGCCCTTTGTGACGGTATGCAGTGCGGTTGTGCTCAATGCAGAACCGAGCATTCCCCCCTTTTGCACCCCTTGGCGGTACAGTCCAGCCAGATGGGCCCGGTGGCGCAATCAGCTCGGGTATGCAGTCCTGAATCGCATTGCTCAACCGATGCGAGATTTGCTGGATGACCATCGTCGGGAGTGGAAATTACCCCGCTACTCCAGTCCGAATCAGGCTTACTCCCCCTTGGCTCAGATCAGTCAAGCCCCGGCTGAGTTTGAATTTCCCCGGCAGGAATTACCCCCCTGGTTCCACTTCACCGGCACTTACCATACCCCAGCCAGCCGGATCGCCGTTCCCTTTCCACACGACCAGTTGAATGGAAAGCCTTTGATCTATGCGTCGATGGGAACGCTGCAAAATCGCTTGCAATGGGTGTTCGAAACGATTGCTGCTGCCTGTGAAGGCTTAGAGGTTCAGTTAGTCATTTCTCTCGGTGGGTCTGCTAAACCTGAATCCCTACCCGACTTGCCCGGAAAACCGCTCGTGGTGGAGTATGCTCCCCAGCTAGAGCTCCTGCAAAAAGCAGTGCTCATGATTACCCATGCCGGCATGAATACCACCATGGAATGTGTGCAGCAGGGAGTGCCCATGGTCGCCATTCCGGTGGCGAATGATCAGCCTGGGGTTGCGGCCCGGATTGCTTGGACAGGAGCCGGGGAATGTGTGCCGCTGCGCCGGTTAAATGTTCCCAGATTACGAAACGTGATTCAACAAGTGCTAAGTCAGGACTCTTACAAACAACAGGTGTTGAGACTCCAGCAAGCAACGCATCGCGCTGGAGGTGTTCAGCGTGCAGCTGATATTGTGGAACAGGCAGTTGCCACTGGAAAACCGGTCTTGGCCTAACCTGAATCAAACTCACCCCCAAATGTGGAGCAGTCGCCGCTAGTCAATGTAGTCTCGGAGCATATCAGGCTTTTCTGGCTCATCTGCCATAATCGGGCGATCGCCATCGAGAGAAAAGGTCTTGCGAGTTTGCACTTTATCTGCGGCAATTGGTCGTTTGCCATCTTCGTCAACCACTGCTTTCACATCCAAATGGCTCGGCGTAATGGGGCGATCGCCATCAATGCCCAGAGTTTCGGTCGACTCTAAGGAACTGGCCACAATCGGACGACTGCCATCGACTTCAATCGTGGCGAGTACCTGAATGTCATCCGCCACGACGGGACGACCGCCATCAATGGGCAAAATCCTCTCTACCTGAAGATCACTGTCATCAATCGGACGATTGCCATCGACCTGAAGCATCTTGGCCTCTGCTTGATCTGACCCGGAAGAAGTCAGGGCGCTGTTATCTGGATGCTCCTGCTGTGTACTCACAATGCAAACTCCTAATCTTCATCGCAACTCTCCACTTTTAACGGCTGGACTGAGTGGTGAACGACTACCTAACGGTTGGTTTTCCAGCAATTCTGCTGCTTCCCTGGGCTAAATCCGACTGTGACCACCGGTCAGCGCGATTTCAAGTGGCGCATGTCCGGTAATTGCGCTCGCTGAGGTTCCTTGTCTTTGTAGCCCTCTAGTAGCACGAGCACGACGAGCAAAACGGGGTCCTCAGGAAATGAAGTCATCGCCACAAAAAAGTTGCGTGGATTTTAGATAGAGATAACGACACTTATCTCTATCTGATTATTCTAAGATTATTATCAACACAGGTAAAAATCTTACTTGGCTAGCCATAATAAGGAAGCTTTTCAAACTCAACACAAATGGGGCGATCGCCGAATGAAACCTGCTGGGCTTGTAGCCTGTTGACGGCAGATGAAGCCCGAAAACTTCACGATGCTGCTGTTGGAGGTGATGGTTGCTGGCAAGATGCTATCTGTCATAGTCGGCGCTCCTATTACCGGAAGGGACGGGCTCAAGGCGTAAGGCGGCGATCTCAGATTGCAGAAATCGTGGTTCCGGTTCCTGAAGTGCCTTATGTGGTTCTCCATACTTATGTAGACCAGCCTCGGCAAGCGAATGATGAGGTGGTGATTCATGCGATGTGTGCCGAGCTGTGGGTAGGAAATCAGCCCACGGCCATGACGCAACCTCAACATACGTTTGGGCTACCGCCTCGATCGGTGAAGGAGTATGCGCGTCAATTGCTAGAGGCGTTGTACCAGCAATATGGTGAAGGGCGACGCGGTGGGTTTGAGCGCTATGCCCATGAGCAGCAGCATTCGGTATCTCAGTGCCCGATCCGTCCTTGTGCTTACCATGCGACTCATCTGGAGGCACTGTCAGGAAGAGAGAGGTCAAGATGAATCAGCAGCTAGAACTACCGCTGTGGGATTCTTTGAGAGCAGCTCAGATCATGCCAGAGCAAGCAAATTTAGGAGAGTTGTTGGGGCAGATAGAAGTGGCGATCGCTCAAGCCCCAGAGCCAGAACAGTTGCAAGTAGCGGGGGAAGCGCTGCTGCGAGTGGCTGAGTTGTGTGCTGTACGAGCAGAGGTATTGATTACGGAATGGGAGGAGGCCTACCGTGATCCGGTTGTCGAGTCAGGCTTCTTTGCGGATGTGGTGCGCCAAACAATGAGTGTGGATTTGGGCGAGTTGATGGAGCCTGCTCCTCCACACAAACGCAGAGCCAAGCGATCGCCCGCTCAGGATGTAGAACCGGGATCGATTGCCGCTCTGGTGGATAAGGATGTGCTCTTGGAATGGTTGGAGGAGTGGGCGGTAGATGCGGGAGGAGAGAAGGAGCGACAAGCTGAAGCAGATTTAGTTTGGGCGATCGCTCATGAAGAGGCAGTCGCAGAGTGGAGCCAAGCAATCAGTCAGTGCCTCCGGCATCGAGAACCGAGGATTTCCCTCCAGCAGTTGTATCGAGGACTCGGAATGCCTTGGGTAAACCTGTGGCTAGGGTTACTGCTAGGAGACTTTGAACTTGAGCAGCCAGGGGAGTTTTATGGGTCGGACATGTGGATTACAGTTCCAGCTCCTCAGAAAGCGCTCCTCCAGGTTGAGAGGATGTGATGCCAGTTTTGATCTTGTGTAGCTCTCTTCCCGAGTTACACAAGAATACGGGTTAATTAGCCAGCGTTTGGACCAGTACAAATGGAGATTACACCAGGTTGCCAGACTACTTGAGGAAAAGGCTTCTTGTGTAACTGGGGAAATAACAACTGAAGTTACACAAGAATTTGCCATGCCACGCAAACCTTCTCTAGAATCGCTTTGTGCCACTCTACAACGGTTGAACTTGCAGCAGAAGCAAGAGAGAGTTGCCTCAATGGAGAGTGAGGCGCGAGTCACGTCGTCAAGGCCGAAGCTGAGCAGTTCTCGGCACACCAGGCTTAGCCCCTCAGCTGTTGCAAAACTGCTTGAGCTCCAGCCTCAGATGAGGCAGGATTTTGACCAGTAATCAAATTACCATCATGAATCGTGTAGGACTGCCAGTCCGCTGCTTTCGAATATTTACCCCCGTTCTTTTTCAACTCGTCCTCCACCAGAAATGGGACGATATCTGTGAGCTCAACTGCCGCTTCTTCAGTATTAGCAAAACCAGTTACAGATTTGCCTTGGACTAAGGGGGAGCCGTCAGGCGCTTTGGCATGACGAAATACACCTGGGCCATGACAAACCGCAGCGGTCGGTTTTCCCGCCGCATACATCGCTTCGATTAAGGCAATAGAGTCACGGTCTTCAGCGAGGTCCCATAAAGGGCCGTGGCCTCCAGGATAAAACACCGCATCGTAGTCTTCAGCAGCGATGCTCGATAGCGGCAGGGTGTTGGCTAACGCAGCTTGTGCTTCTGAGTCCTGCTTGAAGCGGCAGGTGGTCTCACTTTGCGCTGCTGGGTCGTCACTTTTGGGGTCCAACGGTGGTTGCCCACCCTGAGGAGACGCCAAAGTAATGTCTGCCCCAGCATCTTTGAAGACGTAGTAAGGACTCGTGAACTCTTCCAGCCAAAACCCAGTTTTCTTCCCCGTGTTGCCAAGCTGGTCATGGGAAGTCAACACGATCAATATTTTCATTGCGTTCTCTCTGGTTCATTCCATCGTAGAGTGATCATGACTATCCCTGGAATTAATGCCATCTACCCTGAGAACCAGCATCCTCATTAGTGTGCTTCTACGGAATCCAACAACATTTTGCCAGTTAAAGGCTGTGGGAATTTTTAGTCTGCCAGTTAAGGTTTGAGAATAAGCGATCGCCCCTATTTCAACACAAAGCCCTAGCTTGTTTTTACTTTTCTTTGTACGCTTGCAAAAGTGCTGCTGCTGCCTCATTCCGGGTACTGTGAAGTTCTCCACTCTGACCCAGCGATTTCCATCTCCAAGGAGTGTCGGCAGGACCATCCTTGACCACGATGCCTTTACTTTTACCGTCCAGGCACACTTCCCAACCATCAGGAGTGCGTTTGTAGCTCCAGGGTCTCTCACTCTTTTTCTTTTTGACCATCTCCCTTACCCTCGTTGACGAACTGATCTAAAACTGCCTTTACTCTTTTATAGTGTGGTAACTGCTTGCTGGCTCCCAGCATTGAGGTCGATTAGCTAAAATTTTGCTAATTAGGCAAAACTAACTATCGAATAGAGCATTCTGTCCTTAAAACGGCTTCTTTCGGGCATACCTATAAACAAACTCATCCGTTCTAAGAAGAATTGAGACGTTGATTTGGAAACGAGTTTATTTACAGGTATGGAGTAATGAAAGCTGCGTTTTGGTTTGGGCAAGGGAAGAGTAAATAAAACGACGGAATATTTGCAGGTTGGTTTGAGGTAAAGAATTTGCAGTCCTTTCATGGAAATAGTAAAGCGCCCTCTAGCTATAGGTTGCAGAGAAGCGCTTTACCTCTTGCCTAAACTTTGCCTAAATACAGACGGAGATCCCCCAACTTTTGAGCTTCTGACCCCTACTACCCCAAGGCAGGAATTTTTAGCTTGTAAGCTAGTGATGGTAGGGATTTCAAGTATTCTCAATAGCTAAAATATCAACAGTATCTCAACCGCTTGAGCAAGGCGGTCGCTTTGGCTAGGTGAAGCAGTCTAACGTTTCGGCTGAGCAGTTGATAACGTTTGCAACTCCAGACGCAACTTTTGATAGTCTGCTCCAGCCGAATGGTTGTACAGCTATTCGCCGCCACCGCCACAACCGCCACAACCGCCACTGCCGCCACCGCTACAACCGCCACCATCGCTGCCTCCAGAGTCACCGCACCCAGAATCGTCTCCGCTAGAGTCAGAATGATGACCTGAAAAATCCTGCCAATTCCATCCCCCACGACCCCCACACCCATCGCTGGCATCACTATTGCCACACCCTGGCCCGTAAGCCCGAAAAGTCCTTGGTCTCCTTAAGGAAGCGACGACGCCAACAAGAAAGCTAATTAGCCCATATCCTGCCCCAACTCCAAGTCCAGCCAGCAAAACTGCTCCTAATGGATCAATCTCACTAGCAAAGCCTCTCATATGGCAGCCACTCATGATCAACGCTGCAACACTGGCAAAGCCTACCGTGGTAGTTCTATGAAATTGAGTTTTTTGCAGTATCCAGTTCTGCTGAGTATTCACTCGCACAAAATGTAAGTCGCGTCCAAACCGCTCCTTTGGTGTAGACCAAAGTTCTGCTGGAGGTTTTGCTCCAAAAATTCGTTCGTAGCTCTCCAGAGTCTTGCTATACCAGTCATCAAATTTTTGATTTTCAGCCGCTCCCCCTTGAGTTGGATCGTGATGAAGTGGTGTTTGCAAAACCTTGGGGCAGAACTCTTGCCAATACGATCGCGTATGGCTCAAGTGGAGATGCCAAACTTGGTCTACTGGGTCTGAAGGGGTGGCTGGATGACCTGCTGCTACAGCCAAAAAAGTAAACTTCTTATACTCCTCAATCGCTTGCAGAGCATAGTGTAATGACCAACCATTTTCTTTGGCTAAGCGTTGGCTAAAAGATAGTGGAGCCTCTGGTTGATCTAACGAAAATGCTTGAATTCGCTCATACAACTTTGCTTGCTCAACATTCATTGCTTGAACGTTCGGGTCGGCTGATCCTTCGGAGTTCACCATCTTTTCTGACTCAGCTTGAAAAAACTTACTCCGAATTTAACATTGCCCTCCTGTTCGTCGAACCCAACCTGATGCTGAAGCTCAAGCAATAGCAGCGTTCCAGCTTCGGGTTAGCCTTCGCGGGTCCTGTTTATTCCAAACGATTATCGCTGTGGATTGTGGTTCCACTACTCGCGGGTTCGAGTCCCGTCGT
>NZ_JACJPA010000043.1:0-20566 GCF_014695845.1 Trichocoleus sp. FACHB-591
GCGACAACCGTGCTCGGAGCCTGCCTAGGCGAGGTGGTTGTTGCCCTGTTGCTTCAGGAAGTTGAGCAAAAGCGCATGCTGTTACAGCAGCAGGGGTGGGAGGTTCAGATTACGAGGTGCAAGATCTGAGTTGAGGCACTTCTGCTGTCGATGTTTTGCAACTAAACGACTGATAGTAGACGGATGAACATTGAATAGCCGGGCCGCTTCAGACCCACTCTTCTCATTCTGGTTGACCATTTCAAGGATCGCATCTTGTTGCTGCCGAGTCAGTTTTGGGCGACGTCCTCCGACCCTTCCTTGTCGGCGAGCAGCCTCCAGTCCTGCTTTGGTACGCTCTCGAATCATGGAGCGCTCAAATTCTGCAAAGCTTCCCACCATCTGCATCATCATTCGGCCTGCTGGAGTTGTTGTATCGACTGCTTCTGTCAGACTGCGAAACCCAGCGCCACTGGCCTCAATCTTCTCCATAATCGTCAGCAAATCCTTGAGCGATCGCGAGAGGCGATCGAGCTTCCAGACCACAAAGACATCACCAAGCCGTAATTGATCCAGAGCCCGATGTAATTGTGGGCGATCCCACCGGCCACCAGAAGCATGTTCCTCAAAGATACGTTCAGCCCCAGCAGTTTTGAGCGCCTGAAGCTGAACCGTTGTATCTTGACCCTCTACCTTCGAGACCCGTGCGTAGCCAATCAGCATCGTCCATTCGTTGCATAAACCCATTGCCATTCAACCATATTAAGCAATAGGTTTATGCAACACTGAAATATTTAGTATTTCGTTGTCAACAAAATATTGCATAATCAAGCGTTTGTGCAAAATTATAATGCCCAGCATTACGTTGACGGGAATTATTGCATAATCAGTGGTTTACACACAAACAAGGCTTAACAGCGCTCTACTATGCACAAACTCATCAACGATCGCCCTGATCTATACAAGCGCGAAAACCGACGGGTGAAGTTTGATTTGTTAGTCTGTCGACTTGTTCAGTTTTCTGAAACAGATGTTGATGTAGACAATGCCACTCTGGAAAACCTTCAAGATCTTTCTGAGCAGTGGTTTGTGGCTAGTGCAGACGTTGAACCAAATTCAAGTTGTTTATGTAGTCAAGGTGATGTTGATGGTGAAGAAGTTAAGTATGTCACCTACATTAAAAACCGTTTCACTGGATATGTTGCTCGAGTTGGCTCAACTTGTATTGAAAAGTTTGGTGATGACAATCCGATCCAGAAAGAGGTCAAGCTGCTCTTTTCCTTAATGAAACGTCACTCAGTAAGAGTCAATCCTACTCTAGCTGAGTCAATGGTCAAACAAAACATTATTACGCAGTTAGAATTAGCATTAATCAAAGAATTAGGTCAAAAAAGGAAATTAGAACAGGATGCAATTGACACTCTCTCAGTGCTTAAAGCAAAGATTGCAATCGAAAAAATTCCTCCGTCTGTTGCTGACATTGCAGAGTGGATTGAAAATTTCATCAGAAATAACCCGGACAATCGAGAGCTTAATAGTCCCTATGACAACAAAAACTTTACAATATCTGAAAGACTTATAGATGAATATAGAGAGCTTAGAAGAAGACTATTAATTGCAGATGCATATAGTTATGAAAAGCAGAAAGCAGTAAGAGTCTTAAGTGCATTCTATAGTGATCAATTAGACATAACTCCAGAGCCTAAGAAAGAAAGGCCTAATATTGAACAATGTCAACTTGATGAGATTCAAGTAAATCGCTGCAGCGCTGATGAACTGATTCATGCGGCACAGCTAAAAGTTGAAAACTATATCAGCTCGAAAAATAGAAACATTACAGAAGAAAAAGAAACTTATACCGTATTAAGTGTACTTTTGGATGCTTATCAACGATTTAGCAAGGTAACTTATAACATCGATTTACTAGATGGCATCCAAGAAAGGATTGCACGGTTTGAGCTAGAAATAGAAAAATCACCCTCTGCAATAAAAGCATCTATTTCTAAAGTAGAAGAGGCATTAAAAGCCAAATTGTATCAAAATATATATGAAATTGAACATGATATAAAACAGAAACAAAGTACGTTGCAGCAAGAGTTTCAGCAAGTAAGAGAAGAGTTATCTTGTGAAGCTAAAAGCACTATTGCTGACAGCAGAAAATTATTAGATGAGGTCAAAACACAGCTTGTAAAGCTGCAAGAAGACAATAATAATCTGGTTACTCAATACACATTAAACATTCAACAAATTGAAAATGATATTTGGAGTACAATCAATAGTAAAAACAATCAGATAGTTTTGTTAAAGGAGGCTATAGAAACTAGCCGAATCAATGTTGATAATCTGAGAAAAAACATAGCTCTTCTAGAAAAAACTGTAGAAGTCAAACAAGCTAATATTGATAACTTGAGTGGCAAGGTTGACAAGCTAGCTAGAGAGCTAAAGTCTAATTCAGAGAATTCAAAAGCTCAATTTCAGGCTGTGGCTGAATTCATCAACGAATTTTCAACCTGTACTAAAGCTATGAAAGACAAGCAAGCTCAAGCTGAAAAGAATTTTACAACCATTTTTTGGATAGTAATAGTACTATTATCTTTAGGCTCCATGTCTTTCTGGACGCTCGACAATCGTTTACACAAGATAGAAATAGAAGGACAGCAAAGACTCAATCCAACGATACGTGAAATCCCTTAATAATTTAATGTTATCAAAATTGCTATTTCAACATCAATGAGTAGCGAAAATAGGCTTCTACCTTCACCTTAACTTCTTCTGAAATTAAGGTGTTTCAGCTCTTAGACGAAAAGGCTTATTAGTAAGCAATTGTAGATGATTGCTGCCAGAAGAAAATGGGGAAAAACTTTGCAATCTGCATTGGCATTAATCAGTATGACAACATGCAGCCACTGCACTATGCCAAGCGGGATGCAGAAGCCGTACGTGACTATTGCTTACAGGACCTAGGGTTTGAAAAAGTTTACTACTTCTCCGACGACTCCCCACCGATTGAAACCGACTTTGGTCCGCCCCTACGCTCTGGACCGACGTTTGGCATCCTCTCTCGCTTTTTGAGAGTCCGATTTGAGCAACGTTTTCTCCATCCAGGCGATAACTTCTGGTTCTTCTTTGCAGGACATGGCAAACGACATCGCGATCGTGATTATCTAATGCCTCTGGATGCCGACCCTGGCAACACCGAAGGAACTGGAATTTCGATCCACCACGTCACGGAACGATTGCGTCGCTGTGGAGCTGATAACGTGATTTTGCTACTGGATGCTTGCCGTAATGAAGGAGATCGCAACGGAGAAGGTATCGGCCTAGAAACACAGCAAGGAGTCGTTACCCTGTTTTCCTGTAGCCCAAATGAACGGTCGTATGAGATAGACGAATTACAGCATGGTGCCTTCACCTATACCTTACTACAAGGCTTACGGATGCAAGGTGAAGACAATTGTGCCACTGTAGAGCGGCTTTATCAGTACCTCCGCAGTCAAGTACCGAAACTCAACAACCATTACCAAAAACCTCGACAGATACCCTATGGTCACGTAGAACCGCTGACCAAGGCCCATCTTATTTTGTTACCAAAGCAGGCAACTCCGGTAGATCTGAGGGTTCTGAAAACTGATGCATTGGAGGCAGAAGTTGAGCAAGACTGGGAACTGGCGGAACAGTTATGGACACGTGTGTTGTTCGTCTCGCCAGGAGACCAACAGGCTATCAAAGCGATCAAACGAGTTGCAGTCAAAGCCGCTACAACACCGACTCACAATGCCCCAGTAGCGCCTTCGACTGCATCTACTCTTAGTCGCTCAACCACTGCTCCAATTGAAAATTTAAGTTCAGTAACTATAAACCCTTCCGTAATACAACTAGCAATATCTACGTTTGAGTTTGACATTGTCACAGTGGATGCCCAAGGGCAACAACTCACCAAACAGCGAGGGCAGGCTCAATATTTCATTGAAGACCTAGGCAGCGGAGTGATGCTAGAGATGGTCTCAATTCCAAGTGGTGCCTTTAAGATGGGCTCACCTCGAGGTGAACAAGGACGAACCAAGCGTGAAGGTCCGCAACATGGGGTCAAGGTGCAACCTTTTTGGATGGGGCGGTATTCAGTTACTCAAGCTCAATGGAATGTAGTGTCGTTTTTGCCTACAGTGGATCTAGAGCTAGAAGCTAATCCTGCCAAATTCAAAGGTAAGACTCATCCTATAGAGTGCATAAGTTGGCATGAAGCTGTAGAGTTTTGCAACCGTTTGACTCGCTACACAGGACGTGAGTATCGTTTACCAACTGAAGCTGAGTGGGAGTATGCCTGTCGAGCTGGCACCACAACTCCCTTTCATTTTGGAGAGACCATTAGAACAGACGCAGTAAATTATCACGGTGAGTACGCTTATGGATACGGCTCAACAGGAAAGTATCGGCGGTCAACCAATGCGGTTACTGTGTTTTCCTGTTCTAATGCATTTGGCTTAACAGACATGCATGGCAATGTCTCTGAGTGGTGCCAAGACGTTTGGCATGACTACTATAATGGAGCACCTACAGATGGAAGAGCGTGGCTAGACGGAGGGGACTGTACCTCTCGTGTAATCCGGGGTGGGTCTTGGACCAGTGATCCCATTGCTTGTCGTTCTGCATACCGTTGCCAGGCAAAACCTGATGATCGCGATAGTGACCTTGGCTTTCGTGTTGTTGTCTCCATCCCATCAAACATTATGACTTCACAATGACGCTACACCACACTGCTATCCTTACAACTACTCCCGCTATATCCACAACCCAGTCAAAATTTGAGCGCGCAGCGCGAAAGGGAAAAAAAGAGTAGAGGGCAAAAGGGCTAGAGGACAGAGGACTAAAAAGTCTATGCAGAACCGCAAACAACTCGAAATCCAATATAGTAGTAGGAACTATCCAGGGTGTTCCTGCTGCGATTAGCAGAACGGCAGTATCCGGGATTGAAGTTCCATAAACCTCCGCGCAGCAGCCGCAAATCTGAATTTCCTCCTGTTACCCAAGCGCTCCCATCACTGGGTGCCTCTTCATAATTATCGTGCCAATGGTCTAAGCACCATTCCCGCACATTTCCATGCATGTCATATAAGCCAAATGCATTTGGTGAAAAACTGCCAACTTCTGTCGTATGTTCTCGATATTTTCCTTTGGGTTCCGATGCATAAAGGTAGTTGCCATTATAGTTAGCCAAATTCGTGACAATCGTCTCGCCAAAACAAAAGGGAGTCATCGTTCCGGCTCGACAGGCATACTCCCACTCAGCTTCGCTAGGCAAACGATACTCATGACCTGTCTGCTTGGACAGGCGAGCACAAAATTCAACCGCTTCATACCAAGAAATCTGCTCAACCGGGCGACTACCTCCTTTGAAGTAGGCTGGATCAGGTTCAAGGTCACGGTTGACCTTCGGCAAGCCTGCGACAGCTTTCCACTGTACTTGCGTAGCGAGATACTTCCCCATTAGGAAGGGTTTAACAATAACAGAGTGTTGGGGCCGTTCATCATTACCTCCCTCCCTATCAGGCGAGCCCATTTGAAATTCGCCACCTGGGATTGAGACCATCTCCAAGATCACCCCGCTACCCAAGTCTTCCGTAAAATACTGAGCCTGTCCTCGCTGTTTACTAATCTGTTGGCCCTGAGCATTCACTTTGATAATGTCAAACTCAAAGGTAGGAATAGCGGGTGCTGGCTTTGGAGGGGCGGCAATTACCGGACTTGAAGTTTTGGTTGGGTCACTGGTTGATCGGCTGGAGGCAGGCACAGGCTCTGCTGGAGTGACACGAGAGGAAGCTGTTGCGGAGCGGATTGCAACTCGCTTGATCGCTTTGATGGCCTGCTGGTCACCTGGTAAGACGATCAGCACGCGTGTCCATAACTGTTCCGCCAGTTCCCAGTCTTGCTCTGCTTCTGCTTCTAGCGCATCGTTTTTGAGGATGGTGACGTCGGCCAGTGTGGCCTGCTTAGGTAGCAGAATCAGGTGCAACTTGGTGGCAGGTTCAGCAATAGTGTAGGGTGTCTGCCTCGGCTTCTGATATCGACGGTTCAGCTCTGGCACTTGATAGCGCAGATGCTGATAGAGACGCTCCACAGTGGCACAGTTTCCTTCTCCCTGAATGCGTAAGCCTTGCAGTAAGGCATGAGTAAAAGCTCCTTGCTGCAGCTCATCGATCTCGTACGATCGCTCATTAGGGCTACAGGCAAATAGGGTAACAACCCCCTGTTGGGTTTCAATTCCGATCCCCTCTCCATCGCGATCGCCTTCGTTACGACAGGCATCAAGCAGCAGAATCACATTATCAGCCCCACAGCGACGTAATCGCTCGGTGACGTAGTGAAGCGGAATCGCTGTCCCTTCAATATTGCGAGGGTTGACATCACTGGGCATCAAGTAATCGCGATCGCGGTGCCGCTTGCCATGCCCTGCAAAGAAGAACCAAAAGTTGTCACCGGGATGTAGAAAAGGCTGCTCAAAGCGAACATCAAGAAACCGATCGAGTTTGGCAAAGGTTGGTAACGGCTGAAAGGGTGGGCCATAAGTTTGTTCGATATTTGGAGCGTCTTCAGCAAAGTAGTAGACTTGCTCAAATCCAGCTTCATTAAGAAAATAGTCGCGCATCGCTGCTGCATCTCGCTTGGCATAGCTCAGCGGTTGCAAGTTGTCGTACTGATTAATGCCAATGGCGATCGCCCAATTCTTGCCCATTCAACTGGCCTAATCCTTTTTCTTTCAACCCCAGCGTAATCAATGGCCTAAATCCCTAGCAAGAATTTGAAGCTGAGGAAGCAAGAGCAGTTGGCGAAAAGTGCGATCGCGCTACGCGCGAAAGAGAAGAGAGGGGAAAGAATAGAGGGTAAAGAGCAAGAGGGTAGAAGGCTAAACAGTCCATGCGGAACCGCAGACAATACGAAAACCAATACCGCTGCTCCTGCCGTCCGGGTCGATCCTGAGGCGATTGGCAGATCGGCAGCCCCCGAGAGTGTCGTCCCACGACCCCCCGCGCAACAGCCGAGAATTTGAATCCCCACCAGAGATCCAAGCGCTGCCATCACTGGGTGCTCCTTGGTAATTGTCATGCCAGTGATCTGCACACCACTCCCACACATTGCCGTGCATGTCGTACAACCCGAACGCGTTTGATGGAAAACTGCCCACTGCCATTGTCTTCTGGCGATACTCCCCTTTTGGCCCAGATCCATAGGTAAAAGTCCCATCATAATTTGCTAGATTGGTCGTCAATGTTGGACCAAAGTGGAACGGAGTCGTCGTGCCAGCCCGACAGGCGTATTCCCACTCCGCTTCGCTAGGTAGACGATATTCTCGTCCTGTTTCCCTGGAGAGTCGGGCGCAAAATTCTACAGCATCATTCCAACTGACCTGCTCGACAGGCAGGTTAGCGCCCTTGAAATTAGATGGAGCAGGTTGCAAATCTCGCTCAACTTTGGGCAACTTCGCCACAGCCTGCCACTGAGACTGGATGACTGGATATTTGCCCAATAGGAACGCATCAATGGTCACCTTCCATTGCGGGCCTTCATGGGTTTCACGCTCTGCTTCATTATCGGGTGACCCCATCGTAAAGGTTCCTCCAGAAATTCCTACCATCTCCAAAATCGCGCCCTCCAGGCCTTCTTTGAAAATACCGGCACGACCTAGTTTCTCTTTGACCCTGTTTCCCTGATCATTCACCGTGACCACGGTAAACTCCACGAGCTTTAATTGGAGAGTTCCAGGAGGCACAGGAGAAGGAGATTGGATCAAACGAGAGGCTATCACTGCACCACCCACCCCGACTCCACCAAAGCCTAGAATTTGCAGCACTCGACGACGAGACAGTCCTGAAATGGGTGGGCCAGGAGTTACAACCCGACGGCTGCCTGATGAGTCGAAACGGGGTGGAGCACTGGGCGCTGGCTCCGATGGCTGTTGAGGCAACCGCCGAATCCCTGCGATCGCATCCGAGTCGGCTGGAGATACTGCTAGCACTCGAATCCAGAATTGTTCTGCCAGGTCGTAGTTACGGTTCGCCTCTGCTTTATACGCTTCCATCTTCAGGGTTTCGGCATCCCGTAGTGTGGCTTGTCGAGGGAGCAGAATCAGGTGATATTTAGCAGCAGGTTCTACAGTGACGTAGGGAGTTTGGCGCGGTTTGTTATAGCGCTGGTTCAGTTGGGGGAGGTGGTAGCGCAGGTGTTGATCTAACCGTTCTACGGTGGCACAGTTACCTACACCTTGCAGTCGCAAGCTTTGCAGCAAGGTGTAGGTAAAAGCTCCCTGCTGGAGCTGATCAATTTCGTAAGATGCTTCCCGTGGACTACAAGAGAACAGGGTAATCACACCCTGCTGCACTTCTTCACCCACTCCTAGCCCTGCTCGTTTTCCTTCACTTCGGCAGGCGTCAATCAGCAAAACAACATTATCCGCACCACTGCGACGCAGGCGATCTGTCACGTAACTAAGAGGAATAGCGGTTCCGTCCACGTCTCCCGGATCACCGTCGAGCGGCATCAGGTAATCTCGGTCTTCATGCCTAATGCCATGCCCGGCGAAGAAGAACCAGAGATTATCGCCTGTTTGCAGAAACGGTTGTTCAAATCGGGAGCGCAGAAACCGTTTTAGGGTTGTAAAGGTTGGAGCCGAGTCTAACGGTGGTCCATAGTCCTGCTCAACGGGTGGAGAGTTGTCTGCAAAATAATAAACTTGGTCAAATCTGACCTCGCTACTGAAGTAATCACACATGGCAGCCGCATCTCGCACCGCGTATTGCAGCGGTTGCAGGTAGCGGTATTGATTAATGCCGATGGCGATCGCCCAGTTCTTACCCATTAGTCATGCCTAATAGGAACACTTTTAACCCGACTAGCCAAAATCCTTACTCTCCAACTATTCCTTAGCAGTTATTTTAATTTGTAGCCTCCACCCTCCTAGAAAAGCTGTAACAGTGGACTGGACTTACTACTATTGCTGTTCAGGTCAAATGAAACGAGTACTTTAGAGCCTTAGAGTCTTTAAGTTCGCTCCACTTTCCTGAAATACCTTAAGCAACTGGTTAACTCTTGCAAAGGTTGACTCATGCGATCAGTTCAAGTTACCACCACTTCTTTGGACTTGCTCTGTCCCAACTGCTTCCATCAATCGATTTAACTCAGTTTGTTTCGTTGTCGTATCCGTTGATACATCAGCAAAAACCTCAGTTGCTCCAGCTTCCTGTAAGCAAGCAATTTGTTGCTCAAGTCTTTGAGAGTTTTCTTTTGGCTCAAGACTAAGGACCCGAATGTAGCAGCGATCGATCTTTTCATAGCGGCCTCTTCAAAGGAAAAACTACTTCTCTGCTTCACTATCTCTGCTTCACTATACGTTGTTATTTGCACGTGTGTAGTTAAGGTTTCACACATGCAAATTATGGTACTCTTGTTCTTGCAGAATTGACTTTTATCTCTGACGTGGAGGCTTTATGATTCTTCAAAATGAGCGTCAGCGAGTCCTTCGTGTTATTGGTTACGCCCGGGTTTCCTCTCCTGAGCAAGCACTGGATTCTCAAGCTCTTGAACAACAAATCGCTCGCTTACGGGAGGCTGGAGCAACTGAAATTATTTTCGATATCGAGTCTGGCAGTAAGGACGATAGACCTCAGTTTCAACACCTGATGAGCTTGGTGCTCAACCGCTTAGTTGACGAAGTTATTTTCACCCGTATTGATCGCTTAACTAGATCCCTAAGCCAACTGAATAAGTGTATTGAGCTCTTTGAAGACAGTGGGGTCAACCTGCGGATTCTGGATCAACAGC
Source organism: Trichocoleus sp. FACHB-591 (assembly GCF_014695845.1). Taxonomy (NCBI): domain Bacteria; kingdom Bacillati; phylum Cyanobacteriota; class Cyanophyceae; order Leptolyngbyales; family Trichocoleusaceae; genus Trichocoleus; species Trichocoleus sp. FACHB-591. The sequence continues at coordinate 9,793 of NZ_JACJPA010000043.1, forward strand.
TGGATCTGAGGACACCGACGGGCAAACTGATGGCGCGGTTGCTAGGTGCGGTGGCAGAGTGGGAGACGGATTTGCTGTCGGAACGAGTCCGCCACGGAAAGCGGTACCGCATCCGACAGAAGTACGCGAATGAATCCTGTCCCTGGGGATATGTGACATTCAATAAACGCTATCAATTGGATCAGCGGCCTGTGGCTCCACTCTTGGAGGAGTTGAAGAGCGAGTTTTCGGAGGCGGAATGGGCCCAGATCTTGCAGAACTACGAGGGCAAAACGGTTGCTGATGTTGCTCTAGATTCGATTGGCATTTTTTTCCAGGAGCGTAGTCTTCAAGCAGCAGTTCGGCACATATCTCAGAAGTATGGAGTCATCAAGAAACCAGGCACCAAGAAACGGAAAAAGGCTGACAATACCGTGCCTTGCTGGACTCCAAGTGGGTTCCGTCAGTGGTTAACTAACCCGGTTCTCTGTGGACACAGCCAATACAACCTCTGGGCTACGGCTAGCAAGCGACAGAAGCCCAAGCGGAATCCGGCTCAAAGCGTGCTTCAGCGAGATACTCATCCAGACCAGCGGCTTTTAAGTGAAGCAGAGGCAGAGGAGGTTCGCCATATTTTGGAGGTGAATCTCAATGTCGGTGGTAGCAACTTCATTCGAGATCCGAACAGTGCCGACCTTTATCGACCCTATGCTTATCTCAGCGGGCTGGTCTATTGTTACGAGTGCGGAGCCAAGTGTCCCTCGAAGAACAGTGGCAAGGGGAAATACCACTACTTTATTTGTCGGCATGCGGGAATGGGTTGTGGCAATAAAGGCTCGGCTGAGAAGTCAAAGATTGAACAGAAGCTAATTGGCCAATTAGTTGCCAAGTCTCGGCTCATGCATGAGAAGGCTTTCCAAAGCAAGAGTAAGAGTTTAGAAGGTCATGCTCTGCAATTTCTACAGCTACAGGAGCCGACTCCAGAGGTGCAAGCCGAACAAAAAAGACTGAGTGCAATCCGCTTTGAGCATTATCTAGAAAGCGAGGGTCGTCAGCTGGAGAAGTCGGAGCGATTGGAGGAGCTACAGCGTCAGTACCGCTACCTGGAGGACTATCCAGGATTTGATCCAGATATTGAGACAAAAAAGCGATCGCTTCTAGCGGAGATGCAAGCAGAGGAAAGGGCGATTCAGTCTTTCTTGAGAGAAGATGTGGAGTCCATCATCTTCTCGGGCAATAATCTTCTGTTTTGGGAAACCCTGACGAATGACGCCAAGGTGAAGCTCTATCCCCGGATGGTCGAGAAGATATTTATTCAGCACGGTGAAGTCAAACAAATCAATTTCAAAACTGAAAAGGTAGAGGAGGCTGAGGCATTATGAATGTGGAATCTACGTTTGAAGCTGAGAAGAATCTGACTTTGATTGCCCGCAAGGCTGTCTTGCAAGAGTGGCGTCAAACCAGAGAGATCCGTAAATTACTGTGCCCCCACTGCAAGTCGGAGCGCGTGGTTCGGCTTATGCAAAGCCGCAATGGCTGTGAGTATGGTTGCAAGGACTGTCGGCAGGACATTTCGGAGGAAAATTTGCCGAAGTGTTGCCCGTATGCCGGTAAGTACGTGAAGTGCCAAGATTGTCGCTACTTCCAAGCTTTTGCCAAGGCGGTCAAAGCCAAGGTGCAAGAGCTCCGGCACTTAAGCCCAGAAGAACGGGCAGCCAGGGTTGCCGAGCCGACTTTTTATCAGAACAGTAAGCCTGTGCTGGCTCCTGTCCAACCACAAACGTTTACAGAATCGGACTTGGCAATTCCCTTCAGCGAGGAAACCAGCAATCCTGTACAGCTATCCCTCTTCGAGAAAATCAAAGATTCATCGTTAAACGGCGATGAACCAAAACAGCCTGAGTAACGCGCAAAAACTTGACCCACGGTTTACAAATTTCTTGCCTGTTAATTACACCCGCTTTACAAACAATCTTTCGTCATCACTTGTAAATGGGCAATTATAGAGTAGTGCCTTGGCGATCGCCTCCCTGCCAGTTCGTTAAGACACTGCTTGTCGTTGCCGAGGATGCAGTGGGGTATGCCAAGAAAAAAGGACTTTTGGGAATTAGCTGACTCCACTATCCTGGGCCGCACCAAAAAGAATGAGCTGTTACAGATTGCCCGCAGTGAGCATCAACAGGTTGAAGCGTACCGGGCGCAAGTCGAATCTCAGGCCAAACAGTTTGAAGCCGAAAACCAACTGCTGACTCACCTGCGCAGTCAATTAGATAAAGAAGGCGAAGTTCATCGGCAAGTGCTAGAAGACCTACTAGAAACTTTTGACGAACAGCAACACAACCACGAGCAGGAACTCGATCGCTTGCAAAGTGAAGCCAAGGAGTGGGAGAAAGTTGCTCAAGATTATGAGGATGTCATCGTCACCCAGCGCAGCGCTATGAAAGAGCTGATTTCCTTGAGAGAGCGCATTAAACTATTCGCTCAAATGACACCTCTACAAGCTGGACAGGCATTTGCGAAATGGCTGTTTGGCTCTAAAGCAGATGAGGCCAGCGAGTACTGTTCCAATTGCAACGGTATTATCGCCGCACCAGAATACCGTTTCTGTCCCCATTGTGGCAGCGATCGCCAGTCCTTCCATGCAGCTCAGAAAGCTTAGTGCCCATGAAAACTGTTACTCGCAAGCAACTGATTGAGATGGGAGCTAGTAAATACCAAGCCGAACTGGTGACCAAAGCTTTGACTCCCATTCGTAAACAGGGCAGTACCAATGTTTATGACTTGTTTGCGGTGAGCGATCGCTGCAAAGAGCTGATCGAGAATAAACGCTCTAAGGCAACTACGCGCAACGCAATTCAATCCCTGCGATGGGCAATTCTATCGCTTGCCGAACAGATTCAAGATGCCCCCTTCGGCATGAGTGGGTTTGAGCAACTGCAATACGCTGAAACCCTAAACCTCCGCGCCGAAGATCTCTTTGCTGAGACAAAAGCTAAGGTAGAGCGCTTAAAAAAAGCAAATTCTGCAACCAGTACTAAGAGGCAGAAGTCATGAGCGAATCACCTCAAATTCCGGATTCAGACGTTGCTCTAGCCGCAGCAGAGACTAAGTTTGCCCAAGCCCAACAACTTCAGAAAAAGCTCAAACAACGACGGAGCGATGGCAAGCTACTTTACGAGGGTTGGCAAGGTAGTCAGGACTGGCATAACTGGCGGATGCAGCAATTAGAACGGCAAAACTGGAAATGCGCTTGTTGCAGTATCCAGATGGGTTTTGGAGAGAAAACTTACTTGGCCAACGGAGACTTCATGCTAGAGCCTCAACATCCAACTGTTGAGCACATCCTGCCCAAATCGCTTTTCCCAAAACTTACGCTCGACAAACAAAACCTCGTCATCACTTGCTGGGCATGCAATAAAAAGAAGAGCAACGACATGGTTAGCGCTTCCAGACTACGGCATGAGTTACTGAAGCAAAAATTGAATCCTCACCAGCAGATTGAGACCGAGTAAGTTCTTAGACATCAGGCAAATCCTGCTGAAGCAATCGCGTTCTCAATCGGTAAAGCAAGCACAGTAACTCGTCATCCGTCAGCTGGCTTCGGCGCTTGCCGTGGAAGTGATCCGCAATGAACTGGTGGGTCTGCTCCACAGTCCATCGCAATCGCCTGACTTGAATCTGAATTCCCACAATCACATCACTGAGATCATCCGAAGCGATCTGAGAAGGTAGAGTCAAAGGCTGTGGAAAACTGGTTTTCCCCCTCCCTGGACCCTCCCCTTGTGAAGAAAAAGAACTTCGTTCTCCCAGAGAACTCGCTTCAGCCCCCCCACCCTTCATATAGGCAGAGGTGTGTAATTCCTCTCTAGAAACGTCTTCTGGTAGTTTTTGGAGTTCGATTGCTGGAGCTAGTGATGAAGCTGCAACTGGCTCTGGTGGCTCTATTACATACCATTCAGGATGCCACAGCTCTTTGTACTTCTGCAAGGTGCTGTGACTGCACTGTGCTAGGGAGGCGATCGCTTGGGCTCGGGCAGTTAGTTGATCAGGTAGCTGGCCTTGTTGGGTCAGTTCAAGGACAGCTTGTTTGATTCGGGTTTGGGCATCTTCTGCTCGCTTCTGGTTGAAGTTGACGATGTTGTTGGCAGCAGTACCTGGAGCAAGGGTGCGATTGCGCTTGGGACTAGTCCCGAGAGGCCAGTAGTAGTTTTCTGCGGCTTCAGCCCATTCCTGGGCTCGTCGGCTGATTTCGTGCTGGTGTTGGCACCACTCTTGGTAGCCAGGGCTGTGGATGGCGGTGTGTTTGATGTAATGGGCTAGGGCTTCACCGGAGAGGGATTGGAAGACGACACCGTAGCAGCCGATGGTTTTGAGCAGGTGGTTGGTTTGCCCGGGTCCGGTCCACCCTTGCTCGATTTCAGTTTCTAGTTCTTGCTGCCACAGGGCCGTGTTGCTGCGGTGGTTGTAGGAGCGGTACTGATGCTGCTTCTTTGCCTGGGCGATCGCTTGATGCAGTTGCGCTAGGTCCTGAGCTGCGGCGGCTTGGTCCCACTGCTGAAAGAAGGAGGACAAATCGCTGGACAGGGGTTGGAGGGTGTCGCTGAGCAGGACAGAGCCACTGCTGGGTTGTAGGGGCAGGCGATGGGCGTTGTATTCGCTGTATTCTCCCGGTTTGCTGTAGCGCTTGACGTTGGGGAAGACTTCGAGTTGGCCTGCTTGCAGGGGCAGGTGGTGAGCTTCTAGGCAGTGTTTGAGAGCGACGGCAAGGCCGAAGGTGGGGACGGCTTCAGATAAGGGGATATAGAGGTGAAGGCCACCGTTCCAGCTGGAGCGCAGCAAAATGGTTTCATGAATGCCGATGCTGGCGAGGGCAGCCCTGAGGGTGGTGAGAGCTTGGCGATCGCGGGTGGGGTGGTGCAGGCTGAGGGCGTCGAGGTCGATGAGTCCGTGGTAGGTGGTGGGGCCAAAGCGAACACCGACGAGTTGAGCGGCATCTTGCCAGTAAGTCCAGAGACTACGGGGCTTGAGGGGGTACTGCATGAGGGTCTGCCAAGCAGGTTTTTGGCCAGCGTCGGTAGGGATAGGTGCGACGATCGCTTGCCAGGGGTAGGGGAAGAGCTGGCACAAGCGCTGACCTAAGGGGTCGCGGGGCAGGGGTTCTGGTAGACGCTGACGAGTAGGTCGGGAGGCGATCGCCTGACTTTCACAGTGAGGTATTTGTTCGCGGGGCATGATGCAACTCTCTAGTCCAGTGAGGGTAACGGGACAGAGAGTGCCAAATGAGTTGATTCGGTTGGTTCCCCTGCAAGCGAGGGCAATCGTCACAATAAAGATACATGGTCTCTCCGTCCCAAACGCGCGGGGGCATGGGAAAGAGCACGATCAAACTAAAAAATATTCCTGTACGGTTAGTTTTTCTAAGATCTGCTCCATCCCTTATATAGAGAGGAATAGAGAGCCATTGGTCTGTTGAAAAACGGTGAAAAAGGCCTTGTCACTTTATGCCAAATGACCGTAATATAGACGCATGGCAACGTGGGTGACTTAACTAGGAGCCGCCAAGCATCGAAGTTAAAGTCCCCTTCTATTCCGTCAAAAAATCAACGGCTTTTCGGCCCCTTCTGTTGCGAGCAGTTGGGGTTTTGGCCTTTTAGGGTGCTTAGAGCATCATTTGCTCCTTCTTCATCACATAGCGAGCATCCCTAAAAATCACGGTTTTCCTCCCTTTCAATCAAGCTTGTTCAGTAGTTTACCTGATTCAACCCGCGATCGCCTTTTCTTTCAATTGATGGCAGCGGCTAGACTGCCTGCTTCCTCCTAATAACCAACTTACATTTATAACTTTTTACGAGTATATGTCACGTCGGAAAGTTTTGCATTCTTATAATGCAAGGAGTACTATTTAGAACCGAAGTGGCTGCGGCTACCGTATGGCTTCTATAACAACACTTAGAAAATTCCTTCAGCCGAAGAACCTAGTCGAGGTGCTGCAGAATTATGAGGCTGAAGTAAAAACTGAGATACCTGGCAAAGCAAGTGCAACTTTGCATCAACTGCAAAGCGCTCTCATTAGGTACACACTACCTGGTTGGGGGTTGCCGCATCCGAAAACGGGTCGGGTCTCAGCTAAAGAGATCCAAGCTGCTAGAACTTTTATGCAAAAGATCAGCTTGGAGCAGCTAAACAATGCTCTCGAAGTCCAGATGAGCGTCTATGAGCAACTCGAGGTTCCGAGCAGTAGTCAACGTACTTATCGACACGCTCTAAAAAAGCTCTTAGAGTTTTGTGATGCCCAAAACTGGTGGCAATTAGAACTAAGGGTCGAACGACGACCGTTAAAGAAGAAAGATTACGCTAAAGACGTCCGAACGACGCAGCGAAAACGGCAAGAGTATTATGCTTTAGGTGCTGTTAAAGGAGATACCATTCCGAAAGTACTACAGAAACAGCTTCAGGACTTTGAAGAATTCCTATCTGAGGACTTAAAGCAAACACCTACCTCTGTTAAATGGGCTCTTCAAGGAGCATACCAAGGACTAGGCTGGCTTTATCGTTATGAAAACGTGCCGCTCGATGACCTAAGTTTAGAAACACTGATTCAATATGTCCCTTTAAGGACAGCCATTGACAATCTCCCGGTTCGGTTGGAATTAGCTGAACGGCTCTTACGTCAGGAAGAGTTGAGAATAGAGGCGGTGCGAGCGGCAGATTCTACGGAAGTCAGGCTCCGTAAATATTTATCCTGGTTAAGAAAGGAACGTAAGGCTCATCCTAGAACAGAGTATGCCTTTCTACGAGCCTGTCTTAACGTTGCTAAGTTCCTGTATCGCTTTGAAACCAATAGGCACGAAGTAGCTAACTATGATGATGTTCCTATTGTTAAAAGAATACGAGTCCTAATCCAGGATGTAACTAAACGTCAGCGCAATGCTCCTTCTCCAGTAGACATCAGCAAGAAGTGGTTGCCTTGGGAAGACTGGTTGGAAGTTGTTGAAACTCTTAGGCAAGAGTACTGTCAAGCAGCTTATATTTGCGCCAAGCCAAGGCTGCTCAGGATTGCTCACTCGCTACAGCGCTATCTCATGTGTGCGTTTTTAACTTATATCCCCCCGATGCGTCAGCAGGTGATTCGGAGCCTTGAAGTAGGACGTAGCCTACTTTGGGAAGGCGATCGCTGGTACATCTGCTTAAGATCCGATGAATACAAAACCGGCAAGGCTTACGGTGATTTTCGCTGTGAGGTCTCTAACCCTGACTTTGGAGATGGCACTCGTTTTTACGATTATATTGATGCTTGGCTCTATGACTGCTCTAAGCTTCCCGGATTAAGCAAGCTGAATCTTTCTGGAGGGCTCCGTGCAACTTACAATCCTGAGCACAACTTCTTTTTCACCCAAAAGAATCGCGAACCGATGAAGCAACATACGCTATCGGAGTACATCCGGCAGGCTGCATATCGGATCAAAGGCCAAGCTGTTACACCTCACTTATTAAGAGATATGTTTGTGACTCACGTGATGGAACGGGGCTGCTCTGATGCTGACATGAATGCGCTGGCGGTCGCGATGCACCATAGCCCAGAGACCCAACGAGAGCTTTACGATAAACGAAACAAGGAAAAGAAGGGAGGCAGCCCCAGGCGTACACTTAGCACGACAGATCGCCGAATATTGGACGACATTAAATAGACCTAATGACAACTGCATAGGCCGCTCGTGAGATCGCTATTTCCGCTGGTGCTCTGGAACGGGATCACGTCAAACTCAACGCCAACTACAAGCGCTAACTTCTTATTCAGTCATCGCTTGCGGTTAGTTTGTCCAACTCATTCAATAGTTTTGTAATTCGATCCCGCTTCTTTCGATCGCTCCAGATCTTACCCTTTTGTAAGCGCTTACCAATTTCACTCCATCGCTGAGCAATTGCTTTCTCTGGCGCTAGTTCTGGCTGAGACTCAAATTCCTTAATCCCTGCTTTAATTTCACTCAACGACAAGTTCTCAGAGATTGCTTGTTTGAGCAGTTCGGCTCGCTGGGCTTCATTTTTAACTCGAGCGATCGCTTGGCCCTTGGTGTACTCGATCTCCCCGTTTCGTAAGGCAGACAGAACATTATCAGGAAGGTTCAAAAGCGGAAGCCGGCTAGAGCGAAAAGTTCCGGCGGTGAAGCGACCTATCTCTGAGAGTAATGATTCAATCTCCCCAAGTTGAATCAGAACGTTCTGATTCAACTCCTGACCACGCTGTTTAGCGTTATACGATTGATGCAAGATAGATACTACTTCATCTCTATGTACTTCAAGAGCGATCGCCAGTAAGTCTAAGACTGCCTCTGTTTCCTCAATCGGGTTTAAGTCTTCTCGCTGAAGATTCTCTATCAAAGTCACTTGAAGCGCTTGCCGCTCATCCAAATCATGTACCACAATGGGTACTTCAGTCAGTCCTAACTCACGAGCTGCCCGTAGCCGCCGCTCCCCTGCGACCAGCTCATACTCACCACTCTTCAATGGACGAACTAGAAGCGGCTCTAGAATGCCAAACTCTTTCACAGATGCTACTAGTTGAGCCATTTTGTCTGCATCAAAGAAACGACGGGGTTGCTTTGCAGGCAAATGAATCTTTTCAAGTGAAATTGGCTGAGCAGGTTGAGCGGACTGAGCAGGGTTCTGTCGGTTGAGAATGGCTGCAACATTACGAAGCTGAGGCTGAGGCACAGCCTTACGACGAGGTGGCACTACAAGGACTCCAAACTTTGAGTAATGGTTGTCAAGACAGCGAGAGCAGAGTGCTTAGGGTCATATAGCCCTAGCGGTAAGTGCTGCATTGAAGCGTCTGCAAATGCGATTGCGCGTGGAATAGGCGGGAAAACGGGTGCAACGCCACCAAATTGCTCTGTCACCGCCTCTAAAATCTCTTTACTTTGGGCTGTGCGATCGTGCAGATTAGGAATTACTCCAGCAATTTTCAGGTCTGCGGCGACCCCCTCTTGCTGAAGCTCACTGATTGTACCCAGCAGCAAATCTAAGCCAACGAAACTCTTATATTGAGTTTGCATTGGAATTAGGATGTGGGTCGATGCTACGAGGGAGAGGATACTCAGAACGCCCAACGTTGGAGGGCAGTCAATCAAGACAAAGTCATAGGCAGACTCAACCGGAGAGAGAGCTTTTTTGAGGCGGGTCTCTTTAGCGATCGCTGTTGCCAACTTTACATCAGCAGCACTAAGCGTCAAATTACTTGGAACCAGATCCATTTGATGAACTCCGCTTAGAATAGGCAGCGGTTTTCTATCTAGGATGCTTTGAGCAACAGTGTCCTCAAGTTCATGAGGCTGCACTCCCATGAAAACAGTCAAGGAGGACTGTGGATCCATATCCACAAGTAAAATACGGTGTCCTTGTTGGGAAAGTGAATATCCCAAGTTCATTGCCAAGGTCGTTTTACCTGTGCCCCCAGCTTGGTTAAAAAATGAGATAACCTTTGCCACGATTCAAATTGTTGCAACACAGGGTTAGTGTACAGCGAGTTTACGCCGACCTGTCACAAATACTTTTGAAAAATTAATTCTGCTCTTCCTCTAAGGCAGAAACTGCCGCTTCTAGTTCCATCTCTAGCTGCTCAACTGTAGGTAAGCAATTTTGCAAAGCAGGTGGCAGTTCATCACGTAGCTTATAAGTGGAGACACCAATTGGGTTTTGTACAGTATCTAACGCGAATTCAACCGTCGTTTTTTTCTTGGAGCGACATAGAATAATTCCAATTGTTGGACCATCTACCTCTGTACGCAGAATGTTATTGACGGCTGAAATATAAAAATTCATTTTGCCAGAATATTCTGGCTTAAACTCTGTCACCTTCAAATCAATCACAATATAGCAATGCAGCTTGAGGTGATAGAAAAGCAGATCAAGGAAGTATTCATCACCCTCTACCTCCAAACGGTATTGGCTACCCACAAAGGCAAAGCCAATACCTAACTCCAATAAAAAGTCTCGGATGCGCTCTACTAAAGCTCGTTCCAAGTCCCGTTCTTTAACATTTTCACTAATAGTCAGGAAATCAAAGTTATAGGGATCTTTGACTAACTGCTGAGCTAGATCAGAGTCTAGATCCGGTAGAGTGCGCTCAAAGTTAGTAATTGCTCCCCTCTGGCGTATGTATAAGTTAGTTTCAATTTGCGTTACCAGAATGTCGCGGCTCCAGCCATTCTCAAACGACTTCTGAGCATACCAGAGTCGCTGCTCAAGATTTTTCAACTTATCTAGTAGCGCCTGATTATGCCGCCAGGGAATTTGTGCAGCGTAGCGTAGCACAATTTGCTCATCCGAATATGCTTCAGCAAACGCTCGCATGTATTTGAGATTGCGGGACGAAAATCCACCTATATCAGGAAACTCTCGCTTCAAATCTTGTGCTAGACGTTCAATGACCTTTGTTCCCCACCCTTCCTGCTGCTGCCGATTCAATATCTCGCGACCAATCTGCCAATAAAGTAGGATTAGTTCGTTGTTGACAGCTAATGCTGCTTTAATTTGTGCCTGACGTATTCGCTCCTTTAGCGATCGCAAAAAGGCAGTGTAGTTTTCATCAATGGGAAACAAAGAACCTGGCTTAGGCACAAGAACATCAACTCCAAGCTATGGGCAAATCATAGCGTTATTCTAAGAACACCCTTTAACTTACACAGGACTTACGCAGAGACAGACATAAACTAGAGGCATGAGCTTCACCAAACTGGATTACTGCCAGTACTTACTAAGCAGTCCGATTAACTACACGATGACGAACTTGGCTGAC
>NZ_JACJPA010000044.1:0-6474 GCF_014695845.1 Trichocoleus sp. FACHB-591
CTCTCTAACAAAGCCTCAAACTCTTTGGGGGTGAGCCCGGTTAAACTACACAAGGTCTGCGGTTTGGTTCGTAGTTCCGCATATGTCATTTTCATCTACCGACCTCATTCCAGGTGCACGGTATAATTCTAAGTCCTAATTTCCGATAAGGTTTAATGTTGATAGGAAACTCACCGACTAATCCATCAACCTGTTGCACAAACCAGCCTATAAGCTGGGTTAGGCTCTCTATTTGCTGCTGTCCACTTCCCCTATCAGTAAGCAGGGATTTAGGGACTGAAGCTGGGTAATCATCAGTGCCTAGTCGCTTGGCAATTAGTCTGAGCAGTGCTGTTTGTTCAGGGTCGCAAGCCATACATTCACACGGTGGATTAAAAGGAGGTTGAGGAGGGGGACCGGGAACTGATGGAGGAGGAAATGGTGCAGGTTCTCCGGTGTCACAAATATCTACAGTCCTGCCATCTTGCCTAGTTATTAATAGTCGGAGGCTAAGTCCCCCGCTTGATGTGATGATCCACTGAAAGGGCATACTAAAAACCCTATAAGTCCCACTCTCATAAGGTGAGAAATTGAGATAGGGCGTGATTGGTCCCTTACAGTGAATTCTGATTCCCCAATACTGGACATCTTGTGCTGTGTTCTCAAAGATTTTTACTAATCGGATAGATCCGATCGGCCCATAAACGTAATAAGTAGGAGCCGTTTCTAACTCAAAAGAATAGTTATAAGAGATTTGGCCTGGTGTGATGTCCACTCTTCCCAGCAGCGTTATTCCATAGATTTCACCATCACAGCCCCCATACAACCCCTCTTTAGGTACGTCAAGACTATCCCCAGGTGGCATGGGTGGCAGTAAATCAGGCAGTTCTTCCCCTGGGTCCGGTCTACACTCTGGCTTCCGATAACAGACCGTGTAAGGTGGCAACGAGATAAAGGCGAGGGACGGTGCAATGGTGACGCATACCTCGCAATCGTTGTAATGGAAATCTGGAGCCAAGTCCAGAAAATCAGATAGGTTGACTCCAGACCCACCACAATAAGGTGAGTCAGGCCAGCGATCGCAGTCCCTAGGGTCAACTGGCTCCACAGGAGATTGATAAAAACCAGTGTTTCCGATTGGCTCTAGCCAAGGTTGTAACGGTTCCTCAGTTGGGAGTGGTAGCTCCGGCGCTCCTGGTTCGCCCCTGGGTGGATCTTCCCTGGGTGGTTGTCGCCTTGCTTGTCGTGGTTGGCGAGTTGGCATCTAGGGAGTGAGGAGATTAGGGGCAGAGGGTTGATAAATGAGATGGCTTTCGTATTTTGGCCGCTTTGCCCTCTCTTCTAGAATCCGAGCTTGAATAGGGCCACAGTGGAAAGGTAGGCGGAAAACTGAAGCGGGTCTAGCTTTCGGATTGAGGAAAATGCCATAGTCAAACATCAAACAGCCTCCATTCCTACTAACGTTGATGCTCCAGTTGAGATCGCAGCGATCGCACCTCGGTAAGGGTTGAATTTGTTGATTTCGTAAGTGCCTCCCCCTTTCAGGAGTGCAATTCCTCTGCCTGATCGAGCGATGCCCCCATAGCTCAAATAAACGTTTTCAGTCTCGGAGTGATTTACAAAAGTTGCTTGGAGGCGATTGGGATTCGCTGGCAGGATTAGGCGCGAATCAGTCCCCAGTTCCCAAGAAAAATCATCTGCGTAGCTAATTTCTGGCTCATCTGATGGAAGTGCGGTTGCTTCCTCTTGGGCACTTCCAAAAATTACGAGATTGTCTGTGTTATTAAGCAGCCCATAGCCAGCATCAACAATTCGAGCCGCTAACTCTTGTATCGTTACCAACTTCAAAACTGCTCCCATCCGTCAAGTAGTGCAGCAAATTGACGTGATAGTAAGGTAGGCGATTTAAGAGTGAAATGCTGGCTATTTGCGTCCAGTCTATCTGACTAGTTTTTAGAAAAAAATCTATCTGTTTCCTTGGCTCCTTCCATTCCATGTCGCGAACTGATGTGATCCGCTCAGTCCGATCGGCTATAATGTCCAATCTGGGAATCTGAGACTCAGAGAGAGAATTGATATCCACTTTGAGTCTCAGGCTTGTAATAAAGCCGTAATAACGAATCGTGGCTGTGCGGTCCCACTTCGAGACACTACTTGGAGCGTACAACTGGACCATGCTGTTTCCAGTACCACTGGTGAAACTCTTAAGGATGCTGACATTGCGGCTGTAAGCTTGCTGGACCGATGCAGCCATTTAGGGAATTACTCCAGAGCGTAAAATTTGATTTCTCTCCTTGTGGAGCTGTGCGGCAACTTGGGGAATTGTCCAATTCAGCTCTTTACTCAGACGTTCGAGCAAATGCCCTCTGGGTCGATAAACGTAGAGGTGTCCCCAGCTTGTTTTCTGCCTTGCTAACGCTCTTTTGCTGCAAGTGGAAAGCCTGGGATAACAGATTAAATCCATACTTAATAAAACGTTACAAGACGCTTTTAGAGGCTTCGTCTTATGACGGAACCGCAGGGGTTCTGTCATGGATTTGTGAGTCTTGTAATTAGTCTAGCCGCTCTTGAAACGAGATAACAGGCTAGCTATGGTGGGGAAGACTATTTGTAACCTTTTACGGGCACTAGACCTATGATCACTGTTGCTGATATGGATGCGGTTTTTCCTGGCACTATCACCGAGCCTGCTCCTGGCACGATTCGCATTGAAAGCACCGCTGATAACGTTGCTGAATTGCTCCAGCAGGTATTAGAGTCTGCTGCTACTGCACAAGAGACTTACAATGCCAACCCCGCAAACGCGAATAACCAACTAGACGCTTTTGCTCTACCTGCTCCAGGTGTCCCTGTCCGTCGCGATGACGGAACTTATGTTGTAACTTACACCTATACAGTCGCGATTGATGCCCCCGTCAATCTGGGAGCTTCTACTGGCTCCAGAGTCTAGGTTTTAGCTCCTGAAACACAACTACTAAATAGGGACTAAGACAATGGGCAAATATGCAAAGCGGGACTTAATGACCGTTCGCCCTATTCGAGGAAATACCATTCTCAAATATGGATTTAGAACGAACGTCAAAGACACAATTAGGACAGAGTTAGGTCAGGTTAAGTTTGACGGTAACAACTCAGCAAATTACACAGGGTTAGTGATTGGAGCGAACGCACCTAAACCCCCTGTGGCAACTAAAACTGAAGTCGCTGGAAGTGCAGTCAATGTTTACAGTTCTTACTGCGACATTTCCAAAGTCGGGCGGTTGCCTTCTGGGTGGAGCGTTGGACGTGGAAAGATCCGCAGACGTGCCAAAGGGCCAAAATCAGTTTGTGTGTACGTGACCGTTAACGGCATCAAATACGCTTGGATGCAGCCGTTGGACACACACAACAACGTTAAGGCTCAACTAGGTGCTTTGGGAATTAAGCTAGGAAGCCTCAATGATAAGGATCTAGTGTTTGGGGCTGAGTTCCCTAAACCTCCACGGGTGGGGAAAATCCTCAGCGGTGGTAGAGGCGGCATTGATTCAATTTCTACCTACTGTGATCCATCAAAAACTGACAGCCTCCCTGCTGGGTGGAGAACCTTACGTGATGACGGAATCGAGATCTAATCTGATTCTTCCGGGTGACCCGGAGTTCGATCAAACCTTGGGTTTAACTCTCCCCCCTGATTGGCAAGTTGTAGCAAGCTCAAGCCCTGAGTTTTCCTTAGTGGCTAGGGTCGATCAGGGGGGGGTTCTTTCGGCTGTTCCTTGGGAAGAAGCCCAAGAATACATCGAGGGGGGAGAGTATGACGAGCGCTTAGAGGAGTTTGAAGATCCAGACCTTCTGGAAGAGTGGGAGTTATGTGGAGAAGCTTAGGAACTCTTAAGCCCCAGCTCGACTGGAAAACCTTCAACGCTCCCACATTTTCCGATACGTTCAGGATTTCTTACTCTGGCTTGACTCCAGAGCTTAGCTCTAGCGCTTTAATCAGACAGTATTTTGCTAGTGATGAGGTTAGCGCTACAGTTCGCCTTTATCCCAAACGGGAAAAATTGATTTTAGAATTGCCCATTCCAGAGCCGCTGAAAAACTCAGGAATGGTGGTGCGATATATCGGGGTGAAACGTTTAATTCGTAGGCGCTACGGGTTCATCTGGCCCGATAGCGACTGGAGTCTAACCCTAGAAGAGTTGATATAAGGCCATGAAATTTGATTTAGGTTTGGCTGGTTTTCTCTTCTCAGTTTTCACAGCTTCTGTGGGTTGGTTACTGGGTTGGTTAACAAATCGGAAACAAAATCAAGCTTTAGCCAAACAGAAAGCACAAATTGAGCGCGAGCAAACGGCTGAAGCAGTTAAAAAGGAATATGCCGCCGAGCGTGATTTTGCTCATCTGCGACGCAACCAAGAACAAATGATTCAGAACATTGGTGTTCTGATGAAAGATTTTGATGATCGGGCTGATAAAGAACACAACGAGCTTTGGCAAAAGTTTGAAGCGTTGCACAGAGAATTGCTGGAAATCAAAGCAATGCTTAGGGGACAACGGCATCCAGAATGAGCTTCAGCAGCGACCAAATTAATCGGCCCCAGGTCGAGCGCTTCAAAGTTTCGCTCAGACCTTCATTGAAGTTTCCTGCCAGCAAAACAGACTTATTGGCATTGGCAGAAGCGCTGGAAGAGTTAGCCGCTGAGGTTAGGCAGGACGCTTCAAAGTTGCCTTCGTAGCTTGCCAGTACATCAACCCTAAAATTGGAAGCCCAACGAGAACAAATGTTAGGGTCTTTCCTGGTGACTTGGCGAGGGCGAGCAATGCTGGAGTCAAGTTGAGCAACAAAACTGCTAGGTAACGGTTATTCAGGTTTTTCAGAAAAATCCCTGCAATCAGCAGCTCTAACCAGAAGCTAACGAAGAAAGCCACAGCGCCGATCGCAACTATCAAGCCAATTCCAACAACGTCCATGTAAATGCAGGGGGTAGGATGCTGCAATCAGTTTGCCCATGCCAAGGCGATCGCTCCCGTCAAAAAATAACCCCACTAACTGTGGAGACAGTGCTACAAGCTGGGCGATCGCTTCTTTCTCAACTACTTGCTTGGTCGCTTCTTGGCTTCACTCTTACGATCGCCCCACCACATCCGCAGTAGCACTGGAAGCCCTATAAAAAAGGAGTAGCCCAAGTATGTCAAGAATGTGTATAGGTCGTCATGCAGGTTGCCCCGTAGGGAAAGTCCTTCGCTTGAGATGAGCATCTGTGCTACTACAGAAACAAGGATGTTAAGTTGTGCGGTAAATAAGTATCTGGTGTGAAGGCTTATTCCAAGCCGCTTAAGCCCTAGCAACACTGGCCAATAAGCGGTGAAGTGGGCCGAAACAACAAACGCTAGCATGAATACTGAAGTCAGTATTGAATCCAAAAGCATAGAAGAAACTTACTCCTAGAAGCCCTGACAGATGCTTTTAAAGGATGCCCTTGTAAGGGACTCACGCCTTCACTTCACTACAGCGATCGCTCCCGTCAAAAAATAACCCCACTGATTGTGGGGCAAGTGTTACAAACTGGACGATCGCCCTGCTGAAGTGAGGGAGCGATCGCGCCAATACATCCAACCCAGAATAGGCAGTCCAAAAATTAGATAGGTTGCGAGATCCAATTGGCTAAACCGGACGAAGAAGCTAAGCGGGGGCAAGAAGGCATTAAGGATTCCTACCAGGACGTAGCGATTGTTCTTGTTTTTAACAAACCGTTTCAGAATCCACAGACTGAGCCAGAAGGCTATGAAATAGCCGATTACACGAATCAATATGGCAATGCCTAGTAAAGTCGTTACTTCCATAAATGTTGGGGGTAGGATGCTGCGATTAGTTTTCCCTCCCAGGTGCGATCGCTCCCGCCAAAAAATAACCCCACTGATTGTGGGGCAAGTGTTACAAACTCGGCGATCGCTGCCCCATTGCCCCTAGCTGGCATTGTGTGACGTAATTCTGCCAATCTGAGTACACATATCAAAGCAGGCTCATGACGATTCAGCTACTACACCTCAAGCTCTAAAGGTATTCTCCAGACGACTATAATCACTTCTGAGTTGAAGCTAAATTAGATTCTATTTGACGCAGAACTGAAATAACCTCTGCTGCTGATTCTTCTAGGGCAGCTTTGGCTAATTCAGGATTTTTCTGAATCCACGCTTCCACGTCGTGAAAGAGATTTTTTTTTGACTTCTTTCGAGACTCTTTATCCCCTTTTAAGCTCTGAGCTACCCTTGATTGAAACTCTGTAGGATAGTACCGTTCAAACTCATGCTCCTTAAACTGTAAAAAATGGTCTTCTTTCCATCCACTCCGAGTGTATGTATTTTTCAAATCCTCAATTACTTTCTTCTCTTGTTCGCCTCCGTCTAGAGCGTTTTCCAATCTAGTGAGGTACAGGTAGAGTGTAGAGAATTATTAGTGTTTCAGGGGCAATGAAAGCATACTCGCTTGACCTACGGCAAAAGATTATTGACACCTAC
>NZ_JACJPA010000045.1:0-456033 GCF_014695845.1 Trichocoleus sp. FACHB-591
TCAGCCTTAGACAAAGCCATTCAAGAGGCATTTGCTCAAGTCTCTCTAGAAGATATTCGCAGCTGGTTTACTCATTGTTGTTACTGTACCTCAGGAGACTAGGAAACGCTCTATCGATCGTCTCCCTTCTTAAACTTATTGATCAAATAATATTCATGTAGCTCCTCAGCCAGTTCAGAACCTTGTTTCTTTAAGAGATCCCTTAGTGCAATAAGTAATAGTGTCAGAGTTATTAAACGTTGTTGTCCATCAATCAAGAGATAAGGAGAGATACCATCAGCAGTTCCCGGCTCTGCAAGAGTAACAATAGGTCCAAGAAAATGATACTCTTCTACACCATCACTGTATAAACTCATTAGGTCATCCCAAAGAGTTTCCCAATTGCCTTTTTCCCATGAGTATGGTCTTTGGAAAAGAGGAACCTTAAACTGTTTACTACCCTCTAAAAGATTACGAAAACTTGTTTCAGATGCTTTCATTCGATTGCTCCCTAAGCTTAAGAAAAAATTTAAAGCTACCCACGCTTCTCATCTTTATAACACTAGATTAAGTGTCTGTCGGTGTGACCAAATCACTCTCATACGGAAATAGAATGAGCATTTATTCCAGTAAGTGAAATTCTGACAGACTTGCAGAGCGAATTTATCAAGCGATCCCGCTCGGGGAATTCTTGCAAGGTAATATTGATTCGAGTTGTGCGACTTGAAACTTGAGGGCGATCGCCCTTCAATTACAACGAGGGGGAAACCCTTGCGCTAAAGTCAGTAAAGGCTAGTGCGTATTGTTGAATTTATGACCGTGTCTCCCGCTGCATCTGCTGTTCCTGATCCCACCAATGGCTTGCCAGAGCGATTAGCCAAGCACACCGTTCGCTATGCTGACCATCGCTCCGTGAATCGGGAAGAGTTGACCCCGATGTTTCGGCAGTATGTGGACGTGAAAGACCAGTATCCCCATGCCATTCTGCTGTATCGAGTAGGCGACTTCTTTGAGTGTTTCTTTCAAGACGCGATCGCCGTAGCACGTGAGTTAGAACTAGTGCTGACGAGCAAAGAAGGGGGCAAAGAAGTAGGGCGAGTGCCGATGTCAGGCATTCCCCACCATGCCCTCGATCGCTACTCTGCCCAGCTAGTGGAGAAGGGTTACGCGATCGCCATTTGTGATCAAGTAGAAGATGCCTCAGAAGCGCAGGGATTGGTGCGACGGGAAGTAACCCGTGTCCTCACACCTGGCACCGTCATCGAAGATGGCATGCTGAATGCGCGTCGCAACAACTTTCTAGCGGCAGTTGTGATTGCGGGTAGCCATTGGGGCTTAGCCTATGCCGATATTTCCACAGGGGAATTCTTAACCGCGCAATCAAGTGAACTAGATCAACTGACACAAGAATTGATGCGGTTGCAACCTTCAGAAGTGCTGCTTCCCACGAATGCGCCTGATTTAGGGGGGCTATTACGTCCGGGGGAAACTTCCGAACATCTGCCCGATTGCCTGCCAACTCAATTTTGCTACACCCTGCGATCGCAAACCCCGTTCACAATTGGGGAAGCCAAGCCTCGGTTGATGCAGAAATTTAAGGTGCGATCGCTGGAAGGGCTGGGCTGTGAGCATTTGCCTCTGTCTATTCGTGCTGCTGGTGGCTTGCTGGAGTATCTGGAAGACACGCAGAAAGAAACTCAGATTCCGCTGCAACTCCTCCGCACCTATACGCTGACCGACTACTTGATTCTGGATCATCAAAGTCGGCGCAATTTAGAAATTACCCAAACTGTCCGTGATGGCACGTTTCACGGCTCTCTGTTGTGGGCCTTGGATGAGACAGTGACGGCGATGGGGAGTCGCACGCTGCGGCGCTGGTTGCTACAGCCCTTGCTAGATATAAAAGGGATTCAAGCTCGCCAAGACACGATTCAAGAATTAGTCGAGAACGGCGCTCTACGAGAAGATTTGCAGCGTTTACTGCGTCAAATTTACGACTTGGAACGCCTTGCAGGACGTGCGGGTTCTGGAACAGCAAATGCACGGGATTTGGTCGCTCTTGCCGACTCCTTTGAGAAGTTACCAGACTTGGCCAGCTTGGTGGCGACTGCGCGATCGCCCTACCTCAAAGCCTTACAAACAGTCCCCCCGCTCCTAGAGCAGTTAGGAGAAAACCTGCACGCCCATTTAGTTGATTCGCCACCGCTGTACCTGACAGAGGGCAACCTGATTCGTCCGGGTGTGGAGCCACAGTTGGACACCATGCGTCAGCAGTCAGAAGACGACGTGCAGTGGCTGAAAGATTTAGAGCAACAGGAACGAGAGCGCACAGGCATTCCGACGCTGAAGGTCAGCTACAACAAAACTTTTGGCTACTACATCAGCATCTCCCGCGCCAAGGCTGAACAAGCACCTAAAGACTACATCCGCAAGCAAACACTGACCAACGAAGAGCGCTATATCACGCCAGAGCTGAAGGAACGCGAAGCTCGGATGCTGACGGCGCAGGAAGACCAAAAACGGCTGGAATACGAAATTTTCTTAGGGTTGCGATCGCAAGTTGGCGAACAAGCTGACTTGATCCGCACGGTGGCAAAAGCGGTAGCAGCGGCAGATGTATTGTCTGCATTGGCAGAGATTGCGGTTTATCGCGGCTATTGCCGTCCTAAAATGGCTGCGGGTCGAGAAGTCACTATCGTTGAAGGTCGCCATCCTGTGGTAGAGCGCTCCTTACCCGCCGGATTCTTTGTGCCCAATTCAACCGAGCTAGGTCAAGAAACCTCAGAAGTAGTGCCTGATTTAGTGATTCTTACTGGACCCAATGCCAGCGGCAAAAGCTGCTATTTGCGGCAAGTGGGACTGATTCAACTGATGGCGCAGGTGGGTAGTTTTGTGCCAGCGCAGGTAGCAACTTTGAGTGTGTGCGATCGCATCTTTACCCGTGTGGGAGCGGTGGATGATCTAGCCACAGGTCAATCCACGTTTATGGTGGAAATGAATGAGACGGCGAATATTCTTAATCACGCCACGCCGCGATCGCTGGTTTTATTGGATGAAATTGGTCGAGGCACCGCTACCTTTGATGGTCTCTCGATCGCTTGGGCCGTGGCAGAGCACTTAGCTACCGAAATTCGCGCCCGCACCATTTTTGCCACTCACTATCACGAACTGAATGAACTCGCTTCTATCCTGACAAACGTGGCGAATTATCAGGTGACGGTGAAAGAGCTACCCGACCAAATTATCTTTCTGCATCAAGTGCGACCAGGAGGAGCCGATCGCTCTTATGGCATTGAAGCAGGACGCTTGGCAGGTCTCCCAGCTTCAGTGATTCAGCGGGCTAGACAGGTGATGAGCCAGATTGAAAAACATTCCCGGATCGCGATCGGACTACGCAAAGGAAGCCAAGTAGAAAATGCGAGTCGAGAGAAAAACGGCAAATCCTCAACGACTCAACCAACTGAACAATTGGATATTTTTGGTGCTTAGTTCTGCAATTTTTTGACTTCTTTATAAACACTCATCCCAATCTCTAAAGCTTCATTCAGCAGTCGGCCATATTCGCTAGCTTGGCTGTTGACTTCCAAGGTTCTGAGGGTGAGCAGATTATTTTCAATATTGACAAATAACTCCTGGCGGCGGGCGATAAAGCTTTTGTGTTGCCGCAGAATCTTTTCGGTCATTAAGGCACACACCAAACTTTCTCTAGTTACTCGGAGTGCTTCCAAAACCTCATCGCGATTAATTAAATTTGCAGGTAAATGTCCAATTGCTGCCAATTTATCAATAATTTCTACTGCTTTAATCACTTCGTTGTATTTATCGACTTCATCTAACAATTTTGCTAGCGGAACCAAGCTTTTTTGCTTACTCCAGAGATAAAAGTTCCAGCCCAACATGAGAATAAAGGCAATACTCAAGTTAATGGCGAAAAACTGTAATGCTTGCTGAACTTCCCCTCCTACTTGCGTCGAGTTTTGAGTCAGAACAAAGCCAACAGGTAGAGTAAAAACTAAGATTAGAACAAAAACAGAAACCTCTGTGAGGCAAAAGAAGAAGAGTTTTTTCGAGTCTCGCCATACTGAAGGACGATACGTGCCGCCAAAAATTCCCCCAACGAAAATATCATTAACATCTAAACCACTTAGAGTTTCCAACTCTCCTTCGCCAATCTTCAAAGCTTTGAGATCAGATTGCATGATGGCATAGCCCTTATCCTGATTAATTGCTTAGATGGTGCGATCGCAAAAAGCAATTGTAGTTTTAGTTCGTCAAAATCTCCAGCAGTGATTGAATCACGCTGAGATAAAAGTTGCCTTCACGGGGGCGAAAGAGTTCAAAAGCTTGTCCCGGAGCCCCAAAGAAAGGACGAAGTGTCCAGGCCAGCTGACAACCCACAAAAGCATATAATCCCAACCAGAAGCGCAAAATATTAGTACGAGTTTTAACTGCTGGATCTACATTTTTAGTAACTCTTTTCTTTGACTTTTGGTCTGCATCTACTACCACAAAATCACTTTCAGCTTTTTCCTCAACTAGAGTACCTGAGGTGACTGGAGAAAGTTCTAGCTGTTCAGGCTCAGGCCGCATGATTTGATAGAGATAGGAGATGCCGATGAATCCCGTGAGGGCGAAAATTACTACATTTAATAGAATAAAGAATTGGTAATTGCGAATTGTAATCAGAAAAAACAACGTGACAGGAGCAAAGCTAAATAAGAGTACTGCCGTAATCGAAATAGCGGTTAGTAGGAGAGCCAAGCTTTGACTAATACTTTGTTTTGAACCAAAAAAGGCATTAAAAAAGTAGAGCGTTGGCAAACAAATGATTAGCGTAATCAGATAAAGGGCAGGTAACTTGATTGCAGAGGCAAGAACCTGGAGTGGGCTAGCAAAAGCTCCGATGATTCCTCCATAAATTGCCAGAAAAATTGAACTCGAAATTAGTAAAGCCGTAATCTTAGTTTTGAGGCGAGCTTTGTGATGAATCTCCTCAACAAAGTTTTCGCGATCGCGCAGCAGCGTAATTAATATGGTGAAGTAGTTCATATTGTTATGCCAACCAACATCAATCCTGTAGTACGTAGCCTAATTGCTTCTAAAATCTAAAATCAGCGCAGACCTAAAACTTCTAAAATTGATTGAATTACGTTCAAGTAGAAGTTTCCCTGCATATCTCGAAATAGCTCGAAGGGCTCTCCCGGTGCGCCAAAGAAGGGGCGTAGTGTCCACCCTAGCTGGCTGCCCACAAAAGCATAAAGAATCAGCCAAGACTGCAAAATTTGTGTACGAGTTGCTTGCCCTGCTGAATCTTGAGGCGATAGCGCTTGGAGACCGTGATAGAGAAAGTTGATTCCTAAAAATCCAGTGATTCCAAAAATTACGACATTGAGCAGCTTGAAGAACTGATAGTTATCAATTGTCGCTAGGAAAAAGAGAGTGACTGGAGCAAAGCTAAATAGCAAAATGCTAATAATTGCTGCTGAACCTAACAAAACCACAAAGTGTTGGCCCAAAGTTAGTTTGGAGCCAAAGATGATGTTGAAAAAGTATAGAGTTGGCAGACAAATAATCAGGGTGATCAGGTAAAGTGCTGGTAGCTTTACTGCAGAAGATAGCGCTTGCAAAGGTCCAGCAAAAGCACCAATTACCGCTCCGTAAATGGCAAACAAAATAGAACTGGAAATTAGCAAAGAGGTGATTTTGCTATTAAGCCGAATTCCCTGACGCACCTCATCAATAAAATCTTTGCGATCGCGTAGCAGTGTAATCAGCACCGAAAAGTAGTTCATAAACTCACCCGAAAGGGGGGTTCGCCTAACTACACAAGTGTTGTTGCCCATTACGGAAAAGCTGAGGCTGGTTGATAGAGATTACAGCACCAGTTCGGCCAAGCCCAAGTAGTAAATACCTTCGGGGGTAATTTCAAAGCGGCAAGGCAACACTTCTAGCCCTTGAGCGACTGCTTCCCGCAAAAGTTTGCCATAGGCTGGATCGCGATCGTCACCGGGGGCAAAATGTGTACAGTCTCCCCGATTGATGAAGTAGAGCATGACGGGTCGTACTTCTGGCAGCAGTGCCACCAACTCCCGAATATGCTTTTGGCCCCGTGTTGTGACCGTGTCTGGGAAGCGCACCAAGCGATCGCCTTCGCACCAAGTTGTACTCTTCACTTCCAAATAAATCGGGCGTTCTAACTTCTCACCCGTAAGCAAAAAATCCACTCGACTTTTTTCTTGGCCATAAGCCACTTCCAAGCGAATGTCACTATAGTCTCCGAGTTCGGGAATGAGTTTCTTTTCTAGTACCAGCTTGACGATGCGGTTGGGCATGGCAGTATTGACTCCTACCCAAGTCGGCCCATTCTCATACACCTCAATTAGCTCCCAAGTGTAAGGCAGCTTTCGCGTCGGGCTGTCACTGCGCGACACATACACCGAGCTACCCGGTCTAGAAATGCAGCTCATCGGCCCTGTATTCGGGCAGTGAGCCGTAATCACTTCACCGTTGGTCAACTCGATGTCTGCGAAGAAGCGTTTGTAGCGCTTGAGGAGAATGCCGGGGTAAAGCGTCGGGTACTGGTAGATTAAAGCGGTCATCTGTATGAAATTCGAGTGAACTGCCACTTTGACGCTGGTTCACTTTTCGCAACTTCATCATCTTGACATAGGCTGACCAGTTTGCTGCTTTGCGCTGAAGTCGAGCTTTCATTGCTTTCGCGGCCAGAGCATAGCCTCCGTCTGCACCATCAATAAAATGCACTTGCTGCCCATTGCGTTCAAACACTAAGCAGGTCATCAGGGCGCGATCGGATAGATGGATTCCGTGCACCAACTTGCCCGCTTTGTATTGAGCTTCTAGATAGCTATTCAGTTGTTCCCGCTGGTCGGCTGTACCCGCAATCACCATCCGCAGCATGTCATCAAACTTGCGGTAATCTGTAGCTGCTGTGACGATCTGTTTGTAAGCACCCCAATCTACGTCACCCACCTTAGTCTCAAATTCCATGAAGGACCAGCCGAGAAAATTTTCTAGCTTTTCCTTCAGCAAGTACATCTGCTGGGGTAGCCAAGCTTGAGAGGTGGCCCGTGCTTTTGCTTCCGGTAACAAGTTGGAATGCTGGAACGAAAGCTGAAGACTCTTGGCAGCAACCGGATGTAAATCTGCATCCTCGCCAAAAATTTCTTGGATTTTTTGAATAACAGTTCGGTAGGTCAGGTATTGCTCTTTTTTGGAACCCATTGCCAGCACCAAAATGCTGAGCACTTCGCCCCGCTGGTTAGGAATATCTTGCCAACGGCACTCTAGACCCGAAAAATCAGGTTGTAGTGGTTGAGTTGCAGGTTTTAGCTGATAAGGATTATTCGGGATATCCTGCTTCACCATCTCAGTAGCGCAAGTTAGGCCCCCACCTGTAAATATTCCTTGGCTGTAGTTTTTTGAGACTTGCAACTTGGCTACTTTAATTTCGAAGCCAGCAGCCAGAACGTCGGTAACTGGAACCAGCCCTACTCTGAGATCTAAGTCAAATCTTGTTTTAGCAGCCTGTTGCGTCGCTAGTAGGGCTTGCTTCGTCTGATCTAGCAAAGCGGGGGGGATCAAAATAGAAGCTCCGTCACCCCCAAAGACAAAGGGAATCTCGGCAGATTTAGCGACGTTGAGCACAGCCACAATTGAGCAAGCACCCAACAGATTGACATCTTTATAACGCCCTGCTTCTATGGCCTGGGTCGAACCTACAATATCTGTAATTACCACGTGCCAGTCGTGGGGCAAATCCACAAAATTGTGCGGCTGGGTAATCTCGATAAACTCCTTGAGGCGCGGGAGCTGGGCATAAAATTGCTCGGTGCTCATAGGCTAACTCTGCCTTGGTTTCCGTATAGTGGCATGACTTAAGCACCCTGAAGAACTGCCTGAAACAGTTCAGCATCTCCAAAGCTTGAGTGAACTCAGTTGCTATCTTTGGGTTCGGCTGCAAGTTTGGAGATGCGATCGCTAGATCTGTAGATGAATTCAGTATGACTTTGTTTTATCAGTTCTTGTAGTGAATCTTTGGCCTAAGTTACTACGCGAAATCGCTGAGTAGTCTGTAAACCATTTACTAGAACTATTTGCTGCAGCCATCCTCATGAGGACGGTAGTAGGGACGGCGGCGTTCCATAAGATTGATCCGGGCGGAACTGGCCGATTCGCGATTAAATAGGGGATGCACGTTCGTTATTTGTAACTATTCGTGTCTGAAACTAAAAAGCCTTCTCGTTCCCTCGCTGGAATTGCTGGGATTGTGGCTGTGGCCACGATGATCAGCAAGGTATTTGGATTGGTGCGTCAGCAAGCGATCGCCGCTGCTTTTGGGGTGGGTCCTGCCGCTGGAGCTTACAACTTTGCCTATGTGATCCCAGGGTTCTTGCTGATTTTGTTGGGTGGCATCAATGGCCCCTTCCATAGTGCGATCGTCAGTGTGCTTTCCAAGCGCAAACAAAGCGAAGTCGCTCCCATTGTCGAAACGATCACAACTTTGGTCGGTGGGCTGCTCCTACTGGTCACCATTGGATTGATCGTTTTTGCCGATCCGCTGATGCATTTGGTGGCTCCCGGTTTATACATCAGCCCGGAGGTGGCGCAGGCGCAAGGGGTGAATCCAGAGCAATTTCAAGTATTGACTCAAACTAGAGCGATCGCCGTCCAGCAGTTTCGGATCATGGCTCCGATGGCGTTGCTGGCTGGATTGATCGGGATTGGCTTTGGCACCCTCAATGCCTCCGATCAATATTGGCTACCCTCCATCAGCCCTTTGTTCTCTAGTGTGACCGTGCTGATCGGGATTGGCGTCTTGGCATTCCAGCTTGGCCCTCAAATTACTACCCCCCAGTACGCCCTGCTCGGAGGAATTGTATTAGCTTGGGGAACCTTGGCGGGTGGTGTTTTGCAATGGCTAGTGCAATTACCAGCACAGGCAAGAGCGGGTATGGGTGGCTTACGGCTGCGCTTCGACTTCCATCGCCCCGAAGTCAAAGAAATCATCAAAATTATGGGGCCAGCGACTTTTTCCTCAGGCATGATGCAAATCAATGTCTGGACGGATTTATTCTTTGCGTCGTTTTTGCCCCAAGCAGCAGCGGCAGTATCAGCTTTAGGTTACGCGGGGTTGTTGGTCAACACGCCTCTGGGCATTCTTTCCAACATGATTTTGGTGCCCTTGATGCCTGTGTTCTCTCGGCTCACCGATCCGGCAGACTGGCCCGAATTGAAAGGACGGATTCGGCAGGGTTTGTTGCTGACTGCGGTAGCTATGCTGCCTCTGAGTGCCATCATGATTGCGCTGGCGTTTCCCATTGTGCGGGTGGTGTATGAACGCTACGCTTTCGATGAATCAGCCTCACGCCTCACGGCCTCCCTCCTGATTGCCTATAGCGTTGGGATGTTTGTGTATTTGGCGAGGGACGTGCTGGTGCGGGTGTTCTACGCTTTAGGAGACGGAGACACTCCCTTCCGCATTAGCATCGTTAATATCTTTTTGAACGCGGTCTTGGACTTCTTGTTAATCAAACCTTTTGGCGCGTCTGGTCTAGTCTTAGCCACAGTTGGGGTTAACGTCACCTCCAGTATTGCTCTTTTGGTGATTCTGCATCGCCGTCTACATGGCTTGCCTTGGCGAGAGCTAGGTTGGCCGATTTTAGGTCTGAGTTTGGGTAGCGCGATCGCGGGAGGATCTTCCTGGGCAACGCTACGAGCCTGCGAGCACTTTCTGGGTACCGAAGGCATCATGACTCAACTGCTAGAACTCACTACAGCTGGTTCAGTCGGCTTAGCAGTATTTGCCCTATTTGCAACTCAGTTACGGTTGCCAGAAGTGGATTTATTTATCGATCGCATTCGCCAGCGGCTACTGAGGCGTTAAGCAACAGACCATAACTCACGACAAAGGGCACGCTAGGTGCCCTTCACTTTTTAGACCTAAAGCTGATCTTGGTACTTTTCTAGGAGGTCCATGAGCGTGACTTGGCACTGCATGGGCAGGAGATCGAGTAGAGGCACTTCACGGCGGCCACCGCCCAGCTTAACTGACATGCTGCTGAGGATTTGCTGCACTCGGTTTTCATTCACTGAACTGGAGGTGAGCAAAGGATAGAGTTGCTCTGCCAAGGGAGTACTGAGGTGAGCATCGCTTAAGTAGAGGTGCCACTTGGCAATATCCATGTAGACATTTTCGCCAATATCAGCGGCGAGGGCTTCTAAAAGCTCGGTTGTATTGGTTTTTGCCATGATAATGATTTCCTAAATGCAAAATGGGGGCCAAACCAGCTAATTTAGCCAGATTCTGCCCCCATTCTAATCAAGCAATCGCCCAGACAACTTCGCTCTATGGTTTGGTAGATTTTGCACTCGTTTTTTTAGAATCAGCAGGAGTTCCGGCAGAAAATTGAGGGTTATAGCCAGAGTAATCTGCGATCGCAGCAATATAAATTAGATGCACTAGCAGCCCTACAGCCCAGGTTCCTGTAACCCACTTAGACCAAGGCCAAGTGGCAGCTTCTAGCGTGCGCACAAACCACATGCCAGAATTGGTCGCACCAAAAACTGCTACGTGCATGGCAAAATTCATCCGATCATCCAGACGGCGATAAGCAGGATCGCGACGATCTGGTTGACGAGGCCAACGAGGCGGCATAGAAAACCCTTTAGTAAGTGATTAAGCGTCAGAGTGGCTATTGTAATCGATTAAGCGCTGGATGACTGGGACTGGGACTGAGAGGGTGGGAGTTTGACAGTGTTGTCTGTACCGCTGAGTAGTTGAGCCTTCATTGCAGCCAACTCGTCATCTACGGCGTCGCCGCCTTCTAAGGAAGCAAACTTCTTTTCTAGGTCATCGGTGCCTAGTTCTGCAATCGCCTCTGACTGGGCTTCTAGTTGCAGTACCTTTTCTTCCATCCGCTCAAACGCAGACATAGCGCTACCCGTTCCCACGCGACCCAGCATGTCATTAATCTGCTGAGAAGCTTTTGCAGAGCGAGCACGAGCGATATATAAGTCCTTTTTAGTTTTGGCCTCAGAAATTTTGCTTTCCAAGGTCAACATATTTTGCTTCAGCTTGGTGACAATGCCACTTTGCTGGTCTAGCTGCGATCGCAAAGCTTCGGCAGTTTCCTGATAAGACTTACGACGGGTCAAAGCCTCCCGTGCTAAATGATCATCACCTTTTTGCAAAGCGAGTTGCGCTCGTTGATACCACTCATTAGAGGTGGATTGCGCTTGAGCACATTGTCGTTCTGTGCGCTTCTGAGTGGCGATCGCTTGAGCAACAGCTTGTCGCAGATGAATCAGGTCTTCCTGCATATCCAAGACCGTTTGCTCCAGAATCTTTTCTGGATCTTCTGCTTGCCCCACTAAGCTGTTGATGTTGGCTCGAATTACCCGCCCAATGCGGTCCAATAAGCCCATACCGATCTCCGTCCACGTTGCTACGACAGGCTTGTGGGCCGCTAACGCATCAGCTACAAAACGCAGTTTCAACGACCCCAGCGGAATATTAACCTCATGGTATCGCACCTTTCCGGTTCGTAAGCGAGCCGAAAGCAGGAGATTAGTGCTGTTCTACCTTAGCGGGAATCCCTTGTTTTTCGAGTTCTTCTGCTAAGGCTTCCGCTTTGCCAGCCTCATCAAAGGCTCCCAATTGAATGCGAGCACCATCCGGGAAGTTCTTCACATAGGCATCCGGAATAGCCTTTTGAGCTTCCTCCAACGTCGCATCACCACTGTATTCAGTCACCACCTTATAGTCGTAGGCGCTGCTACCCGCCGGAGCTGAGCTAGCAGCGCTCTCCGCTTCCGGTTCAGCCGCTCGCGATCGCGGAGCTGGAGGCTCTGGAGCGACCACTACAGGAGCAGGCTCTACTCTGGGAGGCTCTGGAGCAGGCGCATATCGTTCAACGGGCGGCTCGGCAGCAGGCGGGTTGTAAGCAGGTTGGTTATAAATTGCAGCGGGTGGAGGGGGAGGCGCGATCGATAGAGGGGGTGCCACTGGCTGCACCACGTAGGGAGCCGCAGAGCGAGGAGCCGCAGCTTGGGTAGCTGGTGCAGTTGTAGTAGTTCTTCCAGCAGCAGGCCCGATGTTAGCACTTGGAACTGCTTTCACTTTAGGCACAGCAACCGACTTGCCAGGGGTAGCGCTTACCTTTCCAGCTCCTGTATTGGCCTTCAGCGTGCTCAAGGTACCCAAGTTCAAATCGACAAATTCTTTCGAGGCTAGATTGGGTGAGTTAGGCAAGCCCACTGCTGCACTATTGGGCGTGACACTCGTAGAGTTAGTGGTTGTAGTGGATGATGCGGCATTAGGCGATCGCCCTACACCTAGAGGACGCAGCACCGAAGGATTCATCAACACGTAACCCAAGGTGGCGCTAGACAGCAGAAGCAGAAGCATTGAGCCTAAACCTAGCGGGGTGAGTAGGCTTTGCATAAAGCCCCGCTCAACTCTGGCTTCTGCTTCTTCCTCTGCCAAGCTGCGTAAAAGTTCCTCGGACGACTCCAGGTAATCATCTGGCGGCATTTGAGTAGCAGCCATGCTGATCAAGCTGTTAGTTTCAGAACTATTAGCTTCCGCATAGGCAGCGGTTGGTGCTTCTGATTCTGGGACGCGAGGTAGCACTGCTAGTTGGGAAGCAGAGTGGCTACGAGCAGAACTAAACGATGATTCAGAGCGCGGTTCCTGACTGGGTGACCAGGCTCTAGGTTCAACAGGTGGTGCAATCGGTGCCGTAGTGGATGGGCTGGCAGTAGCAGTATCAGTACTGGTGGCAACTCCCGAATTCATCGGCTGAGTTCTACCCCCTACTGCGCCAACTGAAATCAAATCCAAGGTCTTCCGGGCTTGCTGGCGACCTAGCCCACGAGGCGGTGGCACAGAGCGACCTGTTCGCTGACGCCGATAGCGAACCAATTCCTCTTCTAGGTGCACGTCTAAACTGCCCAAGGCCGTTTGCAACACCGAATGTAAGGATTGGTTTGGCTGGGATTGATTTGGGGATTCAATCGAGGGGCGTTGACTCATTACAGGATTCCTACCATCTTGACTAACCACAAACTTTCCAAGTGGGTGTCCCTCAACCTACGCCATCCAGGACAGCCATAAACTTTCGCAATCCGCCCTAAATTGTTTCGGTCAAAGCCTAGCTTTAATCCTCACTCAGACGCAAGCGGGTCTTACACAGATCAACCCTAAACTAAATAGACGTGGGTGAGGGATGAGGGCGAATCATGTAGATGCATCGTATAGTACTGCTGTTGATTCTGATCCTAAAGTAGAGAACCTTTAGAAAAGGGTATACGATTTTTTACCGAGATCGGCAGCATGGCTTTTGAATCCCTTCATCATGTTTTAGGCAGCTTCGAAAATCAAGGGGGATGGCAAGAGCGACAACAGTTCAAGCGCTTGTTGGCCTATTGGCCAGAAGTCGTAGGACTAGCGGTTGCCAGCCAAACAAAACCAGTTGCAATTCAGCGAGGCGTGCTAAAGGTAGCCACTTCTAGCCCTGCCTGGGCTCAAAACTTGATTTTTGAGCGACAACGGATTCTAGAAAAGCTCAACACTCGGTTAACCATCGAACTCACTGATATTCGTTTTTCTACCGCTCAGTGGCACAGCAGCCGGAAAGAAAATTCTGCTGCCACTTCTGGGCCAGAGGCCAACCCTTGGCAAGACCATCCTAGCCATGTAGCTAACTTCCAGGCACCCAATCAATCACCTCCCGCTCAGGCACCAGCGCCAAAAGACCCTCAAACCGCGTTTCAAGCTTGGTCAGCGTTAGTGCAACAGCGATCGCAGCATTTACCTGCCTGCCCCCGTTGCCACTGCGCGACTCCACCGGGAGAGTTGCAGCGCTGGACTGTTTGCGCCCTTTGTGTCGCGCAACAATGGCGAGGGTAATTCGTCACGGTTATAGCTTGTGTAGATTGGGAATTCAGCTCTGCATCTGGGTATGACTAAGCAGGGGGCAACCAACTCACTGCTAGCTTTGGCATTCTCACCCAGACGAGTTACTGAGTCTTTAAGTCCTATGATGCGGCGTTACACCTGTCAAATGGCTGAATTTACAGACTCAAACAGCAATTCAAGTTCCTTGACTTTGCTCGAGCTCTAAATTGATTTAAATGTAATTGTCTATCTTTTCTCTTGATCCCCAATTATTTTTGAGAGAAATCAGCGTGGTGGAGCTAGAACCAAAACTACTGTAAATGTATCCGTTTTTTAACAGGATTATAAAGACAATCTAAAAGGCCTTTTTTATCATGAATCGCTGAAAACCAGGTGCAAAAGCGATCGCAGGTTCCCGAATCAACACTCTCAAAAAAACTTTAGCTTAAAAATTAAAGACAACAGGTTACCTCCTAAAAAATCCTTCTATGAGAACCATAAACCTCGAAACTTCAGCATGTCGCCACTGTCGGTATTACACTCCCGAAGGACGACGCGGCGGCTCTTGTCAGCAGCTAAATGTACCTGTTCGAGGCAGTTGGAAAGCTTGTTCTCTGGCGATCCCCCCGTTTGCGCCCTCTTGGGAGAAGTCTGAAGAGATTATGAATTGGTCAGAAGGTACATTAATTCTAGGAGATGTGATCTCATTGGATTGTTCTCCAATTAATTTCTCAGAAAGAAAAGATGATTTAGCAGTGCGATCGCTGGCCAAATAATCCCCTCTCTTCTCTAAATCGGCTCTGTAAAAATACTGAAGTAATTTCGTTTTTAGATTTGAGTTTGAAGCTAAATGCATCCTCATTTCGCTGAGTTGAGATTGAAGTTTTGGTGAAATGGCTACAATTACAGACAAAAATTTGAAACCGCACTCTTATTTCAGAAGTGCGGTTTTTTAGGTGGTTGAGTTTTAGAGGTTAGGCCACGGCTCGTCTCAAGGCAACCAAGGGTACTGGCGGAAGTTAGGTTGACGCTTTTCTAAGAACGCCTCTTTACCTTCTGCCCCTTCTTCCGTCATGTAGTAGAGCAAGGTGGCATTGCCAGCTAGTTCCTGTAAGCCTGCTTGGCCGTCACAGTCGGCATTAAAGGCAGCTTTGAGGCAACGGATCGCGATTGGGCTTTTTTCCAGAATTTCCTGCGCCCATTGAATGCCTTCAGCCTCCAACTGCTCCACAGGCACCACGCAATTCACCAAACCCATTTCTAATGCCTGAGCTGCATCATATTGACGACAGAGGTACCAAATCTCGCGGGCTTTTTTTTGCCCCACCAGCCGAGCTAAGTAGCTAGCACCAAATCCACCGTCAAAGCTGCCGACCTTGGGGCCAGTTTGACCGAAAACAGCATTGTCTGCGGCGATCGTTAGGTCACAAAGAATGTGGAGAACATGCCCGCCTCCGATCGCGTAACCCGCCACTAAAGCAATCACTACCTTGGGCATGGAACGAATCAGACGTTGCAAGTCGAGGACATTGAGGCGTGGCACCCCTTCATCATCTACGTAACCGCCTTGACCTCGCACACTTTGGTCGCCTCCAGCACAGAAGGCATATTTGCCATCCGTATGCGGCCCTGCCCCGGTGAAGAGAACGACCCCAATCCGGCTATCTTCACGGGCATTGGCAAAGGCATCATAAAGCTCAAACACCGTTTTGGGGCGAAAGGCGTTGCGCTTGTGGGGGCGGTTGATAGTGATTTTGGCGATGCCATCCGCTTTGTGATACAGGATGTCTTCGTAGGTTTTGGCAACTTGCCATTCAACTTGCATAGTCTGTGCGTGAGTGTAAACAATTAGGCCATCTCTTACCCGAAAGAAATGGTCTAGGCTCAGTGGTGCCATTTTAGAGCAATTCTACCAACGGACTCTGGCAAGTCAGGGTTACGAAGATACCGATAAGCTAGTGGAAAATTGGTTGGCAATATCAACTAGGAGCTGCAGGTGAAATTGTTCTGGCAGCAGTAAATCTTTAATAGTGTTTAAGGCTTCTAGGTCGTCAGATTCAGACGAATGACCATTAGCCAAAACTGTCACCTCACCAGTAGAGAGAGACAAACGGCTGGCGATCGCCTGTAAATACATACTCTCTCGCAAGTCTACTTCACCATCCGCTGCGGCCATCTTGTAGCCCAAGCCGATTAGCAACACTTTTTCAGACTTGGAAAGTAGTACTGTGAGCTTGAGTAGCTCATTCGGAATGATATAAATCTGATGCCGCTGCACCCCAGCGATCAGTTGTTGTGTCAGCTCATGGGTTTGGTCATCCAACGTCAGAAACGAGCTGAGCGTCTGCTCCAACTCTTGCTTCTCGGCATCCGCGATCGCCCGATCCACTAGCATGACGCCTAGGAGCACCGTGACCAGAGCTGCCAGAAACACTAGCGAGGAATTTAATTCGTCCTGTTGCAACTCTTGGCCCGTGATGCGGCAGAGAAGCTCTAGAGTTTCAGCGCTGATTTGTGGTTGATCCATGCCTGAGAACCGTTGTTCGCCTTCAAGAGTAAAGCTGGGGTGCTCAGTTTTGTCAATCAACAGCAAATTTTGCTAAGTTAGCCCGCCGCCAAGCACTGTCTACCTTGCGATCGGTCCGCACCTCCAGCACTCGGATGCCGTTTTGAGGGAGGGGGTTCAAACGCTCTATTAGCTGGGGCCAGGTTTGAATCAGTTCATACTCCACGCCGTAGGCTTGGCAGAGTGGCATGAAGTCAACCGCTTGCGGTGTTGCGAAGAATTCTTCAAACACCTGCTCAAATTGGGCGATCGGCAGCATCTCGAAAATGCCGCCGCCATTGTTGTTGACCACAATAATGGTCAAATGTCCTACCAGCTTGTTTCTGAGCAAAAAACCATTCGTATCGTGCAGCAGCGCCAAGTCTCCCGTCAACAGGACGCTGCTTTGATTGCCGTGCGCCATACCCAGAGCTGTAGACAATGTGCCATCAATTCCATTTGCTCCCCGGTTAAAGTAAGGTTTGATTGCCGTATTGCCCGGTTTCCAGAAAAACTCCACATCCCGGACAGGCATGCTGTTGGCGATAAATAAAGGCGTACCGGGAGGCAAATGCTGGGACAGTAGCCAAGCAACTTTGCCCTCAAACCACGCTTCTGTATCTGACATCGTTTGGTCTAGCTTTTGCCGCACCTTCCCTTCAGCACTACACCAATCTTTGAAATAACTACTTGATGACTGGGACGTAGGCGGCAACAGCGGAGCCAACTGCTCGATCACCAGCCGTAAATGAATGGTGTAACCATGCAGCGGATCTAAATTGCGATCGCCCGGATCAACAATCCACTGCTGTGGCTGCACCCTCTCCAGCCAGAGCCGTAGTTCCTTACTCGTCGGCATTTCCCCAATCCGAATCACCATCGCCGGAGCCAATTGCTCTGCTAACTGCCGATTTCGCAGCAGCAAATCATAGGTAGAAATCAGCTCCGGATTAAGATCTGCATAATTTCTCAGTGGTGACAACCCTTCCGCTAACACAGGCCAACCCAACGCCGCCGATAGTTGCGCTACCGCAGTACAGTACTGCACAGGCGATCGCGGTTGAGCAGGCCCCGCAATAATCACCCCCCGCTCACAAGCTTGCCAAGTCGCCAGCGGCAACTGAATATTTCCTACCCCAGCCGCCTCAATCTCTGTAATAGGCTGCACTGCTGCAAAAAACTGAGCCGAGTCAAACTGCGATCGCCACTCCTCCACCGCCGGATCAGGAATCGGAGCCAACGGCTCACGCAACGGCAAATTGAGATGCACCGGACCTGCTACAGGCCACAGCGATCGCTCCCAGGCATAAATCATCGTTTGGCGTAAATACCGCAGCAGCCCCACCTCTAAAGCAGGCGTTGCCAATTCCGCATACCAGTTGGGAAAATCCCCAAACAACTTTTGCTGATCGATCGCCTGCCCCGCGTTGCAGTCGCGCAACTCTGGAGGCCGATCTGCTGTTAAAACCAACAACGGCACCCGACTTTGCCGCGCCTCAATTACTGCTGGATAAAAATTCGCCCCCGCCGTCCCCGACGTACATACCAACACCACAGGTAGCCCTGACTGCCGCGCCAAGCCCAAAGCGAAGAACGCCGCCGATCGCTCATCCAGCACCGGAATCGCCTCAACTTCAGGGTGCTGAGCAAACGCGATCGCCAAGGGCGTAGACCGAGACCCCGGACAAACCACCGCCATTCTTAACCCTAAACGAACCAAAGTTTCCGCCAGGATAGAAGCCCAAACAGAATTTGTATTGCGGAAATCAATGGACATGACAGAGAGGGGTGAAGAGTGAGGAGTGGGGGTTGGGAAAGGAGGAGGGAGGAATTGGAAAGATGAAGGAGGAACGATGAAAGGGAAGGAGATAGGAGTTGGGAGCTAGAAGGCCGAAAGTGAGAGGTAGGGAGAGAGGAGTGGGGAAAAAACAAAACTCGAAGCACTCACAGTTAGATTCGTCTGGAGGGGGTCTGGGGGACGCAGCCGTCCCTCAGCGGGGGTTTGGGGGCGAGTGCCCCCAAGCTCGGTTCTAGCCAAAGAACTACTAAACCAACGCTTGCAACAAAGCCTGCAACTTCAGCTTAATCTCCGTCAACTCCTTCTCCGGATCAGATCCCGCCACAATCCCTGCCCCTGCATAAAGCCTCGCAGAGCAACCATTCACCAATGCCGAGCGGATTCCTACTATAAACTCCCCATTCCCCTTGTGATCTAGCCAACCCAAAGGAGCTGCATAGAGCGATCGCTCAAACGCTTCATAGCTGCGGATTCGCTGGCAAGCAATATCCCTAGGAGCCCCCGCCACCGCCGGAGTTGGATGCAGTTCAGCCAAAATTTGGAGCAGCGACACATCTGCTGGCACCGTGGCTCGAATCGGAGTGCGTAAATGCTGAATATTGGATAGCTGTAACAAATGAGGAGAAAGCGATCGCCTTGGCATTAAGCCCAAGCGAGAGAGAGATTGGGTCAAAAAGTCAATCACCACCTGGTGTTCCCGGATCTCCTTTTCACTATTGAGCAACCCCCTCGCTAAATTGGCATCTTCTAGAGCAGTTTTACCCCTGGGAAAAGAACCTGCCAAGGCATCGGTCAACAGCTCTTGATCTTGAATACTCAGTAAACGCTCAGGACTCGCACCAATAAAGTTTTGCCCCTTGCCATTACTTAAACAGAACACATAGCAATCTGGATAAAAGCGTCGCAGATTGCTCAAAGAGTGAATCACATGAAATAGAGTCGGTGAAATAACATCAATTGCATGAGCCAAAACTATTTTATTAAACTGTTTCGACTCAATCGCTTCTAGGGCAGATAAGACAGCTAGCTTGAAATATTTTGTATCTATAATGTCTCGTTGATCAAAGATTCCTCGCCCCTGAAAGTTGACCTCAGGGACTCGATATTTAATCGCAGTAATTTTTTGAAAATCGCCCCACGCCCGATCGAGCAAGGATTCCAAGTTGGCACTAGCGTTAATGGCAAAATTAGCTACTAACACATAGCGGTTAGCCTGGCAGGCAACTTGCCAGCGAGGCAAAAAAAGAGTTGAGTTTGGAAAGTAAGCCTCTTTAGCTGGAGTTTCCTCAAAAAAGGTAAAGCCACCGAAGAAATGTGGCCCCGAGAGTGGCAAACTCAAATCACCTGTTTTAATAGTGTTAATTAAACAGGATTCAATGAAATCTTGCGCTTGAGCAAATCGTTGCGGGCCTTCTACCTTGAGGCTAGAAACCGCACCGATCGCCGCGATCGCTCGACGGTTAGATTCTCCAATTCGTTCGTCTTGCCCTCGTTTCTCAAAGTAAAAACTAAGTTGGATTGGCTTGCTTAAGCAATGCAGTACAGCTAGCGGATCTATTGGGTCAATTTCCAGAGAAATACTTGCAATTTGGGTGCATTTTTTCTCAATTGAAACTTGTTGACAAGCTAAAAGAAATTGATAGAGATCCTTACGATCTTGAAATAGATTAGTCCGGTATGGTGTGACTGGCATGAAAGCGAAGATAGCAATTTTTTTGAAATTGAGTTTATAAATCGTGATCAGCAAGCGTGGTATGCCCGAGGTCGTAACCTCTTCTTTCTATCTAAGCACCGCAGCGCTCGGCAGACCAATGCTGCCTCAATACCCCTGCCCTCTCTCAAGTTCTCATTAATCAGGGCGTGAGTTCTAGGGTCAGCCAGAAAAGTTTACAGGTGAGCCTAATTCATCCTTCTAGGGTAGCTAAATTGCCCAAAGAACTGACTCTAGGGTGAGTGGGCCAGAACGGCAGACTACTAAACTCAAAAGGCGTCTCAAAGTCTTATGAGCTCTTGGTTTGTGGATACTTACATTCTTAGTTTTCTAGTTCTTGGCTTACTTCTGCTGTTGATCACTTTAGGTTCGAGCTGGATCAACCGTTTGCCTCTCTCCTATGCCTTGATTTACTTAGCTGTCGGTATTTTGCTGGGGCCTGGAGGCATCAACTTAGTTAAGCTGCGGCCTGAGGCTGAGTTTTTAGAGCGAGCAACTGAGTTTGTCGTGCTGATCTCGCTGTATAGCTGCGGCTTGAAGATGAATCGCCCGCTCAAACTGTGGGCCTGGAGTTCTACAGCGCGGCTGATTGGCTTTCTGATGCCGATCTCTATTGGCGCGATCGCCCTGTTGGGGCACTGGTTTCTCAAACTCAACTGGGGCGAGGCCATTCTCTTGGGTGCCATCCTAGCTCCGACCGACCCCGTACTCGCCTCAGAAGTGCAACTATCTGACCGAGATGACCGTAACGAGCTACGCTTCGGTTTAACGTCTGAAGGTGGCTTAAATGACGCGCTAGCCTTTCCTTTTGTCTATTTTGGGCTCCACTGGATTGAAGACAGCAACTGGGAGAGCTGGTTCAAAAATTGGGTGGCTGTAGACTTGCTGTGGGCGATCGCAGCAGGACTGGTGATGGGAATTGTGGTTGCCAAAGCAGTGGCTTGGGTTGATCAGAAAATCCAGAACTACCGGAAGGTAGACGAACTCTTTGAAGACTTTACAGCCATCAGTACCATTCTCTTGACCTACGCCCTCACGGAAATGGTTAATGGCTACGGATTTTTGGCAGTTTTTGTCGCTGGAGTGGTAGCCCAACGCAGTTATCGCAATCCTGAGAAACCGCGTTCCCAACTGAGTTTCATTGAGCGGCTAGAGAAACTGGCGGAAGTTGGCGTGATTTTGCTGCTAGGGTCATTGCTACGCATCGAGCCGATTCTGCGCTTTATTGACGAAGCCCTTTTAGTGGCGGGAGCGTTAATTTTTGTCGTACGCCCCATTGGCGCTTGGATCAGCACCATCGGGGAAAAATATACCAGCCTAGTGCCTAAGGGTTCGAGACGAAATTTCCGCGAACGCTTTCGTCCCACCACTCGTTGGCTGTTAGGTTGGTTTGGCATCCGGGGCGTTGGTTCCTTGTATTACCTCGCTTACGCTTACGGTAAGGGCTTGGAAGGCGAAACAGGTGAAATGATCGGTTGGATTACTTACCTAACTGTCGTGATTTCTGTGATATTACATGGCATCAGCTCAACTCCGTTAATGAAATGGCACGACGAGAGTATTAGCGACATTCTGGAAGCCGAAGAAACGACTTCCCCGTCTTCGAGCCAATAAGCCTGAGGTTCCTGTAGGCTATGTTACGGGGGCCTTTTTGACTGGAGGAGACATCCCACGCAGAGATTGCGATCGCAGGGGTGCGGTTACAGTTTGAATGGGCTTCTGGCAACATACCAATTCTGTGGAATGACTACTAAATCTGTTGCGCCATCAAACTCAGCCAATAAGCTGTGGTTCGCGGCAATCAAACCTCCCATGTACAGTGTTGCTGTTATGCCAGTTTGGGTGGGAACTGCGGTTGCGTTTGCTGAAACTAAAGTCATTAACATTGCAATATTTATCATCTATTTATTGGCTTCAATTTTCATTCTCGCCTGGATGAATTTGAGCAATGATGTGTTCGATTCGGAAACAGGAATTGACGCCAATAAACATCATTCTTTAGTCAATCTTACAGGTAACAAATCTCTAATTTTCTGGCTCGGAAATGCTTTCTTAGCTTTAGGAATTTTAGGTAGTTCTGCGATCGCTTGGTGGCAACAAGACTTCACTCTTTTAGCCATTGTGTTAGTAGGTTGTGCTTTAGGATACACCTATCAAGGCCCACCCTTTCGATTGGGTTATCAAGGTGTAGGAGAAATTATTTGCTTTATTTGCTTCGGGCCTCTAGCCGTTTCTGCCGCCTACTACAGCCAAACTCAATCTTGGTCGAGTACTAGTTTGATTGCCTCGATCATTAATGGTATTACTACCAGCTTGATTTTATTTTGCTCCCATTTTCATCAAGTGAAAGATGATTTGGCTGCGGGTAAGCGATCGCCCATTGTCCGTCTCGGTACTGCTAGAGGAGCACAACTAATTCCTTGGTTTTGCGGCTTTATCTACGTCTTGACGCTGCTATTTACCCTTTTAGGCGTGTTTCCAATTAAGGCATTGCTGATCTTTGCTAGCTTGCCTTTTGCTATTCAACTGACTCGGCATGTGCAGGCTTATCACAACCAAGCAGACAAGGTAAGCAACTGCAAATTTATCGCTGTGGCTCTCCATTTTTGGAGCGGATTATTGTTGGGATTGGGATTTGTACTCTAAAGGATGCTTGCCACCCAAATCCATCCCTACCAATTTGAGTTCCGAACCTATCAGCGCCCATTTCGCCAGCCTTTGAAAACTAGCCACGGGTTATGGAATGTTAGAACCGGAATTCTGCTGCGTCTAACTGACGAGACGGGCCAGGTTGGTTTTGGGGAGATTTCACCTTTGGCTTGGTTTGGTTCCGAAACCTTCGAGCAAGCATTAGCTTTCTGCCAGCAACTTCCTTCTGAAATTACTGCTGGACACGTCTCAGCCATTCCATCCACCTTACCAGCTTGTCAGTTTGGCTTTGAATCTGCCTGGTCAGCCTTAAACAAGTCCACCCAATGCAAAATTCAACATTCAACATTCAAAATCTCTTCTAGTGCTTTGCTCCCTGCTGGCTTTGGAGCCTTAGAAGCTTGGCGATCGCTTTGGCACCAAGGTTTCCGCGCTTTTAAGTGGAAAGTAGGAGTTGCAGCCGTACAAGAGGAATTGGCAATTTTGCAAACCTTGTGCCAATCTCTTCCACCCCAGGCTCGTTTACGGCTAGATGCCAATGCAGGTTTGACACCAGAGACGGCGATCGCTTACTTACAAGTTTGTGACCAGTTAGGCATTGAATTTTTAGAGCAACCGCTGTCCGTCAGCCAGTTTCAGACCATGTTGGAACTGAGCCAACAGTACTCTACTCCCCTAGCCTTGGATGAATCAGTTGCCACTCTGGCTCAATTTAAAGCTTGCTATGCCCAAGGTTGGCGAGGAATTTTCGTAATTAAGCCTGCGATCGCAGGGTTTCCTTCCCAGTTGCGGCAATTTTGTCAAACGCACCAAATTGATGCAGTTTTTTCCTCAGTTTTTGAGACAGCCATTGGTCGAGACATGGGTTTAAGCTTGGCAGCAGAACTCACTTCAGGCGATCGCGCTGCTGGCTTTGGTGTAACGCACTGGTTTAGCGATGGTTGGGATCAACTTTCAGATTTTGAGCAGTTATGGAACAGCCTCTAGCTTCTGGCCTGCTTTTGCAGCATTTACAGGCGCGATCGCAAACTGACTGGTTAATTGGTGTTGACCAAGTCAAACTCACTGATCTAGCTCAGCATTTATTCCAAGAACTCACTCAACTCATCCGCCAAGAAACCACTCCTAAAATCTTTTTAGCCGAGCGATCGCCAGAGCGATTTCTGGCAGGATTCCTCGCTGCTTGTGCTGTTCAATGCCCTGTGTTTTTGTGCAACCCCAATTGGGTCCAGGCGGAGTGGCAGCAAGTATTAGATTTAGTGACACCGGATTTAATTTGGGGCGATCGTGACTCTTTAGCTCTTCCCTCAAATACTTTGGCCCCCTCAGTATTAGAGGACTTTGCTCAAGTTCCCCCCAAGTGTGGGGGGCTAGGGGAGCCAGGTTCAAACCACTCAGGTTGGATCATGATTCCCACAGGGGGGTCATCTGGGCGAATTCGCTTTGCTATCCACACTTGGTCAACGCTGCTGGCTTCAGTGCGGGGTTGCCAGCAATATTTTGAGGTGCAGAAAATTAATTCTTACTGTGTCTTGCCGATTTACCACGTCAGCGGTTTGATGCAATTTCTACGCTCTTTTGTGTCAGATGGGAAATTGGTAGTGCAGCCCTTCAATCAATTGGAAGCAGGAGAATTTAGCTCGATTGACCCCACTCAATTTTTCATTTCTTTGGTGCCAACTCAACTACAGCGCCTACTGGAGCGGCAAGAATTAACGTCTTGGCTAGCCCAGTTTCACACGGTTCTTCTTGGTGGAGCACCCGCTTGGAATAATCTGTTAGAAACTGCGAGACGCGATCGCATTCGTTTAGCCCCCACATACGGCATGACCGAAACCGCCTCCCAAATCGCCACCCTCCACCCAGAAGATTTTCTGGCAGGTCACCGAAATAGTGGGCGAGTTTTACCCCACGGCAACGTCAGTATCCACAGCGAGTCTGGAGAATTGCTGCTACCCGGTCAGGTCGGCCACATCAGGATTCAAGCTGAGTCATTGACGCTGGGCTATTATCCGCAACTGTTTGAGCAACCTCAGTTTCAACCCGATGACTTGGGCTATCTCGACCAGCAAGGCTATTTGCACATCATCGGTCGCAGCAGCCACAAGATTATTACGGGGGGCGAGAATGTTTTTCCCGCCGAAGTGGAAGCAGCGATTCGAGCGACCAACTTAGTGACTGATGTTTGTGTAATTGGCCTTCCAGATGCTCACTGGGGGCAAGTTGTAACAGCCCTTTACGTCCCTGCCTGTCAAACTACTTCAACTAATTTGAGCGGTCATTTGCAAACCCGCTTAAGCAAATTTAAGCAGCCTAAATACTGGATTTCAATCGAGCATTTACCGCGAAATCTCCAAGGTAAGATTAACTACGAGCAAGCCCAAGCGATCGCCCTCAATTGGCTTCAGAATCGCTCCACTGCTTGAGCCATTCCTGCATCATTTCTGGCAAATTTTCTCGTTTTCTAATTGTCGGATTAATACAGACATGACGAGTATGCGCTTGGCTTAACGGGCGATCGCTGGAGCCTTCTGCAAAAATTTGGTAATCAATTCTGAATTCTTGCTCTGAAATTAATGTTGGTGTTAGATGAATCAATTCTTGATCACCACAAAACATGGGTCGAAAAAAATCAACTTCTACGTGGGTGATGGGAATGGCGATCGCAGAGTTGCTGAAAAACTCTTTCAAATTAATTCCTGAGGCTGCCAAAGAGGCTTCATAAGCTTCATGACACATCGCCAACACATTGGCAAAGTAGACTACACCCGCTGCATCAGTGTCTTGAAAGCGAATGGTTCGAGAATAGATAAAAGGCATTGATTTTCTAG
Organism: Trichocoleus sp. FACHB-591; assembly: GCF_014695845.1. Classification (NCBI taxonomy): domain Bacteria; kingdom Bacillati; phylum Cyanobacteriota; class Cyanophyceae; order Leptolyngbyales; family Trichocoleusaceae; genus Trichocoleus; species Trichocoleus sp. FACHB-591. Next base: position 25,432 of record NZ_JACJPA010000045.1, read on the forward strand.
TTCTAATTAAGTGATAACAGACTCAGCTTGTGAAGCTTGTTGTAGATAACCTGCCGCCACACAATCAGCCACAATTTGCTCAACTAAGGGCCACAACTCCGGTGCGCCTTCCAGGACAGGCTGCATTCGCCACAACACTTGATCTGCTCTAATGCCATGCTTTTTCCAAGAAGCTCCCCCAGTTTGCTGATTGTTTAGAATCGGTTGGAGGCGATCGAGGGCAGCCGCAAACTTGGCCTCTGGAGTCACTTGTGCTTCAAATTCTTCCCAGAGCGATCGCAACTCAGTTCCTTGGTCTGGAGGTAAAAGCCCAAACAGGCGATCGGCAGCCGCCAGTTCCCGTTCCGCTTTGCTTTGGTTACCGCTGAGGTCGTAGCAGAACGTATCACCCGCATCAATTTCGACTAAATCGTGCAGCAACAGCAATTTGACAGCGTGTAATAGGTTCACTCCTTCAGGAGCATATTCAGCCAGCACGATTGCCATCAAGGTAATATGCCAGGAATGTTCAGCACTATTTTCCTGCCGCGAAGCGTTGATGAGCAACGTCTGCCGCAAAATCTGCTTTAGTTTGTCAATTTCGACAATAAAGGCAATTTGTTGAGTGAGTCGGTTGGATAGCACAGCAAACCCTAATCAGTTCTAACCAGGTTTCTACCATGCCCCAGTTACTTCAACCAAAACTCCAACAAAGCGCCTCGCTCTTGTAAATCTTGACGCTGCTCATCCGTCAAACCAACCCCTACACCTAAGCGGCAACCTTCCACCCAAGCTCCAGCCCAACTGGTTTTGTTGAGGGTCGCCCCTCGCAGGTCCGCATTTCTTAAATCAGCATCTTGCAACTGAGCGTAAATCAAGTCAGCTTTGACCAAACTGCTACCGTTCAGTTTCGCTCCCGTTAGATTCGCTCGAATCAAATTCGCCCCATCTAATGTCAAACCTGCTAGCTCCACACCACGCAAATCAGGAAACTTGACTCGACTAGGGTCAGCAAAAAAGCGCATTACACAAGCAACATTGGCATCAGTCTTAGGCATCAGCAATATGAAGTCGGCGTAGCGAGCCAACCCCAAGCGTTTCAGGATTTGCAGGCGATCGCTCACTTCCTGCTCCAGGAATCGGCTAGAGAAGGCTAACAAATCTGATGTAGTTGTTGGCAGCATAAGCTCCTCAAAATTTTGCGATCAGCCGTTTTCGTCTTTTGTACTGAGTATAAAATCACCAGCCTGGTACGGATATCACTGAGACACAAAATATGAAATTTTCTATCTAGGAAATGTAGTTACTCATGTCCAGACCTTTACGAGAGCAAGAACGATCCTATGTCTATCAATAACGACGCAGCTACCACCACTGAGGACATAGCTGTGTCTATTAACGTACTGGCAAATGATAGCAGCACGGACGGTAGCCCACTTACTATCGTCGGCTTTAACCAAGCAGTTAACGGGACAGTATGGAACCAGAATGGAACGTTCACTTATATCCCAAACCCTAATTTCAATGGTACTGACAGCTACGAGTATGTAGTTGAGTCAGGAACGGGAACTGCTAGCGCTACGGTGATTATTACGGTCAATTCTATTAGTGACGCACCGATCGCTAGCAATGATACTTTCACAACTAATGAGAACACAGCCATCACTCTCTCTGTTCTAGACAATGACTTTGATGTTGAGGGTGATGTTCTAACCATCATCAGCTCGACTAACGTTGCCAATGGCACGCTGATCGACAATGGCAACGGCAGCTTCTCTTACACTCCCAATCCTGGCTTCATTGGCGGTGACGGCTTCACCTATGTCATCGACGATGGCAATGGAAATACCAGCCAAGCAAGTGTCACCATTTCAGTTGGTAATGGCTCTGGTGGAGGATCGGGTAGCATTAATGGCACATCAGGCGATGATACGCTCTCTGGCACTAATGATGATGACACTATTTACGGCTATGGTGGCAATGACACGATTAACCCTGGCCTAGGATACGACTATGTCGATGGCGGTGAAGGAGAAGACACCTTAGTTATTGACTACTCCTCCCTCAACTATATGTCCAGCTTTCCTTCCTACAGCAATGGCAGTGGTTACTATTCTGGCTATGGTGCTAACGGGTCCAGCACCATCAACTTTAGTAATATTGAGCGTTTACAGGTCACTGGAACTGCAAATAGCGATTTTATTTATGGAAGCAGCGGCAATGATGTCCTCAATGGTGGAGCTGGCAATGATGTGATTAGCGGCGGCGGCGGCGCTGACGAGATTGATGGTGGCGATGGTGAAGATGCCCTGGCAGATGCAGACTTCTCGAATGCCACCACTAACCTTACTTTCACTGATGCTAGTTCAGCCACTTTTGATGTCACTTTTACCAATGGTACGACCGCCAAAAACATCGAGTTTCTAGATGGCTTGATTACTGGCAGTGGCGACGACACCATTAACTACAGCCGTCAGCGCAACAACATTATTAATACAGGTGCGGGCAACGACCTCATTAGTGCTGGGTTGGGAAATGACAATATTAATGGCGGTGAAGGAGAGGACACTTTAGTTATTGACTACTCCTCCCTTGATTACATAAGCGGGGCCTCCTACTCCTATATGGGGCTAGGAGCAGGCTACTACTTTGGCTACGGTATCAATGGCTCTGGCAGTATCAACTTTAGCAACATCGAGCACCTCCATGTAACAGGCACAGCCAACAATGACACTTTTGGGGGTGGTATTGGCAGCGACATCCTCAATGGTGGGGCTGGTAATGATGTGATTAGTGGGGGCGGCGGCGCTGACAAGATTGATGGTGGTGTTGGTGAAGATGCTTTGAATGATGCTGACTTCTCAACTGCCACTAAGAATCTCACTTTTGAAGATACTGGCAGCATCAGTAAGGAACTCAAGCTAGCCAATGGCACTGTTATCACCAATATCGAGTTTTTCGATGGCCTCACCACAGGCAGTGGTAATGACATCGTCAACTACAGTCGTTACCGCAACAACACAATCAAAACAGGCAGCGGCAACGACAAAATTAATGCGGGCTTAGGATACGACACTGTTGATGGTGGAGCAGGTGACGATTTGCTTATCATCGATTATTCCTCTCTTACCTTCATGAATGGCTACACCTACTCCAATGGCGGTGGCAATTACTCTGGCTCCAGCGCCAATGGTTACAACTCCATTAGCTTTAGCAACATCGAGCGCCTCAATATCACTGGCACAGTTAATCATGATTTCATCTATGGTGGTGATGGCAGCGATACACTCAGCGGTGGCTTTGGCAACGACTACATCTCCGGTGGTGCTGGCAATGACACGCTGAATGATGGGGCTGGCAGCGACACTCTCATTGGTGGAACCGGGGATGATGCGATCGCCCTGACCAATGATGGCTTCTCTAACACCATTTTTTATACCAATGGTGATGGCAGCGATACAGTGAAGCAGTTCCGGAGAGGGGCAGGCGGAGACGTCATCTCCTTTAGCGGCATTGGTGCGATTGATGTCGTCAAATCTGGCAATGGTACACAACTACGGCTCAGTGATGGCATCAGCAACAACGCAGGTTTCGGCAAAGGTGCTTTACTAGTGACGTTAGCAGAGACAGCAGGCTTTGCAGCAGCCGACGTTAATATAAATCTGCTTTCAAACGATGGAGGCCAGTTCCTATTTGCTTAGTTCTGCTAAAAACAAGTCTGGAATTGTAATTAGCTAGTAAAAGAGGGAACAAACTTTTCCCGTTGTCCCCTCTTTTGCGTTCGTAACGACTGCTATCAGGATTACCGCACTTTGACCCGCTTAATCTAAGCTTTTTCGGACTGCGGCCAAACCGTACCAAGGGACATCTGGATACTCGTGATGCTCCCAGTGATAACCAAAGTGATAGCAGCTAAGAAATGACCAAACACTTGAACAATTGATGCTGGTTGCTCGATGGCGATTGGTGTATCCTGCTGAAGGCTCGCGGTGGGGTAGATAAATCCCAAAGTAAAAGAGTTGCCAGGAGCTTAAAAGAAGTGGCAATAACCAGAATAACAACACATTAGCTAGGGGAACTTGAAACCCAAATAGCAAACTGTAAAAAACAATACTCATGCCAATTAGCAAAATCCAACTTTGCTTGCCTGACAGGTAGCTTTTCATAAAGTGAAAGTACCAAGCCGCAATGCTTTGAGGCTCCTGATCGTAAAAATCTGGATCGCGGTTGGTAGCTGGAGCGCGATGATGTAAACGATGGTTAGCTAAAAGATCTTGATAGGGCAGGAGAGCATAAAGGGCGGAAACTACAGTGCCAATACCCTCGTTAATTTGGCGGTTTTTGGAAATAGTTCCGTGCATTGCATCATGAGCTGTAATGAACAGCCCAGTATGTAAAAAAGTTCTAATTAGAATAACTGGAATTAAACCAAAAACTTGTAAGTTAGAAATATCAATCGTGAAACACCATATTAAGCTTCCTAGCCATAGGCTAGTAATAGTAGCAGCGATTAAAATTCCTGCATAAGAAGCTATAGAAATCGAAGATGATTCCTTTAATCTAATATCTAAATTTTGCATAATATCCAATTAAAAATTCGGGCGATCGCTAAACAGCAATCCGATTCAGTCAGGTTCGCTGCCGTACCGCAAACCGATCATCAAAAGCCGCTGTATCAAACTGCTAGCAAGAGCGCTGACTTTGTAGGGTGTCATAGTGCATCAGCGCTCTTAGCCACTTGGGAGATTAGACCCAGTTCTCTGGAGTATCTAAACCCCACTCATGCTTCAGAAATTCTTGGTACATCTTTTCTCGCAGCATCATTTGCTCATACAAGCTGACTAGAAACTCCTGAGCTTGTTCACGGGACATGAGCTGAACTTGATCTGCGAAACTTCTAAGACTGAATTCTTGTTCTAAAGATAATTGAGCGGGGGAATTCATAACGGGCTCCTTGCCAAGTAAAACCAAGAGAGAGTAACAGTGAGAAAAAAGCTTTGAAGTGAATTTTGTAAACCTATGTAAACAAAGATAACAAATTATTTAGGAAACGGTTTCTATCTTCTGTAGAGTTACCTCTTTACAACTCTAGGTACAGGTAGGGCACAAAGCGGCCAAGCCTAGACCACTAGCGAGGTAGGGGCGTGACTGCTGCCACTTCCTCTAGTTCTGGATCTACCACTTGCAGGTGTTGTTCTAGCAGGGCCAGATTTCGGATGTTCGATTTGTAAAAGGCATCGAACAAGTCACCAATCAGGGGTATAGAACCCACTACTGCCTCCAAGCCGATGTTGAAGACCATGCGGTACAACACGGGAGAGGGCAAACTGAATCGAGCTGCCAGGAAAATGATGTAAGCCGAGAAGGCGGTGCTTACAAGATCTCCTGCCCCTGGAATTAACCCCATGATCGGGTCTAGGCCAATCCGAAAACCGATACCCGGAATTCGAATGGCGGTGTCCATCAAGCGGCTGAGCTTACGGATACGATTGAGCGTGAGGAGACGTTCAGTGTTGTTCATATCTTGATCGTCGCAAAGGTGACAGGCGATCGCTTGTATCAGGAGAGAGAATGCAAACAGGGCTATTGCCTCGTCCTCGTGACTGAGTTGAGGATGGCTGAATATGCAATTGGGTAGGCGGATACAAAACGGCGATCGCTCTCCCTGCTTCAGTCTCAGTGCGAACTATGAGACAATCACACTGTGTCTGATCTCTTGCAATCTGGCGAAATTCTTTATAGTCCCGGTGGTCACTTCTGCTACCGGATTGTGGGTCCTTGCTGTCGTTTGTTTGACCGTGAGCAATTGCCTTGGCCTTGTTGCCGGTTGGAATGGCGGGGCAAAGAACCGAGTTGGCGCAGGATTGGCAAACGCTACATACCTGATTTAGCCACCAAAACTCACCCTTCCTATGCAGTTGAGATTTTAGGTCAAGGTTGCTCTGGAAAAACAATTGAAATCACGCTTTACTCCGTCAAACTCTCCCCTGTAGAGCAAGAGTGGTGGTATGCCAGCCATAAAACCCCACAAGCTGACTTTCCGCTTGAAGCGGCTATCTCTGGTCTGGTTTCTTAACGGTCTCGTTCGTGGTCTTCAATCTAATGATGCAGATCCAGTAGATAGCGATCGCTCACCTGGGCAGCGATCGTTTCTAGCAAGCTGAGAGGTGCAGATGAGACGAGCACAGAGGGATAGACAGCACTCTCCCAATCCGGATGAATGACTAAAGTACAGTCGCCTTGAGCCATCGTGGGATATTGCAATGCTGCCCGCACCACCGCAACATCATCCAAGTGCAGCCGACCGGGAGGCGATCGCAGGGGCCAACCTGTTGCTGGATCAAAAAGGTCTGCCAAATACCCTAAGGATTCAAGTTCCAGCGCAACTTGATGCCCAAACTGCAAAAACTGTTCACGTCCCTGGCGCTTTTGGGTTTCTGTTGCCAGAGTTCGACTCAGCATCAAGCTAGAGCATTGTTGCAGTACGACCAAAATCGACAAAATCGGCTGCGACCAATCGGGCAGCAATTGGTCAGCGTAAGTCTGGATAAATTGAGTGGGCGAATGAACTGAATATTGCATTCGCATGCTGGGGATGGAATGTGAGGAGCGATCGCTTCTCCACTCTAACCGCCGTCCCTTCCAATCTAAAATTCAATTTAAACGGCAACTCCCCCAGTGGATAACCAGCGTGGGGGAGAAGGGTTTGAGCGAGAGTAGAATCGTGACTAGACGAGTTTGAGGTTGGGATACTCCGCTATCATGTCGTCTGTGGTCAGAGTGTCATCCTCAGCTTGAGGAGTCCACAGAATCTCCACTGCTAGCAGTTGTTCGCTAGGAATAGCACCAATCTGGCTGAGTGCCCGTCGCAAATCTTCGGTGTTGTTGATGGCTGGGAACTGCCATTTACCTTGCGTCCCGACCAGGATGGTCACCACAATGTATTCACTGGGAGCTTGACTGGTGTTAGTCAATGCACCACCGGGTTCAGCAACAGTCAGGGCAGATGCGTCATTGGCTGACTTCAGTTGCCTACGAGTGTTGAAGTTGGTCAGAGTTTCCTCGCCAAACTTACTGCGCTCTGCTAAGGCTAACCGATTAAACTGAGCTTCAGCCGCGCTTAGACGAGTTTGCTGGCTTTCGGACCCAGCGTAGATCCAGTACTCTGGGTGACGCAGCAAGGCAAGAGAGGCTTCTTGCAGGACTTGAACCAACCCTTCCGAAGAGCTAGTATCCGCAGCTTCGGCAATGCGGTTCAGGTCAGCTTGCAGAGTTCGAGCTTCGGCCAACAGACCTACTTGCAGTTTCGCGACTGACACAGCAGGATTGCTGGAGGAAGCATCATAGTCTAGGCTCTCACCATCTGTGCCTGCACCAACTCGGCGGAACGTGCTGACGAGGAAGTTGGCGATCGCAAAGAAGATCAAGATACCAAATAGGCCACTTAATCCACCCGTACCACCTAGGAACGGAATAAAGAAGAGAGGAGAAAATCCACCGCCACCACCATAACCGTATCCATACCCACCGCCATAACCACCAGGGCCAGGAGTATAGCTACGGGGAGCAGAGTAAGTGGGGCCACGACTGGGGGCTCTGAATGAACCACCGCCAATGCGTCCACCGCTACGGGCTGCCAACGCACCATCGGCATTACTCAGTGCCAGAGTCAGCACTAGGCCAACCAGAAGCACGGACTTTAAAAAAGGTTTGATTACAGAAAAAAGTTTATTACGCATAAGGCGTGCCTATCCAAGCTGACGAAAAAACAATCGGCTCCGGCTAATTCCAAACTTCAATTCAAAATTTCAATTCGGAATGTTTTTAACCAGTTCATGATACTGGTGGACAACCACCTGCCTGCAAGTTTTAGAACTCGGCTTGAGGCGGCTCACCCTTTGTCAAGAGCCGTAAACCTAGGGCACACCTATACTGTACTGTCTTACTCCGGGGGTAGGGCATCAGTCTGGAGGGAGTTATCCGTACTCAAGCTGCCTAGGTATTGCGCCTAGATAAAACAGCGATCGCTAACCGCCGCCCACAATGGTGACAATCTCCAGGCGATCGCCTTCTTGGACTTGGGTATCTGCCCAAAACTGCCGATGCAGAATCTCACCGTTATACTCAACAGCAATTAAACGGGGGTTGAGTCCGAGTTGTTCTAACAAATTTGGTAGCAGGATAGAGCGGGAACAAGTTTGGGGTTCACCATTCACTTGCACCGTAATGGCATCAGAAAAATTAGACAGACCAGACAGATCAGACATGAGGCTTGGCAATGCGTTCTTCGTAGGCACGAATCGTTTGAATGCGGTGGAGCTGAGAGATGAAATATTGCGTAATTAAGGTAGGCTGATCGGCTTGCATAATGGCTCGCACCACTGCGACCCGCTCTGCGCCAGCGGCTAGAACATCATGAATATTATTCGTGTCAACGCCACCAATTACAAACCAAGGCACTGTGGCATGTTCTTTGGCATAGCGGACATACTCCAGACCTGCGGCAGCTTTACCCGCTTTAGTGGGTGTTTCATAAACTGGTCCCACGCCAATATAGTCAGCCCCTTCTTGAATTGCCTGCCGCATTTCGTCTGGGTTGGTGGTGGAGCGGCCAATCAACCGATGCGGGCCTAACAGTTGTCGCGCCGTGGCGATCGCCATATCTTGCTGACCTAAATGCACACCATCGGCATCTACAGCCAGCGCTAAGTCTACTCGGTCATTAACGATAAATAGAGCGTTGTAATCTTGGCAAATTTGCCGCAGTTTTTTGGCATTACTGAAGCGCACATTGTCGTCTGCGGTTTTGTCGCGGTACTGCACCAGAGACAAACCGCCTTGGAGGGCTGCTTCCACCGTGGCAAATAGATTCTCGGCGGGAGAAGTGACGAGGTAGAGGTGCGATCGCTCTAGGAGTTGCTGTCGTTGGGGTACCAGCAGATTACTTTCTAGGGTATAGACGCGATAGCGCATTTGTTTGCAAGCCATGCCCATTTCTGGGGTGTAAATCTTGCCGTATTCTTCCAGCACCCGGAGGGCTTCTTCGACACGGCACAAGTTAACCTGCAAAACTTGCTCAATGCTGGAGCGCTGCTCTTCTTGCGGGTGAGTGAGTTCTGTCCCTGGATCGCCTGGTGTATCACGGGCCGCTCGCAGTTCTGGATCATGCCAACGCGCCAATTCCTGCCGCATTTGCTTGCACTCGTCAGTCAGCGGTGCGCTGTTGAGGCCAAATCGACACCATTCTTCGACGATCCTCAAGCCTTCACGAGCCCGATCCAGATTGGCATCTAGAATGCGGTAGAGTGCGGGCTGCACGAGTTTACTCCCGGTAGGTCTATCGCCCATTAGAACAACCCCATTCCCATTCATGTTTCATCGTAACGTCAGATTCCCCCTTCCTAAATAAAAAGTTTCTCGCTCCGAGAAGCCGTATGCTAGCTGGATGAAAACTCAACTACACAGCACACGTGGGAGTAGGGCAATTCAAATTCTGCCATTTGTCGGTCGTTTAGTTTAACTATTCTTAAGTTTCTCAGTCAAACTTTGCAGATGGGGCAAGAGACGGTTATTTTTAGCGGGTATCTAGGGTAAGATAGCTCCCGTTTTTATCGCTTGTTTTTTATTGCTGATTGGTGGGCTGTGTGGAGCGCCAGCGATCGCTAAATTCAACTACTGCCTTTCACCCAGTGCGGTCAAGAGGAGATTTGTGAGTATGACCCCCGACAACTATCAATCCTTGATCCAGCCCCCCAGCGGTCATGTTGGCTGGTATGCAAGTAACCGTTTGTTTTCCCACAGCTTGATGGGCGTAGGTCTAACCATTGCTGCTTGGGCAGGTTGGTCTACGGAGCCGGCGATCGCTCAGTTTGATGGGTCTGATGGGTCGATGCAGCTAGCCCAAGTGCCAGCTAGAGCCAGGGCCATGTCTAGCTTAAACTTGCTCTATGTCAATCCAGTCGCGGGGGATGACACAGTGGGCGATGGCGGTGAACGGGCTCCCTTCAAAACTATTACGCAAGCTCTCAAAGCAGCCCAACCCAACACGGTGATTGTGTTAATTCCGGGCACCTACAGCGCCCAGACTGGCGAGGTTTTTCCCCTCAAACTCAAACCCGGCGTGACGATTCAAGGGGATACTCGCACTCGCGGCAAAGATATTTTGATTCAGGGTGGTGCTCCTTACCTCAGCCCCACCTTTGCCAGCCAGAACATTACAATTCTCGGAGTTCACCAGGCAGGTTTAGCAGGCGTTACGGTGACCAATCCGAATCCGCGAGGCTATGGTCTTTGGATTGAATCAGCCAGCCCTGTGATTCTAGAAAACACTTTTACAGGCAATACTCACGATGGCATCTCTGTAGTTGGCAGTAGTGCGCCTGTGGTGCGAGGCAACTACTTCTATGCCAATGGAGCCAATGGCATCACGATTTACGGCAACTCTCGACCAGAAGTACGCGAGAATTTGTTCATCAAAACTGGTTTTGGCATCAATGTCGCTCAGGATGCCGCGCCAACCATCATTGGCAACCGGATTGTGCAGAACCAAGACGGCATCGTGGTTCAAGCTAACGCCCAGCCGATTATTCGGGGCAACCTGATTGAACAAAACCTGCGGGATGGCGTGGTGGCGATCGCCCAAGCTCGGCCTGATCTGGGCAGTGCAGTTGATCCTGGCGCTAATATTTTCAGCAACAATGGTCGGTTTGACATTAACAGTAGTGCTTCTAGTCAAGCAGTTTCTGCTTTCGGTAATGAACTGAGTAGCGATCGGACCAGCGGACGCATTGATTTATCTGGCACAGCTTTAGCAAGCACGGCAAGCACAACTCCTTCGGTTAGCGTTGCCCCCACCTCCTCGCCTGCTAGCATCGCTGCCCGACCAGTCACCAATTCTGACAAAAGTGCGACCATCGCTCCGTTGGAAGTGCGGGTCGAGCCTTTCAAGCCAGCTATCACGACTCAGGCAATCGCAACTGCTCCAACAACGCCAGCTTTACCCACTGTCAAAGCTGACTTTCCTGCGTTAAAGATCTTACCCAAAGCTGCCCCTCCAGCGGAGCCAACCGTTTCTGTTAAACCAACCACCGTTCCTACATCAGTGGCAGCTTCAGCTCCTGCCCAATCACCTGTAGTTGAGGTTGCGGCCAAAGTACCACCCACAGTTCCAAAACCAACGGTTGCAACTGTGTCCGAGCCGCCACCTCCTAGAGCTAACGCTACCAACTCAACGGTTTCAACTTCTTTGGTTACCCCTGCGACAGTGGTAGTGGCCAACCCGCGCCCCACTATCATCACAACCAAACCTGTCACCACTGAACCCGTTGCGATCGCGATCGAGGTACCAACCCCCGAACCCGCACCTCAGCCAGTCGCAACTCCGGTTGAGGTGCCGCGCCCAAAAGCCATCAGTTCAGTGGTACAGCCATCTGAGGCATCTCAGCCATCTGTCACCAGCCCTCCTATTAGCAGTGCGATCGCGATTGAGGTACCACCACCTGAAGCGGCCCCCGCGATCGCTACTGCGCCGTTTAAACCAACAGCCCCCGCGATCGCAACTGCTCCACCTAAAGCCCCAGCGGTTCCCAGTATGACTGCCGCCGCTTTCCCGGTCCCGACCGAGTTAAAGCCGACTAGCAAGAAGACAGAAAAGCCAGCCGCCAAGGTAGCAGCCCAGCCCTCTCCCGCTTTGCGCCCTCAACCGATCGCTGCCTACTCCTTCCGAAATCGGCGACCTGTGCCATCACCCATTAGCACAGCGCCTCGCTCCAATCCATCCAACTCCAAATCTCGCCAAGCTGCTCAGCAAATCACGTTGCCCCCCATCCCCACATCTGGGACCACCGCGATCGCGATTCCAGTGCCACCGCCAGAGACAACTCGTACCAGCCCAGTCCGAGTAGCGGCTCGACCTAGTCGTAGCCTCCAGTTACCCGTTTTGCCGCCCAAGCCTGTTGTTGTTCAACCTGTCGCCCCCGCGATTGCAACTGCTGCTCCTTCTACCAGCATCGAGATTCCGGTGCCTGCGCCTGAGACTAGCGCTGTTATCCCGACCATGCCTCCAGTGCCTACTTCAGCGCCAGCGATCGCGGCTATCCCTCAACCTAGCTCTCCCTCTATCAGCGGTGATGTCTTACCAGTACCGGGACCAGACATTCCGGTGGGTCGGGGAGGTGGAGATTTGCCTAGTGTTTTGGTGGCGAGTAATCCCCTAGATGGCACCAACAGCCTGCCTTTTCCAAACCAAGGTGCGGCTTTGGGGTCGCGCTACCGCGTGGTAGTCGAGGTTGAGAGTGAGGGTGAGCAAGCGGAAGTTGCCGCGATCGCTCCTAGCGCTTTTCGCACTTTATGGAATGGGCGCATGGTGATGCAGGTTGGCTCCTACAGCAACCGCGACAACGCAGACAAAATGATGCAGACGCTGAATAGCCAAGGGTTAAAGGCAGCGATCGAACCCTTAAATTGAGGATTGGCCTGCAAACACCAATTCAGCAGGCCCCGTCATATAAACCCGTTGATCTAGCTCGGACCATTCAATTTCGAGCGGGCCGCCGGGAAGCTCAATCGTGGCACGGCGATCGCAGATGCCGTTCAGCACTCCCGCCACCAGCACTGCACAAGCACCTGTCCCGCAAGCTAATGTGATACCCGCACCGCGCTCCCAGACTCGCATCTTTAAGTAGTCGCGGCGCACCACCTCAATGAATTCAGTGTTGGTGCGTTGGGGAAAGACGGCGTGATGCTCGAATTTGGGGCCAATGGTTTCCAGGGCGATCGCGGCTACATCTTCAACAAACGTGATGCAGTGTGGATTGCCCATGCTGACACAAGTTACATCCCAAGTTTGTCCAGCCACTTCTAGGGGTTGGGCAATCACTTTTTGGTCTGCTGCGGCCAAGGTGGTTGGAATTTCTGCTGCGAGCAAATGGGGTTGACCCATATCTACTGTCACTTGGCCGCTCGCTTCAATCTTGGGTACCATCACACCTGCCAGGGTATGAATTTTGTACGATCGGGGCAACAAAGACTCCGAACTCACGTTGGCATCAGCGGCTTCCAAATCTACCAGGAACTTAGCTAAGCACCGAATGCCATTGCCACACATTTCTGGCTCGGAACCATCCGAGTTGAAAATCCGCATTGTGTAGTCGTGGCCATCCTGATCAGGCAAAGCAAAGATCACGCCATCTGCGCCAATTCCAAAGTGGCGATCGCACCACTTCACGGCTTGTTCTGGCGTGAGGTAAGGTTCTGCGGAGGTGCGGTTATCAATCAAAATGAAATCGTTGCCTAATCCGTGGTACTTGGTAAACTCAATTCCCATAAACTTCTCCCTTAAGGTCGCAACCACTGTAAGCTGAACTGGGCAATTTAATGTTTAGCAATTTTCCCATAGCAAAGGATCGGAAGTTATGAGCAGCGAACTAGAAACAGGTTTGCCGAGCATTCGCCAACTCCAAAACTTTATTCGAGATGGTAAAGAAGTAGAGCTAAAGCTCCTGACTGGAGATTTGCTCACAGGCAAAATTCGCTGGCAAGATCAACACTGCTTTTGCTTGAGCGATCAGTATGACCAGCCCACTTTAATTTGGCGGCAAGCGATCGCTTTCATCAAACCCAAAATGTAGTCCGACTGCCCTCTATGGATAGGAGCCATCCTGCTACTTCTAGCTCTACAGTTCGCGGAGACTATCGGGTGGCAGGAACTCCTGTAAGGTTTCGCTAACGTTTGCCTTCACCACTGGAATTTGTAACATCGGCAGTTGCAAGGCGGGAGCAATCCACTGGCGCACCTGCACCAAAGAATCTCGGTTGCCACATAGCAGCAGGCGATCGCTCACCAAAATATCGGTGTCTCCAGTAGGAAAGCGGATAAATCGACCTTCCCGGCGGATGGCTTGCACCTGTACGTCATATTGCCCTTGTAGGTCTAACTCAGCTAATGTTTGGCCTGCCACTGGACTCTCTACGGGCACCATTAGCCATTGGCAAGAGGAACTTTCCTTGGGAACTGCCGCTTCTCCCCGAGCTAGCTCATCAAACGCTGCCACTTCTTCTGACTGCCCCACAATTAAGAGGCGATCGCCCGGTTCTAGAATAGTTCGCGCGTCTGGATAATCCACCTCATTACCACCCGCGCGACGAATCGCCATCAAACTCACACCTGTGAGGCGACGCAAATCTGTTTCCTCTAGGGTCATTCCTAGCAATGGCGAATGCTCTGGCAAGCCATACCACTTGCTGTTCATATCCTGAGCTGCCACCCGCAGGTCGCGCGAAATTTGGTTGGCGGTGCGCTCCGGTCGTAGTCCGTAGTAGTGACTATTGCGAATTTGCTGCACTTCTAGCTGAATGCTGGAGAGAGGAGCGCCCATGCTAGTAAGTAAGTGAGTTGAGAGTTCTAGGCTTGCTTCAAATTCTGGTTGCACCACTTCACGCGCCCCCAGTTGGTAGAGCAATTCAATATCTTTGTCCTTATTGGCTCGTACTACCACATCTAAATCGGGCGCAATTTCTAAACAGCGTTTGAGGGATAACCGAGTACTCATGGGGTCGGGTAGCGCGATCGCCATACCCTGAGCTTTATCCACGCCTGCCTTTTCCAACACATGCAAGCTGCCCGCATTGCCATAGACGTAGGGGATTTCGGCATCTCGGAGTTGTTGAATTCTCTGTTCCGACTGCTCAATCACCAGCACTGGATACTGGTGTTCCTGCAACAATTGCACAATGTTGCGTCCGACTCGGCCATAGCCACAAACCACCACATGATTTTTTAGGGGCGCTTCTTCTGAAGCTGCTAACGGTAAATCAGTTCGGTCGAGATATCGCTTCAGCCAAGGCCAAGATTCCGCCCAGACAAATAATTGCGGCACTAATCGCAACAAGAAAGGAGTGACGACTAGAGTTACTGCCGTTGTACCCAGAATCAGCAAGTAAACCCGGCGAGACACTAGCCCTAAAGCTTGTCCTTCGCTCGCCAGCACGAAAGAAAATTCACCAATTTGAGCTAATCCGAACCCGGCAATCAAAGCTGTCTTTAATGGGTAGCGAAACAGAGTGACCAGAGGTGTGATGATGAGAAACTTGCCCACCAATACCAGCGCCACCAAGCCTAGAATCAGCTCCCAATTGTTCCAAAGAAACACCGGGTCGATCAGCATCCCGATCGCGGCAAAAAACAGGCTAGCAAAAATATCCCGCAACGGCTCGACATAAGTTAGCGTCTGGTCGGCATACTCCACCTCCGAAATCATCAGCCCCGCCACAAAGGCTCCCATTTCAATCGAAAGCCCCAGATGTTCTGTCAGCAGGGCAATTCCCAAGCAAAGTGCCACCACACCCAGCAAGAACAATTCACGGCTCTCGGTGCGAGCCAGCAACCGCAATAGAGGCGGAATAATCCAGATACCAACCGCCACTGCCCCCGCCGCAAATAAGCCAATGCGTAACAAGGCCCATCCCACGGCAATTCCGATCGCTTCGGCAGGCTGATCGAGAGCAGGTAATACGGCCAGCATCAAGCCCAGCGCCAAGTCCTGCACCACCAAAATCCCCAGCATCACCTTGCCGTGGGGGGTTTCAGTTTCGTTGCGCTCCATCAAGCACTTGAGCACCACTGCCGTAGACGACAACGATAGGATGGCTCCCAAGAAAACTCCTTGAGCGGGAGAGGTGACCCAACCCATCGTGACTGAGGCGATCGCCGTCACCAAAATCGTTAGGGCAATTTGCAACCCGCCACCGCCCAAACTGATCGCTTGGACTTTCTTCAGCTCGGCAAATGAGAACTCAACGCCTAACGCAAATAGTAAAAAGGCCACTCCAAACTGGGCCAACGTTTCTACTTGGACGAGTTCCTTAATTAGCCCTAAACCAGCAGGTCCAATAATCACTCCACCCAGCAGGTAGCCCAACAAAGCCGGCTGGCGGAGTAAAGCCGCAATCAGTCCTCCTGCCGCAGCCGCAGCCAAAACAGTCACCAGATCGACGATCAGCCTAAAGTCTTCTTGCACAGGTTCTTAAAAAAATGAGAGAAATATTAACGTCTACAAACTTCAGAATAAGAGGTTTTTACGACTCTGGGGAGAGTACAGCGGAGGTTTAGCTAGGAAAACGCCGCGATCGCACCGTTATTCGCCGCTCATCTTAAGAATTGGTTGACTCCTAGGAAGTTACTCCTCTAAAATTTGTCCCGAAATGACTGGACAGACTTGGAAACAGATACAGAAATACTTAGTCTAAGTCTGACAGTAGGTCTGACAATAGTTGTGAAGGACATCTTGAGATTGTGATTGCTTCCCCTCCATCTCACCGCTTCAGGAATTGGTTGTTTCACCTCGGACTCGCACCGTTAGGCGTGGCTACAGGAGCGATCGCCTCAATCACTCCTGCTCAAGCCCTGCAAGTTCAGATTACGCCTACAGCCCCCCAGCTTGGAGACACCATTTCTGTAGTCGTGCGGCAAGATAACCTGGAGGTCAGCAGCAGCCCCAGAGTGACCTTAGGGCAGCAAACCTTTGATACTTATCTCATCGGCCCTAATCGCTTCCGAGCTTTATTGCCAACCACCCCCCTCGATAAACCTGGCACGCTGAAGATTCAAGTCACTGGGGAAGGGCAGGTGAAGAATTTGGCAGTGCAGCTTCGCAATCGCTCCTTTCCAACTCAGAGCATCTGGCTCCCACCGGGCAAAGATGAGGACATTAGCGATGCCGAATTTAATCGCGTAGATGCCTTCAAGCGTTTAGTGACGCCCCAAAAATTCTGGAGCGGTCCTTTTGTGCGGCCTAACCAAGGAGAAATCACCACAATTTACGGCATTCGTCGCTACTACAACGGCGTATTTGCCAAAGATTATTACCATTCAGGCGTGGATTATGCAGGAGCCACAGGCTCCCCTGTCGTTGCCGCCGCAGCGGGACGAGTCGCCCTCGTCGGTCGTGAATCCCAAGGATTTAAGATTAATGGCAATGTCGTCGGGGTTGACCACGGTCAAGGTGTGCAGACGATTTATTTACACCTGAGTCGCATCAATGTAAAGGAAGGTGATATGGTCCGAGCGGGCCAAGTGATTGGCGCAGTCGGTTCTAGTGGAGCTTCGACTGGGCCACATTTACACTGGGGCTTGTATGTGCAAGGAAAGGCTGTAGACCCAGTACCTTGGCGTTATCAAGGCATGGAATAATCTTGTGGGAAGTTTTGGTAAATTTCGTCCAACAGTACGATTCTGGGGCAAACTAAAGCAAGGTGCTTGCAGCAAGGTTGCCCATTTGTAAGATGGTGGCGGGGAGCGAAGAGGCGTTATGAGTATTGAGAAAATTGTAGAGCAGGCCTTGCAGGACGGTTACCTCACACCAGCGATGGAAGCTGAGGTGGGTCGCATCTGTGACACGGCTTCCGAATTGTCGATTGAGGAATATATGGCCCTCGATCGCTTGATGGGAGCGTTACTAACGGGTGAAGTTGTGGCTGTACCCAGAAAGCAGTTCATCAACGTGATGGAAGAATTGGTGCTAACTGAAGCGATCGCTCGGGTCGCCGAAATTGAAGCTACGAGTGATTGCACTTTAGATTTGGGTGATATTGCTGCCTACGCCTTAAACCGTCTGCCACCCCTCTACGCCACCACTGAAGAAGGCGCTAACTACCAGCGCAACCGCGCCAAAGAAGAACTACACGGCTTGATTGCTCAGCAGGTGAGTGAAGCGATCGCCCGTAACCTAGACCGACCTGAATTCTTCCCTGAGCGGCAAGCGATCGGCAAAAACTCTGGCGATGAAGTGTTAACTCAAGTCAGTACGTTGCTCCAGGTTTACGCTCCTAAGTTTGAACCCCAGCCCTCCGATAACTAATTGCATTGGCAGATTTTGGGTGGTGTAGATGAAGCCTACACCACCCAAAATCATTACCTATGTAAATCCTTTTAAGGCTGCACTATGACTGGCGTTCCTTCGGCAACTTGCTGATAGAGCGCCACAATATCTTGGTTTCGCATCCGCACACAGCCGTGGGAAACAGCCTGACCAATTAACTCTTCCTGATTCGTACCGTGGAAGCCAATTTGGTTGTGGCCATCGGACCAAAAACCGATCCAGCGCAGTCCCAAAGGGCTATCAGGTCCCGCGGTGATGAGCTGCTCGGTAATGGGGTGCTGCCAAACTGGATTAGTTTGCATCTGAGTGATGGCAAAAGTGCCTGTAGGGGTCTCCCAGCCTACTTGACCAATCGCAACTGGGTAACTTCCTTGCAATTTTTGGCTGCGGTACAGAGAAACCTTGCGATCGCTCAAATCTACCACAAGGCGACTTTGAGCTTGAGCGGGCGTAGCAGGCTTAGGCTTCAAGGACGCAGAAGCGCTCTTAACGGGTTGCAGCGGTAGGTTAATAGCAGGTTGCTGTGGCGTGAGGGAGGCAGCATTGGTCTGCGATCGCACCAGCAACGTTAAAAAAGCTGCGCCTAGGCACAGCAGCATAAAACTACGAGTGATCGATTCATCTCTAATCATGACTTCGTCACTTCATTGCGCCGCAAAGAGCTCCAGCACTAGCCAAAATCTGGATTCAACTTCTATTGTCAATTTACTCTGTCAAATTCCAAAGGGGCTATCTGTCTCTCAGGTGGTTTTTGTAAACCCTCTCGTCAGCAACCACGCATTTTTGTCAGCAACAACTCTACTTAACTGCGATCGTTCCCTGAATCACTAAAGCTGTAGCTGCTTCGCAATTAAGTGGTCTAGCAAAGAAATAGCCTTGAGCATACTCACACTTCAAAGCTTTGAGTTGTGCCAACTGCTTAGCAGTTTCCACTCCTTCAGCAATTATGTCCATGCCTAAATTCCAAGCTAGGGTAACGATGGTGCGGACAATTTCTAAGTTCTCGCCATCAATATCGATGCGGTTAATAAAGGAGCGATCGATCTTTAGCGTGTCAATGGGGAAGCGGTGCAAATAACTGAGTGAAGAGTAGCCAGTGCCAAAGTCATCAATAGCTAGCTGAATCCCTAAGCTTTTGAGCTGTTGCAGCATCGTTGTAGCCACTTCAGCATTTTCCATCACCACACTTTCAGTAATCTCCAGCTTTAAGTAGCGAGGATTTAGATTCGTTTCTTGCAGAATTTGACTAATTTGGTTTACTAAATCAGGCTGGACAAACTGACGGCTGGAGAGGTTGACGCTGACGATGAGTGGACAAGGCGAGGAGATCAGTTGGTGCCAGACAGAGAGCTGATAGCAAGCCTGACGCAATACCCACTGACCAATCGGTACAATCAGCCCAGTTTCTTCGGCCAAGGGGATAAAGTCGGCAGGCGAGATCAAACCCCGCTCTGGGTGATTCCAACGAATTAAGGCTTCAAAACCCATGATGCGATTGGTTTTGAGAGACACAATCGGTTGGTACTGTAGCCAAAATTCTGGGGCTTCTGTTTCTCCAGAAATGGCTTGATCCTGAGTCTTGGCGATCGCTCGTCGGAGGTCATGCTCTAGTTGCATATGGGCCAGCGTCCCCCGATGCATGGAAGCATCAAAGATTTCGTAGCGCGTGCGGCCCATCGCTTTCGCTTGGTATAAAGCCAAATCTGCATCGCGCAGAATTTCTTCAGGTTGGCTGTAATCGGTACAACTGAGGGCAATGCCAATACTCGCTGTGGTAGAAATTTCGTGACCGCTGAGATAGAAGGGCAGTTGCAACTCTTGCTGTAGACGTTCTGCTACTCGAATGGCATCTTGAACGTCTTTAATGTCTTCTAGCAGGATCGTAAACTCATCGCCACCGAATCGGGCAACGGTATCGCCAATTCTCAGGCAAGATTCCAAGCGCCGGGCGATCGCCACCAACAGTTGATCGCCCACCAAATGCCCTAGAGTGTCATTCAGGGTTTTGAAGTAATCCAGATCAACAAAGAGTAAAGCAAACACAGCACCAGAACGCCGCTTTACATGCTCGATCGCTCGGCCCAAACGGGCCATAAACAAGGCTCGGTTGGGTAACCCTGTGAGGACATCATGAAACGCATCATGCCGCAGCCGTTCTTCAATCCGTTTGCGCTCAGTGATATCGAACTGAATGGCTAAGTATTGAAAGGGTTGTCCTTGCTCGTTGAGGTAAGGCACGATAGTTGTGTCTACCCAATAGTAAGAACCGTCTTTGGCTTTATTGCGAATTTCTCCTTGCCAAACTTTGCCTTGGTCAATAGTGGACCATAAGCTTTGAAAAAATTCCTTGGGGTGACAGCTAGAATTAAGCATCCGATAATTTTGCTGCACCAGCTCTTCACGGGCGTACTGGGATAGCCGACAGAACTTGTCATTCACATACTGCATCACGCCAGTTGTATCTGTCAGAGCCACAATGGCAGCTTCATCCAGCGCGAGCTTGATGTTGGACAACTCTTGCTGTACATTTTGGAGCTTTTCCTGCCACTGCTGACATTCAGGTTGCTGAGAGGCGATCGCTTCTGAATGCAAGCATTCTGCTGAAATTGGCGGCTGCTCACTTGCATCCTGGCTCTGTATGTCCCGCTGCTTAGTGTCCATATCTTTTCTCGGATGGGTGTCCCGCTACATTCATAGTTCCCTCCTGTTAGGAGAAAACAGAGTTTAGGATGAAGGCAGGACGTAACGTATTGTTTACATGTTGTGGGCATGGATTGGCAGGAAGTTTCTGGTAACTGGGTTTTAATTCCGCCGCGACCCATCGCGATCATCCATTTCTTGGGAGGAGCTTTTGTTGCGACTGCACCTCACGTCACTTACCGTTGGTTGCTAGAACATCTCAGCCGCCAAGGCTATGTAATCATCGCCACTCCTTTTGTCAACACGATGGATCACGGTGCGATCGCTCATCAAGTGCTGCGGAACTTTGAACGAGCCTTTGCGCAACTCCAAACCAGAGGATTACTGCAAAAGCGCTACCTCCCCATTTACGGCTTGGGACATAGCATGGGCTGCAAGCTGCATTTACTGATTGGTAGTTCGTTTGCTGTGGAGCGAGCAGGAAATATCTTAATTTCCTTCAACAACTATGCCGCGCGCGATGCCATTCCGTTAATGGATCAGCTTTCGCCTAGCTTTGCCGTTGAGTTCACACCATCTCCGCTAGAAACGATGGCTTTAGTCTCTGAGCGCTACCAAGTACGGCGAAATTTGCTGATTAAATTTACCAACGATACGCTGGACCAAACCATAACCATGAGTGAAGTGCTGAAGGAGCGTTTTCCTGATATGGTGACGCTGCAAAAGCTACCGGGCAGCCATACCACTCCTCTGGGTCAAGATGTTGCTTGGAAAAGTGGCTCAGTTTTCACCCCGCTAGATGCGATCGCCCAGTGGATGAAGCAAGAGGTGTATCGAGAACTCAATCAACTCAAGCAATCAATTCTGCTTTGGCTCGATCCATTTATGAAGCTGTGAAATTATACGTTTATGGCTGTGACTCCTCGGCTATTGACTGATCCGTTTTTGCAACTGCCGACTCCTACTTCCATCCGGGTCGTCTGGTTCACAGAATTTCCTGGTTCCCAACATTTTGTGACCTACGGGCCTGGCTTAACGACACCTGCCGAGAAAAGTCGCGATCGCACTGTCATGGCAACCAGTAGCCAGCTCAGTCGGACCCGTGAAGATCAAAAGTCACACTTGAATTCCCAAGTTGTTGATTTGATCAATTCTAGACCTGAGGAACGGCAGATTTGGCGGCACGAGGCGATCGTGAACAATCTCACGCCGGGAGTGCGGGTGCCTTATCAAGTAACGAGTGTGCAGGAAGATGGTCAAGTAATTACGAGTCGAGTTTTTAGCTTGATGCCGCAGCCTAGCCCACAAACGGCCCTCAAGATTTTGCTGACGTCCGACCATCAACTCAAACCTTTGGTTTCGGCGAACTTACAAAAGGTGGTGGAAACGGTTGGCGCCGTAGATGCGGTGTTTTTTGCGGGAGACTTGGTTAATATTCCCGATCGCGCCTCCGAATGGTTTGATGACAATCGTGGCGGAGCCTTCTTTCCAGTATTGCAAGGCCGAGCTGCCTACAAGCTGGAGAAACAAGGGCAGGAAACTATTTATCGGGGAGCCGAAATTATTCAGCATGCGCCTTTGTTTACCACGATTGGTAATCATGAGGTGATGGGACGCTTCTCAAGGGAGAACTCCTTAAGTAGCCAATTTGATGATGCCGTCCCTTGGGCGATCGCCTCAGCTCGCTATCCAGAGCAAGCACATTCTAATCAGCCAGCAGACGACTCTACTGGTTCCACGGCGCGCGCAGCTTGGATCAAAGATCATTCCTTCAACACAGATACCTACGAAGAGATCTTTACGCTGCCTACTAGTGAGACAGGCGGCAAAACTTACTACGCGGTTACTTTTGGCGACATTCGCTTAGTGGTTCTATACGCAACCAGCATTTGGCGTGTTCCAGAAATTGGCCCTGAGATACGTGGCAAGTACAGTGATCCAGTTCCCCAGCCAAGTCAGCAGGCCAAAGAGCTATCTCAACTCGATCAAGATGCTTGGGGCTATGGGCAACACATCTTCGAGCCGATCGCCCAGGGAAGCAAGCAGTACCAGTGGTTGCAGCAGGAATTAAACAGCCCAGAATTTCAGCAAGCCAAGTACAAAGTGGTGATGTTGCACCATCCTCTCCATTCCTTAGGCGGCAATATTGTCCCGCCTTACACCGACCCTGTAACTGTGAGCGATCGCGCTCCCGATGGCACGATCCAAGGCGTTCGGTATGAGTACCCGCCAGAGAGCAACTACTTGGTCCGAGACGTGATGCCACTGCTAGAGGCAGCAGGCGTGCAGTTAGTGTTCTACGGTCACTGCCATTTGTGGAACCGATTTGTCAGTCCCAGCGGCATGCATTTTCTCGAAACCTCTAATGTGGGTAACTCCTACGGTGCTTATCTAGAACAACCCAGGCCAACAGCTCCCAGCTCTGACTCAGCGACTGGTACAGCGGTCGGCAATCCTAACGGTCTAGCGCCTGTGGTCCCGACGATCGCGCCACTTAAAGATGAGAATGGGCGATCGCTGCCGTATCTGTCGAGCAATGATCTCACCGCGTTCAGCATTTTCAACACAGCCGATGGCACGGTTAGTAGCTACTACTTTGACACCCGTCAGCCTCAGTCGTCCACAATTAAGTTTGATGAGTTTCAGCTCTTGCAAACTCCACCGACTAAACCAGCAACGCAGAGTTAGTCGGCGAAGCTAGTTTCTGGGCTTTAACTGGAATTTCAATCCGAAACTCTGTGCCTTGTCCAGGGGCTGAGTGACAAATTAGTTCACCGCCATGTTTGTCCGTCACAATTTGATAGCTGATTGACAATCCCAGCCCAGTCCCCTTTCCTACCGGCTTGGTGGTAAAGAACGGATCAAACAACCGTTGTCTAACAGCTTCCGTCATACCCATACCGTTGTCGGCAATTCGGATCACAACTCGATTGGAGTCCAGAACTGCGGTCTCGATGCGAATAAAGGTTGGCTGAGCTGATTGATCTGTAGTGGCTTGGTGCAACTCATCTACAGCATCGATCGCATTAGCGATCAGATTCATAAAGACTTGGTTGAGCTGTCCTGCATAGCACTCAACCATCGGCAATGGGCCATATTTCTTGATCACTTGAACGCCAAACCGCCCCACTTTTTCCTTAAAACGATGCTGTAGCAACAGTAAAGTGTTGTCTAAACCTTCATGAATATCCACAGGCTTCATCTCTGATTCTTCTAAGCGAGAGAAGTTGCGGAGAGACAAAACAATTTTCCGGATGCGCTCTGCTCCCACCTTCATGGAAGACAGCATTTTAGGTAAGTCTTCAGTTAAGAAATCAAGGTCAATTGCTTCAGCTTTGGCTTGAACTGTTGCAGCAGGATGAGGATAACTTTGTTGATAGATCTCAAGCAAATTTAGCAAGTCTTGAGCGTATTCGTTGGTATGGCTCAGATTGCCATAGATAAAGTTAATGGGATTATTAATTTCATGCGCAATGCCAGCGACCAATTGCCCTAAACTGGACATTTTTTCCGTATGAATGAGTTGCGACTGAGTCTTTTGTAGCTCCTTGAGAGTTTGCTCTAGTTGTTGGGTGCGTTGACGCAGATGATCCTCGGATTCTCGTAGCGCTGCGTCTGCTATTTGACGCTCTGTAATATCCTCATAAATCCCTAAAATTCCTACAACTTGACCTGCGGCATTATGCAACGGAATCTTACTGCTATCTAACCAAGCTTGCTTGCCGTCCGCTTGCAGTTGCGGCTCAATGATGTGATATTCCGGCTGATTTGCCTCTATGAACTGGCGATCGCAACTCTGAAAAAACTCGGCTTCTTCTGGTTTCCACGCTAACTCATAATCTGTGCGACCCACGATTGCTTCTGATGCTGCTAGGCCTGCATCCAGGGCAAAGCTACGATTGCAACCCAAATAAACTGACTCATGATCTTTCCAGAAGATCGCTTGTGGAATTGTGTCGATCACCAGCTTCAACATTTGTTGAGAATCACGCAAAGCGATTTCCATGCGTTGGCGTTCTACAATCTCATCTTCCAGCTTTTGATTGGCGGCTTCGAGTTGCGCTGAACTGGGTAACGACAAAACTTGAGGAATCAAAGACCTTAACTCCAAGGCAGTGTAGAAAGAAACTGCCGCAGTAATAGCTTTGAGGAAACCCGATATCCAATAATGGGGGTGCCAGAGCGTCCAAATGTCCATCAAGTGGGTGGTACCACAAGCAACAATAAAGATACCAAATAAAATAAAAATTCCATTAAAAGGAATGTCCCGCCGCTTGTGGACAAAGTATACCAACATCAGCGGAATCGAATAGTAAGCTAGGGCAATAATTGAGTTAGAAGCAATATGCAGCCAAACAAGTCCGGGTTGCCAAAGATAGCAATGTCCATGCGGAATAAACTGACTTGAATCTAAAAATATTTTCCAGAATTCCGGCATAAACCTACCTCAAAAAATTGCCACAGTAGGAGATACCGAAAGGCATCTCAAGTAAAGCTTAAAAAAAGTTCTTTTGCCCCTCGAAGCAAAAATTCAATAAAACAAAATTTGAGCCTTCCAGGATTCACATAAACTCTGTGTTTCAAGTTTCACTCGACTCAACTCGATTTATGATTCGCTACTACCCTAAGCAATCACTTCACAGTGTTCTTAAGCTTCTCTCTAGTGATACTCCATTCACTTGAAAAATCAAACTGATAATTATTCGGTATTAGTCAGTTCAATTCCGAGAAATCAGTCCGTGATGGCACTGAATCAATATCAATGAATTCATTAGTCCGGATATTTTTTATTAGTAAATTATGCAGTTGTAGAGTTTTTATCAATTGACAGAGCAATCAAAATCAACTATTTACAGTCTTAGAAGCTCTCTTATCAATTCGATTGCACGGCTTTTGATGCCCCAACAGCGTAGCCCTGCCAGAGCACGAAAAAACTAGAAGAGCGGAGTATATTAGTTGATGGCAGAGGCCCGTACAAGTGTCAGAAGGCATTGCCTCTAGGCATCGCTGATGATCCTTGACTGGGCTGCTAACTACTTGGCAGCGTTGCCGCTTCGTATCTGGGTCCACTCTATTCATCCTTGCTATGACATCTGAAAAACAAGATTTGGCAGATTCTTCCGGGCAGTCAGGGTTCTGGAAATCCCAACGAGAAAATTTTCAGATTCTAGCGATCGCTTTAACTTTGGCCCTTTTCATTCGTGCCTTTGTTGCAGAACCTCGCTTTATTCCGTCTGACTCAATGGTGCCAACTTTATTAGTTGGCGATCGCTTGGTGGTGGAAAAGCTTTCTTACCGCTGGCACTCACCGGAAACGGGCGATATTGTCGTCTTCGATCCACCATTGCAATTGCAGACCCAGGGCTACAGCAAAGAGCAGGCTTTTATCAAGCGCATTATTGGCCTGCCTGGTCAGATTGTGCAAGTGCAGCAGGGTAAGGTTTATGTAGATAACCAGCCGCTGAAAGAACCGTATATTGCCGAGCCACCCGCTTATGAGTGGGGGCCAAGGCAAGTCCCAGAGGGGCAGTTTTTCGTCATGGGCGACAACCGCAACAACAGCAACGACTCCCACATTTGGGGCTTCTTGCCAAAGCAAAATATTATTGGTCGAGCTTGGTGGCGCTTTTGGCCGTTCTCCCGAATTGGGCAGTTCTAGCGCAGCTAAAAACGCAAGTAGTGCATCAAATCAGTTGTTACGGTACTAGGCAGAGAAAGCCGTCGTTGCAGATCTGCCAGGTTGCGGTAAGGCCCTGTAGCTAAGCGATTTTGCACGATCGCTCTAGCCAAGAATAAATCAATCGGTGGCACTTTGAGCAAAACTTCTACAGAGGCCGTGTTGGGATTAATGGGCTCAATTGTGACCAGACTCTCAGCATCGTAATAACAAAAATTGAGAATCGGTGCGAAGGGCCGTAGTCGCTGGACGGGCACTCCTAAAACAGCGGCCATATCTTCCAGGCAGCAAAACTGTACGCCTGCTTGAGTGAGTTCGGCTAGCGATCGCGCTTGATGGATAGAAATTCCGGGTAAACGTAGCCAATCGTCCACTGTGGCTTGATTGGCGTCGATTTTAACTCCCAAGGAAACGGCTAACTGCACTTCTTCTAACGATTGCAGACGGTAATAAGGATCATTGATCAACCGCGATCGCAGCGGTGTAGAGGCAGCCGCGATCGAAGGACGAGTCCGAGCTACAGAGGTTAACCAATCTAAAAATGCCATCTCAGGTTTCAAGTCACGCTATCTAATAACTGTCGGCGCTTTTGCTCAAACTCATATTCTGAAATCAAACCATCTTGGCGCAGTTGGTCCAGTTGGCGCACTGCCGTTGCGATCGCGCTAACTTTCGCCGGATCAACAGTTGGCCCTGTAGGGTAACGGACGGTGGGGCTAGCTGCTATTCCATCGTTAAAGTTGCGATCGAACTGATCGGAGTCTTGGCTTAGGTACCAAACTCCTTCAATTGCACTGGCAATTTTAGGAATGGGCGTTGCCAGAGACAACAGTAGATACAGCATACCCCAGCGATATTGACCGAGATAGAGCTTGTGCAACCCCGCGATCGGCACGATCACGCCAGCGAAGGCTAGGACTGCTGCTATTTGACGATTTTTTGGCTTGTTTAGCATGCTTTGCTCCTTGGCGGCACCTAGATGCATCACGGTCGATCCTATGGATTAAAGGTAACGGCAGCGCTTTTGCTAGCAATAGATTTCAATTTGCAAAATAAGCCCGTAGACTTTGGACATCGTAGTTGTGATTTAAGTTACTGACACCTGCCCAGGATCACCCAGGTGCCTGATGTCGAGTTCTAGCAAACAGAGTACAGTAGTAAAAGAGTTTTATTTCAGCGCAGGGTACTGAAACCAACCTGGAAACCGATATTAAAGTTGCTAGTAACCAAGCTCAGCAGCGTAAGTCGTCTCTAGCTTTGCTCTCAGCTTAGCCATCTCGTCACTTTAGATGCAGACCAGGTGGGCACCCTATTTAACATCTACCTATCCTTATTTTTTGCCATTGCTAAGGCTTCTGGGCAATAACACTTAGAACAGCTTAACAGCTTGGCACTTAGCAGAAACCAGTTACTAAATTGCCTGAAACGGGTGATTTATAGTCGTAGCTGTTCCTTTAATCTGCTGGGATTCGTTGATTTTTTATTCAAAAATTTTAAGGCCGCTGATCAATGCCACAGACTTCTTTTTCAGCAGACTGGCTCCAGAAATTTTCCGATCCCTACGCCCTCCTCGGTATTTCTGTAGCGGCTGATGATAGTCGAGTTCTGAAGCGCTATCGTAACATTGCTAAAGTTTTACATCCTGATAGTTTTGGAGCTACTGAGAGTGAGACTAAGCAGTTAGCCAGCCAAATTTTTGCCCGTTTGGTCAACCCTGCCTATCAGAAACTGAAGCAAGAGAAAGACCGCACTGAATCTTTAGGATTGCTACGGTTTCAAGTACGACGCTTGAAAAGAGAAGGAGCGATCGCCCCTAAAACCAAATTAGCTCAACAGCTCAGCCAGCTCAACCTCAAAGATGCTGAGGTATTTTATGAGCAGGCGATCGCCGAACTTGGCGCGACCCAGTTTCAGCCCATCGAGCGCTTTGCCTCAGTTACTCAACAACTGTTAGAACTAAATCTGGTCTATCTACAGTTGAAGCTAGATGACGTAATTCTGCGCGAAAAACGCACAGGGCTTGTCTCTAGCGCTCCCGCCCAAACCATTGAGTTTGCGACCGCTAGCCCGCAAGAAGCACCTGCAACGGACTATGCCTACCAACATGCTAAGCGAGCTAAGGAATACTTAAAGAAAGAAAACTTAGCTCAAGCAGTTCAGGAGTTGCGAGATGCCATTAAAATCGAGCCGACTCAAGGGGAGTACCACGCTTTACTAGGATTTGCCTACTTCAAGCAAAACCTTTCCGGGATGGCTACCGTTCATTTTCGCCAAGCTCTCAAACTCAATCCTAAAGAACCCTTAGCGCTGCACTATGCGGCTAAGCTCAACCTCAACCTAGAAGATAAAGTGCGGCCTACCCAAACCACTAAAAAAAGTAGTCTTTTTGGCTTGTTTGGAGCCAAAAAACCTTGACCGAACCAGCTGAGGTACGGATTCGCGCAGCTATCCGCCGATCAAGCCCTGCATTAAAATTAAAGTAAGCCATGAGAAGCGACGATCGCCTTCTCATTATGCTTGGTAGTTGACCCAAGAAATAGCAATGGGATTTTTTGACTCTGAGATTGTGCAGCAAGAAGCAAAGCAGTTGTTTGAGGATTATCAATCCCTAGTGCAACTGGGCAGCAGCTACGGCAAATTTGACCGAGAAGGCAAAAAGCTTTTCATTGAGCGGATGGAAGGGCTGATGGAGCGCTACCGCATTTTTATGAAGCGCTTTGAGCTATCGGAAGATTTTATGGCGCAAATGACCGTGCAGCAGCTGCAAACACAGTTAGGTCAGTTTGGGATGACGCCCCAACAGATGTTTGAGCAGATGAACCTTACCCTAGAGCGGATGAAGGCTGAGGTAGAAAAAACCTCTTAGCGGCTGAAGCTGCATAGGCTAGATCAACGTACGACCTGGCCCATATACTCACCCCATAGCTGAGCTGCTTGGCCGCTACTGCCAGTAGTGGGATCGTTGTTGTCGTTGCCCAACCATATCCCAGTGACTAGAGAGCGACCCGGAATGTATCCGACGAACCACAAGTCAACACTGTCGTTCGTAGTTCCTGTTTTTCCCGCTTCTCCCAAGCCTAATGAGGCACTGCGCCCCGTTCCGCTCTGTACGACTCCCTGCAGCAGCCCGGTCATCGTATCTGCGACTTCTGGCGGAAGCACAGAAACGTTAGCTTCCGAATCTTGGTCGTAGGTATAGATTACTCGACAAGTTTGGAAGTTATTGCGGTCTTGACAATCACTGCTATCCAAAATGCGTTGAATAGCATGGGGACGATGGCGAACTCCACGATCGGCTAGGACGCTAAAAGCGCCTGTCATTTCCAGAGGGGTGACTTCACTTTGCCCTAAGACGAGACCTGGGACAGGATTAAGCTCAGACTGGATGCCCATTCGCCGAGCTGTTTGCACGACCTTATCTAAGCCCGCATCTTGAGCAATTCGGAGGGCGATCGGATTTTCGGAGAGGGATATGCCGCTATACATATCCAAGCTACCACCCCCAGCGTTACAGCCACTAAACGATTGGCCGCCCCAGTCTAGAGGAGCGCAGGAGTAAGGCTTTCCCGGCGAAATTCCTTGCTCCAAGGCTGCGGTGTAGCTAAAAATTTTGAAGGTAGAACCAGGCTGGCGTAGAGCTTGGGTTGCTCGGTTAAATTGACTTTGCTGGTAATCGACTCCACCGACTAAAGCCAGGATAGAGCCGTTGCTGGCATCTAGCGTGACGATCGCGCCTTGGGAAAAATTGTAAGTAGCCCCAACATTAGCGACTGAATTCCGCAAGGCAGTTTCTGCCAAGGTCTGCATTTGCAGGTCCAAGTTGGTCTCAACAATAAAGTTACCTTCTTCTGCTAGTTGCTTGCCGAGCAGAGTTTGCAACTCATCAAACACATAGCCATAGAAGTAAGGCGCACGAGTACTCTCTAGAATTTCCCTAGCTTTGGGATTAATTTCAATGCGCGATCGCCGGGCTCGCTGGGCTTCTTCCAAGCTCACCATGCCCATCGCTGCCATTCGATTAATCACGCGATCGCGGTACTCTACTGCTGCCTGGTAATCACGAATGGGGTTGAAGCTATTCGGGGCAGGCAAAATCCCTGCCAGTGTCGCTGCTTCTGAGAGGGTTAGATCTTTAGCCGACTTGCCAAAGTAAAACTGAGCCGCATCCTCGAAGCCAAAGTTACCATTGCCCAAGTACACTCGGTTCAAATACATCTTGAGAACCGCGTCCTTGCTGTAAAGCATTTCTAGCTTCAGGGCTACGATCGCTTCTCGGAGTTTGCGTCCGGCTGAATCTTGAGTGCCGACATAGTCACGGAACAAGCTGCGAGCAACTTGCTGGGTGATCGTGCTGGCACCTTCACGAATGCCTCCACCCCGAATATTGGTCAGTAAGGCTCTTAAAATTCCGATCGGATCAACGCCTAAATGCCAGTAAAATCGGCTATCTTCCGAGGCTACTACTGCCTTGGGTAAATAAGCTGAAAAATCCGAAAGTTTATTCAGTTCTAAGTGGGCGTTGTTGCGGGCAGGGCTTAGCGGTGTTTGGCGATCGCGAGCGTAGACCATGACTGGTCCTTGGATCGACTTAGGCAAGGGGCGCACCGAAAACTTAGTCCACTCAATGCCCACAAATAAGGCTGTGATCGCTGTAAGGCCGCTGACTCCGTAGAGACTATAGCGAAACGCTTTGACGTACCACGGGGGAGGGTTGTGATACTGGATGCGAACCGCTGCGGCAAGCTCCGGTGGCCCCAGAGTCAAAATGTCACCGTGATACAACGTGGATGTATTTACACGTCGTTTGCCCCGATAAATACCATTGGTCGAGTTTTCATCCTTGAGCACGAAGGGCGTTTGCTGTTGGCGATCGCGAGTCAGGGAAAGATGAATCTGACTGACGACGGGATTGCGCACCACAATGTCACAGGACTTGGAACTCCGTCCCAACAGGTAGCGATCGCCCAACAAAGGATAGACTTCTGCCTTCTCAGTCCCAGCATCTTGCACCCACAGTTCTGGCACCCTTGCATCCGGATTCAAGGCCAGTTTGGAAAAATCAATCTTAGCCTGAATGGTCTGTACAGCTTGGGTCAAGTTACCCAACAGGGTTTTAGATTGACGAGGGGGCTGAGGAGGAGTCATTCACTACCAACACAAATTTAGCTAGAGCAATCGGAAGCAGTATAAACAACATTTGACTGAAGTTGAGTCAAGGATGTTGCGCTTGTTGCAGTTACTCAGCGGCAATTCAGAGTTTAGGTGGCAACCTCATGAGTTGATAGGATTGATTGCCCAGCCAAGTATCTTTACCCGCTTCATCCTCAATCATACAAGCTAGACTTAACTGCTGCTGTCAACAAACCGCTGAGTAGTCTGAGCTTACCGCTGAGTAGAATCAGGATGCGAATCTCCCTTAGCAACATCCTCCCCTCTGAAAGTAGCAATTAACAAACAAACAATTCCAACATTAATGAACACATCAGCAATGTTGAAGACCGGAAAATCAATCAACCGAAAATCCAAAAAATCAACGACTCGACCCTCCAGAAAGCGATCGATGCCGTTGCCCGCTGCACCACCTAAGATACAGCCATAGCCAGCCTGTTCCCAGCGATTCATCCTCGGCCCAAACAAACCTAGGGCTACCAGAATTAAGCTAACTCCCAAAGATAACCAACGCAGCCAGTCACCGCCTTGACTGAACAAGCTAAAAGCAGCACCTGTGTTAGTCACATAGGTAAAGTGAAAGACATTGGGCCAAAGTGCCCAAGATTCGGGAGGAATCGTCAAGTCAAACTGAGTTACAACCCAGTACTTAGTCACACGATCTAAAATCAAGCTAATGAGAGCTGCAAGCCAAAAAAAACGATTCTTCCAATTCATAGCAACTGGGTCAGAAAATTTCAAACCAACTAGGCACCCACCAAGCACTACGAGGCAGCAGACAACGTTACTTGATTTAGCCCACTTCAGTAAAACATTAAATGTCGAATCGTAAAGGCTAGAACTGTGACTGCACAAGTAAGAGCCAATTGGCCTGGCAAAGCATAATAAGAGTACTTCAACACTGCTTCTAGCAATGGACTTGTAGCATTCACCCAGCTAAAAAGATAGCCAACAATCAAATACACCAAACCAACTAAGTGAACGCTCAGCAACCCGCAAAGACAACTAAAAGTTAAAGCCTCTAAGCGAGGTGGAGCTTTAAAGGCCAATGAACCACATACCCAGGCTCCTGGCACAAATCCTAGCAAGTAACCAAACATTGGCTCTCGGATATAGCCAAAGCCCCCACCTTGAGTAAACACTGGGAAGCCCGCTAGACCCAGTGCCAAGTAAGCAATTTGAGAAAGTACCCCGGCATTTCTCCCACCCAAGCAGCTAGCCAATAACACTGCCCCAATTTGACAAGTCACCCCTAGTGGATAAGCTTGGATGCCAGAACTGTCCCAGCTCCAAGGCGGGCTAGTAATCGACGCCCCTAAAAAGGTGCCACCAATCGTTAAGATTAGGCCGATAAAGGCCCAGAGTAGTTCAATGGGAGCAGCCACTATGGGTTCAAGAATACAGAGCGATGGGGGCGGGAGTAACAAGATTATCCTCTCCTAAGCTAGAGGTTTAGCGACCTCCAAGATCTAAAGCGCTGATCGCAATAAGTCTGTAAAAGCTTATTTATAACGCTTGAGAATCAACTAGCGTGAGAAGCAATATCAGTTGATTTGCCTTTAGTGTTGGCATTGTATCACTGGATTGGAAGCACCTACGCTCCTAGGCTGGAAGTACAGCCTTCAACGCCAGAGTTGTTTAATTCAGGCAGTAAGCAGCAGCTCAAAATTGCCTTAATCTGTCAAGACAGGCTCAATTGCAGCCGCCTGATTTACTGTTTTATTGGGATTAAAGTAAGCTTCTAAAACTTGCCGCACCATGGGAGCTGCAAACGAGCCACCACCGCCACCAGAGTTTTCGCCAAACGCCACAACTAAGACTTGCGGCTTATCAAGGGGAGCATAAGCTCCAAACCAAGTATGAGATTCGCGGCCAAAGTCTTCAGCAGTACCACTCTTACCAGCCGTTGGCGGAATTGTTGATACATTGAGAGCAGCGCCAGTGCCACCGTCCACAACCTCTCGTAAGCCTGCCCGCAAAACATCAACGGTTTCAGGTCTGAGCTGTAAAGATTCACGCCAATTTCGGGCGGCTTCATTGTCCTTGAACAGGTGAGGCTTAACTTTGTAACCACCATTAGCAGGCACAGCAAACATCACTGCCACTTGCAAAGGTGTGGACTGAAGAAAGCCCTGGCCGATCGACATATTAACGGTATCCCCCAGGTACCAGCCTTCCCCTAATTCCTTGCGTTTCCAGGCATCATCTGGCACTAAACCTGCTGCTTCTTCAGGTAGCTCAATACCCGTTTTCTGGCCAAATCCATATCGTCGAGTCCAAGGAATAAGGGTCTGGTCCCCAATTCCCATGGCGATTTGGTAGAAGAATGTATCGCTGCTCCATTTCAAGGCTCCCGCGAACCCTAAGACGCCAAATCCAGCTCGGTTCCAGTCACCAAACTCGATGCCTCCTACAGTGATAGAAGGGTAGGTATTCAGGACAGTATCCGGAGAATATTTATTGGATTCGATCGCGGCTGTAGTGGTAACAATTTTGAACGTACTTGCAGGCGGATACCCCT
This sequence comes from Trichocoleus sp. FACHB-591, assembly GCF_014695845.1. Taxonomy (NCBI): domain Bacteria; kingdom Bacillati; phylum Cyanobacteriota; class Cyanophyceae; order Leptolyngbyales; family Trichocoleusaceae; genus Trichocoleus; species Trichocoleus sp. FACHB-591. The sequence continues at coordinate 59,294 of NZ_JACJPA010000045.1, forward strand.
GCACGGCTCGGTTGACGAAGGGATGGTCTTCACTTTGCAAGCGCTGCCATTGAGCATCTGTAATTCGGGTCGAAAACAGGTTTGGATCGAAGGCAGGGCGGCTAACCATGGCCAGAACTGCACCATTGTTCGGGTCCATGGCTACGATCGCGCCTTTGCGATCGCCCAAGGCCGTTTCCGCTGCTTTTTGCAACTTCAAATCCAAGGTTAAGCGGACATCTCTACCTGCCTGAGTTTGCTTCTCACCCAGAATGCGGACAACTTGACCCATGCCATCCACTTCAACTTGCTGGCCGCCCCATTCACCTCGCAATTGTTTTTCATAGGCCGACTCTACGCCCATTTGGCCAATCACATCACCGAGGCGGTATCCTTCATCCTTGCGTTTTTCTAGCTCTTCATCGCTCATCTCACCTGTGTAGCCCAGCACATGAGCCGCCAGGTCCCCGTGAGGATAGTATCGAACGGCTTCTGCATCAACCTCCACCCCCTCCATCTCGCTGGAGTACTCGGCTAGAGCCGTAACTTGAGCTGGGCTTACACCCCGCGCAATCCTGACTAAATAGGGAGAAGTATACCCTGCTTGTTCTAGCCGCTTTTGGATTTCAGCTTCGGGGATCTGCAAAATCTGAGAAAGTCGATTTAAAGTCGCAGGCCACTCAGATTGCTTCCGCGCCAATGGCCACAAAAACACTGAGTGCGACAGGCGACTACCAGCCAAGATGCTGCCGCCTCGATCTAAAATTTTGCCGCGCTCTGGTTGCTTGGGGATCAAGCGAATGCGATTATTTTCTGCCAACTGGCGGTTCCGATTCCCCTCGACCAATTGTAAGTAAGCCAACCGACCGCCAATTCCACCCAGCATTAATAAACTGACAACCAACATGAAAGCTATAGACTGGTAGCTTCTGCCAACCGTACGCGCTGCGGGTTGTTGAATGATGGGAGGAGATTGTGTCAAAGTCATAAGGTCGGAAAAATTGTGTCCGGAGAAATTAGTGGCAGTGAGTTTTTACCTAGTCTACCGCTAGTCTCCCTGCCAAGCGCAAATCTTGATTTAGTGAAGAATTATTGCACGCCGACTGGGTTGCCCTGTTAAAGTTATTTGCTTAACAGTGTTTAGCTTTTAATCTACAAAACCAGTTTGGGCAGGCTATAGATTAGAACAGTCCCATTCCTTAACCTTGGTTAGGTGGATAAAATAGACCAAAGCCGGTTCTTGCCTCTCCCAAAGGGCAGAAATTTAATTTGGCTTTGCGTTCGTGGGGAAATCAGCGCAGGAAATCGCCACTATGTCTCAGACTGCTACACAGCGTCAGGATGCGATCGGCATCGATACTGAGTTTGATGTTGAACTTCGTAAGGTTTTCAAGGTCTTCAATAGTGAAGCAGTCGTCCGAGGCATCGATCTTAGTATTTGCAGAGGTGAATTCTTTAGCATCTTAGGTCCCTCTGGGTGTGGCAAAACGACAACCCTCCGATTAATTGCTGGCTTTGAAACTGCTACTGCTGGAGAGGTGCTGATTCGACGCCAAACCATGAATCAGATTCCGCCTTACCGTCGTCCTGTCAACACAGTTTTTCAAAGTTACGCCCTATTCAATCACTTAACGGTTTGGGACAACATTGCTTTTGGCTTAAGAATTAAACGCCAAAGTCGAGCTGAAATTCGTGAACGAGTAGGCGAAGCATTACGGTTGGTCAAGATGGAGGCTTACGCCCATCGATTCCCAGCTCAACTTTCTGGAGGGCAGCAACAACGAGTTGCATTGGCGCGGGCTTTGGTGAATCGTCCAGCTGTGGTGCTCTTGGATGAACCGCTAGGGGCGCTAGACCTGAAGCTACGAAAAGAAATGCAGGTCGAGCTGTCCAATCTACATCAAGAACTGGGCGTCACTTTTATTATGGTGACTCACGACCAAGAGGAAGCTTTGAGCTTGTCAGACCGCATCGCTGTCATGCATGAAGGCAAGATTGAGCAAATCGGTTCGCCTACTGAAATTTACGAACGACCCCGCACGCCATTTGTGGCAGATTTCATTGGAGACACAAATCTTTTCCGAGGCAAGGTTGTAGAGGCAGATACCGCTTCCTTAAAGGTAGAAACAGAAACTAGACTCAAAGTTATAGCCAAACCTTGGGAATCTGGCAATTCACCCATCACGGCTCCAGTCGTGGTGAGCGTCCGACCGGAAAAGATTCAGGTGAGTTTGTATACACCTAGCGTGTCCCATAATTGTTTTGAGGGACGACTGAAGCATGTGATGTATTTAGGAACGCATGTTCATTATGTGGTGGAGCTGCTTTCCGGCGATCGCGTCACAGTCATGCAACCGAATACAGTCGGTGCCCTGCCCGATCCTGAAACTCCTATCTACGTTTATTGGGCCGCTACAGACTGTCTGGCTTTAACTGCATAGGTAGGCACAACAACATTTTTCGAGACAGCATGTCAACGCGACGGCAATTCTTAAACACTACAGCATCCGCGCTTTCGGGGCTGGCGCTTTCCAGTTGTGGTTGGACTCTGGCCCAAGTCAGGCAATCCGCAGCTCAGCCTGGCACCTCCAACAAGCTCTATATCTACACCTGGTCCAACTACACGGATGAAGATTTACTGAAGAGCTTTAGTGAGCAAACTGGCATTGAAGTCATTACCAATGTCTTTGACTCGAATGAGTCGATGTTGGCCAAAATTCGGGCAGGAGGTGGTTCCGAGTACAGCATTATTTCGCCATCCGACTATATGGTCCGCCAGATGAGCGAAATCGGACTCTTGAGCGAGCTGGATCACAATCGCTTAAGCGGTCTCAACCAGCTTTTGCCACGCTTTCAAAATCCTGTTTATGACCCTGGCAATCGCTATAGCATCCCGATTAGTTGGGGCACCACCGGACTGATCTATAACACGCAGAAGCTGAAAGAACCTCCTACAGATTGGAATTATCTCTGGGACAACCAAAAGCAATTAACTCAACGCATCACCTTGATTAATGATGTGCGCGAGGTGATGGGCGCGACCTTACGGATGCTGGGCTATTCTTACAACTCCACGCAACCTGCCCAGTTAGAGCAAGCTTACGAGAAGTTAGCGGCTTTGAAACCCGCGATCGCTACGTTTACTTCCGATGCTTGGCGCGACCAAATGGTGGCAGGAGATTTATGGTTAGCGATGGGGTACTCGGCTGATGCCATTAAAACAGCTCAAGACAATCCAAATCTCAAGTATGTGATTCCTCGCAGTGGCACATCTTTGTGGACTGATACGATGGTGATTCCCAAGTCAGCTCCAAATCCTGAAGCCGCTTATGCTTGGCTCAATTTTATTTTGCAGCCATCGGTCATGGCTCAGGTGTGTTATCGCCTGAAGTTTGCTACTCCTAACCGCGCGGCGATCGCTCAGCTACCCGCCGACATCCGCAACAACACCAACCTATTTCCGCCAGAATCGCTGCTGACTAAGTGTGAACAAATCGCTCCTATTGGCCAGTTCAGCGAAGTCTATGATCGCTACTGGACGCAGCTAACCAGCAGTTAAATAATAGTCGTCTCTCTTCCTAGGTCTACGCATGACGCCTCTTGCTTCCAGAAATACTCCCGCTGCATCGGATATAGGTCGTCCGGAGTCAAAGTGGTTAGGGCCATTGGTCCTGTTAGGGCCATCTGGCATTTGGCTAGGTTTATTACTAGTGATGCCAGCCTTAGTAATTTTGGAGTTAAGCTTCGTCCCAGGCATTCGACCAGGAGATGTCGTTAATCCCTCAGGTTTAGACAACTACATCCAAATCTTTCAGCCGATTTATCTACAAGTCATTGGGCGATCGCTATTTTTTGCCATTAACACCACCATCATTTGCCTGCTGCTGGGCTTCCCGGTAGCTTATTGGATTGCCCTTCTGGCTCCGGCGCGTTGGCGCAATTTATTGTTACTGTGTTTCGTGCTACCGCTTTGGACTTCGTCGTTGCTGCGCTCTTACGCCTGGATCACCATCTTGAGGCCGACAGGTGTCCTTAATACTTTGCTCGCGAGTATCGGCTTGCCGCCTTTGACTTTACTGAACAGCAGCTCGGCTGTATTAATTGGCATGAGCTACAGCTTATTGCCTTATATGGTTCTAATTCTTTACGCCTCTTTGGAAAAACTCGACCGCAGGCTATTAGAAGCGGCGGCTGATTTAGGAGCTCATCCCAGCGAAGCGTTTTGGAAGGTGACAGTACCACAGACCTTACCAGGAATTGCTGCTGCCTCCTTACTCGTGTTTATTACCGGGTTAGGCGATTTCGTGGACCCCGAACTGTTAGGCGGTGCTTCTAGCATGACTGCGGCGCGCCTCATTTACAACCAGTTTCTGGGAGCTACGCAAAATTGGGGATTTGGGTCCGCTTTGAGTATGCTGCTAATTCTGGCAGTCAGTCTGGCGATCGCTTTACTAATTAAGTATGGCGATTCCACGTCGAAACGCTAAATTGGGCGATCGCCGGGTCATACTAAGTCATCAGGGTGCCAACATTCAGGATTTAGACACTATCGCTCGAAGGATTCATGTTTCTGTGATTGGACCGCAAGCCAAAACGAACCCCCGTGCTTCCTGGCAGGCCCTGTTCTCCCTGCTCATGTTTGGGTTCATGTATTTGCCCATTATCGTCCTGACGTTCTATAGCTTTAATCAGTCAGCCTATAGTGCTAGTTGGACAGGGTTTACTTTGGCGTGGTATCGCAAGTTTTTCGCTGACGAGCGCATTTTAGCCGCTCTACAAACGAGCTTAATCGTGGCCTTAGTAGCGGTGGCGATCGCAGCCGTGCTAGGAACGCTGATGACAGTTGGTTTAACCCGCTATCACTTTCCAGGAAAAGGGCTGTACCGAGGGATGTCGTATTTGCCCTTGATTATTCCCGACATCGCGATCGCCGTTGCCACCTTAGTTTTCTTGGCCGTGGTGGCAATTCCCCTCAGTTTATGGACGATCGTAGCTGCCCATGTGGTGTTTTGCTTATCGTATGTGGCGATCGTCGTCTCCACTCGTTTAACTGGGCTAGATTCTCACTTAGAGGAAGCAGCGCTAGACTTAGGAGCCACGCCCACTCAAGCTTTCATGCAGGTGTTGCTACCTGAACTCATGCCAGCGATCGTCTCTGGTTGTCTGTTGGCCTTTGTGCTGAGCATGGATGACTTTCTCATTGCCAGTTTCACGGCTGGAGGGGGAGCAACTACGCTACCAATGGAAATTTTCAGCCGCATCCGCACTGGAGTGAAACCAGATATCAACGCGCTCAGCGTCGTCTTGATCTTGGCGTCCGGTTCCGTTGCCTTTGTGGCTGAATCCATTCGCTATCAAGGTTCGCAAAAGCGGTTCAAGTAGCTAAAGTCATTTGCTTATAGGAATCTACTTGTCTGGAGTAGCGCGATCGCCATAAACCCAGCGCCAGAGCGGATGGCTCGGTCCTTGCTGCTGAATTCGCTGCACTTGTCGCTCTAAGCGTTGTTTTTCTGGTGCAGGCAGCCCCAGGAGAATGTTGCGGCTTTGCCAAACCAGAGTTGCTACGGTTAAACCAAGACATAAACCCAGCCCAAATGTGGGTACTGGATTGTAAGCAAACCCATAGCGAACGGCTGACCAAGTAAAATACTGCACCCACAAAGCAAATTCTTCTCGCAATCCCCAAAGACTGAGGATGCCAATCGTCAGCCAGAGGCAGAGGACAAAACACCATCGCCCCCAAACTGTTAGCTCATGCAGTCTCACCAATTCTGGCGAAAGCTTGGGGGTGTGGGTCAATTCTGGGGTGTGGTCAGACCGCTCCATAAGTTCTAGCTAGCTCGAAGCAGCAATTGCCCTGAGGCAAAGTTAGGCATCCTCAGAGCTAACAGAAGCATCGATCGCCGGAGCACCGGTGGCTAATGCTGGGATTGCTTGACCATTACGCCTGCGCCACCAAGCCAACAGAGTACTGGCAATGAAGATGCTAGAGTAGGCTCCCATCGTGAAACCAACAATTAAAGCGAGAGCAAAGTTCTTTAGCGTTTCTCCACCAAAGAAGAAAATTGACGACAGGGTTAACAGGACGGTGAGAGTGGTGTTGATGGAGCGAGTCAAGGTTTGGTTGACTGCATCCTCAACAATATCGTCAATATGGCGTTCAGGATTGAGGATAATAGTCTCCCGGATGCGATCGTAAATCACGACGGTATCGTTAACCGAGAAGCCCACAATCGTGAGCAGCGCCACAATAAACAAGCTATCCACTTCGGTCCCAAACAATAGGCCAAAAATTGAAAACATGCCAACTGTGACCAGAACATCGTGGAACAAAGCCACGATCGCCATAAAAGCGTAGTCGAACTGAAACCGGAAGCTCATGTAAACGATAATTCCGGCAAAAGAAACAATCAGCGCCAACATCCCAGAAGTGAATAGCTGACGACCAATCGTGGGACCAACCGTGTCAATCTGAGTAGTTTTGGCATCAAACTTACCGACTGCTTGGACTAAAGCAGCTTGGAGCTGGGTCCGTTCATCTACATTCAGGGTTCTGGTGCGGATGGAAACGGCTTGCTGATTTTGCCCTACTACCTGAATACTGCTCCCACCCAGACCTTGTTTGTCCAGCACTTCACGTACTGTACCTACATTCACTGGTTGGTCACAGTTGTTGGGTACTGCACAATCCAGTTCAAATTGAATCCGAGTTCCGCCAACAAAGTCTAGGCTGGGGCGTAGAGGCGCTTTGATGTCAGGGCGTGTCCAAGAGATCGCCATTGCTATCAAGCCACTGAGGATGATGAGCAATGAAATGCTCCACCACAGCGATTGCTGCTTCATAACCTTGAGTTTCATGGAGTCACCCCTGCTTGAGGCTGATTAGACGCGGGTACTTTAGGGCAATAGAGTTCAGTTTTGCGTAGGGCTGGAAAGCTGATCGCGAGCAGCATTAAAGTACGGCTACAAGTAACAGCGGTAAACATACTAATCATGACTCCTAGAGCCAGCGTTAGAGCAAACCCTCGCACTAAACCTGCTCCTAGCCAGAACAAAGCACCACAAGCAATTACCGTTGTGACGTTACTATCTAGGATGCTAGAGAAAGCTCGATAGAAGCCAGATTCTACAGAACGATACAGAGTTTTACCTGCGCGTAATTCTTCACGGGTCCGTTCAAAGATTAAGACATTGGCGTCTACGGCCATCCCAATACTGAGGATAAATCCTGCGATTCCAGGCAGGGTAAGCGTCACACCCAGCAGGGTAAAGGTGGCAAAGGTTAGTAGCGAATAGATGACTAAGGCTAGATCGGCGATCGCACCGGGTAGGCGGTAATAAACCACCATAAAGATCAACACTAGAAACAAACCACCCAATCCAGCATAAATACTGCGCTGGATGCTATCTCTTCCTAGAGTCGCTCCCACTGTGCGGTTTTCCACGATCTCCACAGGGACAGGTAAAGCGCCACCCCGCAATTGCACTGCCAAATCGTTCGCTTCTTCAGCCGTAAAACGGCCTTCGATTACAGCGCCACCACCTGTAATGCCAGTTTGAGCAAACTGAACACCTACGGTGGGAGCACTAATCAAGCGATCATCTAAGAGAATGCCAATGCTTCGTCCCGTTCCCGCCAAACTCTTGGTTAAATCTGCAAATAGCGTTGCTCCCTTAGAATCAAACTTGAGGGAGACATTCCAGTTATTCCCACTGGCTGCGGCAGGCTCAGCCGATGCATCTTGGAGGTTTTCTCCCGTTAAGCCACTCCGCTCAAACAGCTCTGCGATCGCCGCATTACTGCGCTTGATCGCCGCTTGGTTTTCGGCCAGTGCTGCCTCATTACCAGCGCCTTGTTTCTGCAACTCTGCCTGCTTAGCCTGCAGTTCTTGCCGCACCTGAAACTCCACGCCTAGCTGAGCTTCTGTTCCTGGTTTTTGCTTGCGGAAGTCTAACTGAGCGGTACCACCCAGCACCCGCTCTGCCTGTTCCGGATCGCTAACTCCGGGAAGTTGCACCAACAGTTGGTCCTCCCCGACCGTCTGAACCACCGATTCAGACACGCCTAATCCGTTGATCCGTCCTTCTACCACCCGCTGCACAGCTTCCATCACGCGAGGAGTGATTTCCTTCACATTTTCGGATGGTTTTACTTGCAGGGTAAGTTGAGATCCCCCTTGTAAGTCCAACCCTAGCCGCACCGGAACTTTCGCGATCGTCACAATCGAGGCGATGACGAGGACGATAATTAAAGCCAATAATGAACGCTGTCTTTGCATAAGTCCTGAGTTTGGAATTTTGAGTGTTGAGCTTGAAGGTTAATTCAGAGTTCAACCTCAACACTCAAACCTATCTTAGCTACACTCGTAGGGCCACCATTTTTTGCACAGCTTCAACAATTTGTTGTGGCTGCACAATCGTGAGATTTTCTAGGGTGCCGTTGTAAGGTGTGGGAATGTCCTGGGAGGAAAGACGCAACACGGGAGCATCAAGTTCATCAAACAAGCGATCGTTGATTGAAGCAATCAGCTCGGCGGCAATCCCACCCGTTCTCATACACTCTTCTACGATGATCACCCGGTGAGTTTTGCGAATCGAAGCCCCGATCGTGTCAAAGTCCAATGGCTTGAGGGAGATTAAATCAATCACCTCTGAGTCATAGCCATCTTTTTCCAAGGTTTTTACGGCTTGTAAGACATGATGACGCATCCGAGAGTAGGTCAAAATCGTCACATCTTTGCCTTGCCGCACCACTTCCGCCTTGTCTAGAGGCAGCGTGTATTCTGCTTCGGGCAGATTCTCCTTCAAGTTGTACAGCAGCACATGCTCGAAGAACAAAACTGGATTGTTGTCTCGGATGGCAGACTTCAATAAACCCTTAGCGTTGTAAGGAGTTGAGCAAGCCACAATCTTCAACCCAGGTACTGCCTGGAAGTAAGCTTCTAGACGCTGGGAGTGTTCTGCCCCTAGCTGTCGGCCAACTCCACCCGGACCTCGGATCACCATCGGGATCTTGTAGTTACCACCAGATGTATAGCGCAGCATCCCAGCATTATTGGCAATCTGGTTAAAGGCCAGCAGCAAGAAGCCCATGTTCATGCCTTCAATGATCGGGCGCAGCCCAGTCATTGCCGCTCCTACTGCCATGCCTGTAAAGCTGTTCTCGGCAATGGGTGTGTCTAGAATCCGCAGCTCACCGTATTTTTTGTACAGATCTTTCGTGACTTTGTAGGAGCCGCCATAGTGGCCTACATCTTCCCCCATGACGAGCACGGAGGGGTCGCGGGCCATTTCTTCGTCAATGGCCTCACGTAGGGCGTTAAACAAGAAAGTCTCTGCCATCGATACCTCTGAGTTGCGGCAACAGTCTACTGGTCAAAATCTAATGGTCGAAATTGCTTTGGTGATCCAAATTAATAATCATAACTGCTGAAGTGAATCATCCGTATATTCAGATTCTGGCTATGCAGCAGGGCGATCGCCCACTCTAGGAAAACAGCAGACAAAAATCGGACAAGCTGCTCACCTGCCCGATTCCAGCCGCAAGGGTAACTAGATTATTCGTCCTCAGCAAACACAAATCGATACAGTTCGCTAGCGTCAGGTTCAGGGCTTTGCAGCGCAAACTCCACGCCCTCATCGACCGTCGATTGAATTTTGCGCTCGATTGCCTTGAGTTCTTCTTGATTTACCAAGTTTTCCTCAATTAAATAAGCCGCAAACTTCTTAATGGGGTCACGAGCCAGCCAAGCTTCTTTTTCATCCTTAGTACGAAGTTCGTCTGGATCAGCCAAAGAGTGGCCTCGGAAGCGATAGGTCAGGGCTTCAATGAGGGTCGGGCCTTCGCCAGCCCGTGCCCGTGCCACAGCTTCTTGAGCGACAGCCCGTACTGCCATCACATCCATGCCATCCACTTCTACACCAGGCATGCCAAAGACGCTGGCTTTCTTGTAAATTTCTGGTTGAGAAGTGGCTCGCTCATGGGCCATCCCAATTGCCCACTTGTTGTTCTCGACCACAAACAAGATAGGTAACTTCCACAAAGCTGCCATGTTGAGGCACTCGAAGAATTGGCCATTGTTAGTGGTGCCGTCTCCAAAGAAGCAAGCGGCGACTTGGTCTGCCGTCTCATCTCCTAAGACTTCCCGACGGTACTTGCTCTGAAAAGCGGCTCCTAAAGCAATCGGAATTCCTTCACCAATAAAGGCAAACCCACCCAGCAGATTGTGCTCAGCTGAGAAGAGGTGCATCGAACCACCCCGCCCTTTGCTGCAACCTGTAGCTTTACCAAATAGCTCTGCCATCACTTCTCGGGCTGGAACCCCAGCGCTGAGGGCATGCACGTGATCACGGTAAGTGCTGCAAACATAGTCTTCGCCGGGTCGCATCGATTGAATCACCCCTGTCGATACGGCCTCTTGGCCGTTGTAGAGGTGAACAAATCCGAACATTTTGCCCCGATAGTACATCTCCGCACACTTATCTTCGAAGAAGCGCCCCAAGATCATGTCTTCGTAGAGCCTTAAACCTTCTTCTTTGGTAATTTGTGCCGAAGCAGCTTGAAATACTGGTAAAGTCCGTTCCTGAACCATTGATTTGTAGTACCCTCGCAGCAATACCCAAGCTAAATTTTATCGAGATAGTTTGACTTTCCTGCGGAAAGCCAGCTTCTTGTACTTGCCAGATTTTCCCAGTCTACTTAAAACGAAGGCATAGCGCTCTCAGTGTTTTGGCAATACCGGGCGAAGCTGCACACTGAAACATCTGATGTGCTGAAGTGCTGACGTTTTGCCACTAGCACCTGAATCAAAATAGCGTCCTCATGACCCAAAAATCAAATTTTGTCACCTTAACCGCAGCAGGCTGCATAACAGCGAAGTTTGCTAGCCAAGGTTTTACTGCTTAGAGTTTCAACGTTTAACTTGTTAAAACTTATATAAAAGTTATATTCCTTGGTACAAATTTTTCATTATCTTGGTACACTCGCCCAGTAAGGGTCACGGGTTATGATTGTGGCACTATCTTGACAACCTCTTGGGTTTTCACAGATTAATATTTAGTTGCTTGCCGCTGGGGAAGTGAACCGTGCGAATTCCGCTCGATTACTACCGAATTTTGGGCCTACCTATCCAGGCCACTGCTGAACAGTTGCAACAGGCTCATCGCGATCGCGCCTTGCAACTTCCTCGGCGTGAATACTCTGAGGCAGCGATCGCTGCCCGAAAGCAGCTGCTTGACGAAGCATATGCTGTTCTATCCGACCCTGATCAGCGTCAGGCCTATGACGCTAATTTTCTCGCTAAAACCTACGAGCTTGAGCCCGATCGCCCTGGCACCTCGTCAACTACAACACCTGCAGAATCCACAGATACCAGTAGTGACCCGTACACCCCTAGTGTTGACATCCACGATGACCAACTTGTGGGTGCCTTGCTCATCTTGCTAGAGCTTGGTGAGTACGAATTAGTGCTGAAACTAGGGCGTACCTATCTGGGTAACAACAGCAGTCTTAAGAATGGACGCTTTGGCGAGCCAGATATTGTTTTTGCCGACATTATCCTCACCGTCGCTTTAGCTTGCTTAGAGCTAGGACGAGAGCAATGGCAACAAGGACAATACGAAAACGCTGCAGAGTCCTTAGAAGCAGGGCAGGAATTGTTATTACGCGAAGGATTATTTGCTACCGTTCGGGGTGAAGTTCAGACGGACTTATACAAGTTGCGACCTTACCGAGTGTTAGAGCTGCTAGCGCTACCTGAGGAAAGCACGACCGAACGACGGCAAGGACTGCGTTTGCTGCGAGAAATGCTGCAAGAGCGGGGTGGGATTGATGGCACTAGCACCGATCAATCTGGTCTTAACGTTGACGACTTTCTCCGCTTTATTCAGCAGCTACGGGGCTACTTAAGCGCCGCAGAGCAGCAAACCTTGTTTGAGGAGGAAGCACGTCGTCCTTCGGCTGTGGCTACCTATTTAGCGGTCTACGCTTTACTCGCCCAAGGATTTGCTCAATGCGAGCCTGCCCTAATCCGACGAGCAAAGCTGATGCTAGTGCGGCTGGGTAGCCGTCAAGATGTGCATCTAGAGCAAGCGGTTTGTGCGCTCCTTCTAGGTCAAACTGAAGAAGCGAGTCGAGCTTTAGAGCTAAGCCACGACTACGAGCCTTTAGCCTTTATTCGAGAGAATTCGCAGGGATCACCAGATCTGTTGCCAGGTCTCTGTCTCTACAGCGAGCGCTGGCTGCAAGAAGAAGTCTTTCCTCACTTCCGTGACCTAGCTCAGCAGCAAGTTTCTTTGAAAGATTACTTTGCTAACGAACAAGTTCAGGCTTATTTAGAAGAGTTACCCAACGAATCTCCTAACAGCAATGGTTGGGCAGGCTCCTCCAAAGTTGAGACCAATGGACAATCTAGCTCTACGCGAAACGCGGGTCAGTTTAGCAATGGGCGCGAAGTCGGCAGCTACTCACAACCACCTGACACCGCTACCCGCCTACAGCAAAGCGTGGAGTCGGAACCTAGAGTTGCCCCTGCGACTCGGGCAGTCACCACCACAGTTTCTCAATTAGGGCAAGTGGGTGCAGAGCACATAACCCCAGTGCCCTCGAATTCAGCTCCAGTAACTCCGCCCTCTAGCCAGCGTCCTGCCTCGGGAATCGTTACCAGAGACGGCAATGCTCATAATTCATTGCGCCCTGCGGCACTGGATCATTCAGGGCCACCACCTAGAGAGCGATCGCGGGGTCAGGTTGCCAATGGCCTCCGAGTTCCCGATCCGGAAGACTTACCGCCTCGGCGGGGAGGAGAGGCCACCTCAACATCTGCAAAAAAATCCAAGCCGATTTTGCTGTTTGTACTTGGCTTACTAGGACTCGCAGCCCTAGGGTATCTAACGACCAAAGCCTTTGGCTGGGCCACAGGTGCTCTCCAAGACTCACGGGGACCCAAGTTAGAAGCAAATCAACCCATGATCTCGCTCGATCGCCCACTGATTGCCGTACCTGACCCTGAAGATACGGCCCAGGCTGCCGCAGGTCCCTTGACTAAAGAAGCAGCTCAGACAGTGGTACAAACTTGGTTATCTGCTAAGGCTGCGGCTCTCGGTCCCAATCACGCCACTACTCAGTTAAATCAAATTTTGGCTGATGGTGCTCTGGCACAATGGCAACAGCAAGCTGAAGACGACAAGGGTAGCAATTCCCACCGGGAGTATCAGCACGCGATTAGATCAATTGATGCGGTCGAAATGAGCGATGTTGACCCCAATCAAGCCAGGATTGATGCGGAAGTGAGTGAAGCTGCTGCCTTCTACGTCAATGGGCAACTCGATCGCAGCTTGTCCTATACCAGTGAAAGCATTCGAGTGCGCTATAACCTAGTGCGCCGCGATGGTAGGTGGCTGATCCGGGAAATGGATGTGCAGTAGCAGCATTAGATCTAATCCACAGCTAGATCTAATGCTGCGGTTCCATTCAGACCAAGATGGCAATGAGAATTTGTTTCTAAAAACTTTCACTGCCATTTTGCCCGCTGATTAGTAAGTAGATATACCTTTACTTGAGGTTATCGCTAACCGCTTGGGGGACCAATGATAAGATCAGCCTGGGTTCCCAAAAACAACTGCAACAAAATGGCAACTATGTTATCGCTAGAAGCGGCTAGGGCACAACCTAAATTGAAACTGGGACGAGTCTTAATTGTCGAAGATGAAGAGCTGATTCGCGAAACGATTGCTCTAGCGCTAACAGAAGAAGGATATGAAGTTTTAGTCGCTGAAGATGGACGCAGTGTGGCAGAGCTGACCCTAAAATCTGAAGCAGGCAGTGAAAAGGAAGCTGCCCAACTCGATCTGGTCATCCTTGACCTCATGCTGCCCTACATCAACGGGCTGGATCTGTGCCGATTGATTCGCCATGAGGGCAATAGTGTTCCAATTTTAATGCTGAGTGCGAAAGGCAGCGAAACCGATCGCGTAGTGGGACTAGAAGTGGGTGCAGACGATTATTTGACTAAACCTTTTGGCATGCGAGAACTCATTGCTCGCTGTCGTGCCCTACTCCGTCGGCATCGGCATACACAACCAACCATTCCAGAACCGATTCTAAAGTTTCAAGAGATCACCCTTTATCCCCAAGAATGTCGGGTTATGGTGAGGGGTGAAGAGATTAATCTTTCGCCCAAAGAGTTTCGGATTTTAGAGCTATTCATGAGTCATCCTCGGCGAGTTTGGTCCCGCGAGCAGCTAATTGAGCGGGTTTGGGGACCAGATTTTATGGGAGACAGCAAGACGGTTGATGTACATATTCGTTGGCTACGGGAAAAACTAGAGCTTGATCCGAGCCACCCTGAGTATTTACTAACGGTACGCGGATTCGGTTATCGGTTTGGCTAAAACAGGTTCGTTTGCAAACTTCGATGGCCCCTAGGTATGTCAATTTTTGGTAGAAACGCTACGCAAAGACATGATTGCCCTCTGCGATCGCCATTACCGTTACTGTGGAATTCCTAGGGTTTCTCCTCGGACTCGCCCTTGGTCTAGCTCTGCTGGGGTGGTATCGGCTGCGACTGAATCAGCGATTGGCGATATTAGCGCGAGATTTACAGTCAGAAATCTGGGGTTCACCCGCTTCTCTGACTTCGCGGCTCACGCTCGCAATCGCCTACCAAAAACAACTCAGCCAGCAGCTAGAACAAGAAGTTGAAACCTGGAAACAGGTACTTTTTAGTGCCCCTGTGGGTTACTTACAAGTAGACGAAGACAACCAATTAACTTGGTGTAACGCCCAAGCGCGCCAGATTTTAGGGATTCAGCAATGGGAATCTAGCAAACCCCGTCTGTTGCTGGAACTGGTGCGCTCCTATGAACTCGATCAACTGATCGAGCAAACTCGTGATGCCCAGCAACCTTGTGATAGCGAGTGGGTATTTCATCTGAGTAGCCCTGATCCCGTTAGTATTTCCCGCCAATCCACCTGCCCGCTGCGAGGCTATGGCTTGCCCTTGTTAGGAGGTCAGGTAGGCGTTTTTCTAGAGAATCGCCAAGAAGCCGCAACCCTCGCTCAGCAGCGCGATCGCTGGATTTCGGATGTGGCGCATGAACTCAAAACTCCTTTAACCTCAATTCGTTTGGTAGCCGAAACCTTACAAACCCGCCTAGAGCCACCGTTACGCAATTGGATCGATCGGCTGCTAAACGAAGCAATTCGACTGAGTAATTTGGTCCAAGACCTTCTGGACCTGAAACAAATTGAGCGTGGGGCCCCTTACTGCCTGAACTTAGGCCAGCTCAACCTGGCAGAGCTAATTCAGTCAGCTTGGCTTAGCCTCGAACCCCTAGCTCGTAAAAAACACGTGCAACTTTCGTACCACGGACCTGAAGTAGTCCTCATTCAGGCGGATGGTCCCCGGCTTTTCCGGGTATTGCTCAATTTGTTGGATAACAGTATCAGATATAGCCCTTCCCAAGAGGCAATCAGGGTTCAGATCAGGGTTCAGGAGGTAGCTCTCAAGGCTACAGAATCAGTTGAATCCCAGGTTTGCTTGGAGGTGATTGATTCGGGACCTGGTTTTCCAGAAAGTGCTCTACCCTACGTGTTTGACAGGTTTTATCAAGTTGATCCCTCGCGATCGCGCCAGTCTGGAACTAGCCCGTCTTTAAAAGTGCAAACCCCCGTCACCCGCATCAAGGTGCCAATGCCCGAAAAATCTAATGGGCTTGGCTCTCCCACACCAACGATGCATCCGGGAAACCCACTAGAGGTAACAATTAGTCAGGCTACAACTGCCTCCCCGCGAAGAGAGCTACACAATTTTGGCCCTCCAGAGGCAGAGGTTCAACGGAGTGGTAGCAGTGGACTAGGACTCGCTATTGTCCGGCAGATTGTGGAAGCGCATCAAGGCTCTGTAAGTGCTAACAATCATCCAGAAACGGGAGGTGCATGGTTACAGGTTTTTCTGCCTTGTCAGCAATCTCACCCATTTATAAAAAGCTGAGACTCGTTTCTCTAGCCCATCTTCCTGTAATATTTGTACATATCTGATGACCACGTAGTCTACAGAGCAGTCCCCTATGGAAGAACGGCTGCATAAAATCTTGGCCCAATGGGGCATCGCTTCTCGCCGCCATGCGGAGAAGATGATTCTTGATGGGCGAGTTCGCTTAAATGGTACTGTAGCGCAACTAGGCCAGAAAGCGGATACACAACGCGATCGCATTGAAGTGGATGGAGTCATCATCCAACCCACCCAGCGACCTCAGCATCTGTACCTCCTGCTCAACAAACCCGTAGGGGTCGTTTCTACCTGTGATGATCCTTGGCAGCGGTCTACAGTTCTGGATTTACTGCCTGAAGCCCTGCAACAAGGTCAAGGTCTGCATCCTGTCGGTCGTCTAGATTTTGACTCCACTGGAGCTTTATTGTTAACTAATGACGGTGAATTAACGTTTTTGCTAACGCACCCTCGTCATCAAATTCCTAAAACTTATAATGTTTGGGTGCAAGGTCGTCCTTCGGAGGCAGTTTTGCAGCAATGGCGTCGGGGGGTCATGCTATCGAACCGAAAAACTTCACCGGCACAAGTCCGTGTACTAGATCGGCAAATGGGGAAAACTCTCTTGGAGATTGTGCTGCATGAAGGTAGAAATCGCCAAATTCGACGAGTTGCAGAACAGCTAGGGCATCCAGTTTTAGAGTTGCACCGGGTCGCGATCGGCCCCATTCAACTCGAACAACTTCCTCCTGGCCAATACCGAACCCTGACAGATTATGAAATTAACTTTTTACAGACGGAAACTATTAGCCCCAAACAAGGCACTGGTCCCTAAGACCAGTGAGTATACAAAAATACTAGACAAATTTATAAATAGTGCGGCAGACGTCAAGGAGCATAGCGTATGAAGAAGTCAACCCTACAACTAGAGCAAGAACGAGTCAACAAACTTCA
The DNA here is from genome assembly GCF_014695845.1 of Trichocoleus sp. FACHB-591. NCBI lineage: Bacteria > Bacillati > Cyanobacteriota > Cyanophyceae > Leptolyngbyales > Trichocoleusaceae > Trichocoleus > Trichocoleus sp. FACHB-591. Next base: position 76,216 of record NZ_JACJPA010000045.1, read on the forward strand.
GGAAATGGGGTCCTACTTACGCCAGCTTCGCCAAGACCAAGGAATGTCTTTAGAAGAAGTTGCAGCGAAGACCAAAATCCAAATGCGCCTTCTAAATGCTATTGAGGCAGGTGATCTAGAGCAGTTGCCTGAACCAGTTTATATTCAAGGTTTTATTAAACAGTTTGCCGATGCCTTAGGGATTAACGGGGCAGCATTTGCTAGTTCATTTCCCACGACTCCCATCTTGCGACCAATTCAACAGCCTTGGCGCAACCTACCTGCCGCTCAATTACGGCCCGTCCACTTGTATGTGGTCTATGTCTGCTTGATTGTGTTTGCAGTCAATAGCTTGTCCTATTTGATGAACCGTTCTGGTACATCAACAATTTCCAACATAGAGGCATATCAACCACCTGGCACTCAAACAGGACAGGCGGCTAACCCAGTGGTAGCCAATCAAGCTTTTGGGCCTTTTAGCCCCGTTAAAGCGCCTGCTCAGGGCAAGATAAAACCTGCGACTTCAGGTTTAGCAGGTCTCTTGACCATGCCTCAAAACGCCAATGATTCTGGTAAGCCAGTCCGAGTCAGCGTCACTTTCAAGGCTCAATCTTGGATTCGAGTGGTCACTGATGGTAAGACCGAATTTGAGGGAGTTTTACCAGAAGGAACTCAACGCACTTGGATGGCTGATGAACAGTTGACCCTACGGGCTGGTAACGCCGGGGGTGTGCTTGTAGGACTTAACGATCAGCAGGCGAAGCAGCTGGGCGACCCAGGCTCGGTAGAGGAGGTCACTTTTGAAGCGAATACGAATGCGGCCCAACTCTCACCCGGAGCACCGGGAGCGGAGCCAAACAACTTGACTCCTACAGTCCTCCCGGTACCATCCGATCGCGTGGCAATCCGTTAATCGATCCATCCTTAAGCCTAGCTATCCAAGCTTGAACCCAAAGCCGTTCAGCCTGGATTAGGTTTGAGTTTGGGGAGCGCGACCGAATAACTCCGTCATTGTTCTGAGGCGATCGCGGACTTCTGGAGTCAAAGCATCTGCCTGGTATCGCCAGGTCCAGTTGCCTGCGTTATCGCTGGGGTCATTCATGCGCCCTTGATTATCTAAGCCCAACACGTCTTGCAACTGGATGATCGCCTGATTGGAAACCGAGGCAAGAGCTAGACGGATAAAGTCCCAGTTGACCCCCGCTTCGCTTAAACAACCCAAATACTGAGTCACAGCGTCGCGATCGCTAGAGGAAAGGCGATTGAACCAGCCCACAATCGTTTCATTGTCGTGGGTGCCTGGATAAACTACGCTATTGGCTAAGTATTTGAAGGGTAAAAAGTTTTTGTCCCCCATGTCGCCAAAGGCGAATTGCAGAATTTTCATGCTGGGGAAACCAAAGCGATCGCGCAAGGCATCCACTTCTGGCGTGATCACACCCAAATCTTCCGCGAGTACGGGCAGTTGGCCAAATTGCTGCTTCAGAGCTTCGAATAGAGCTTCTCCGGGTGCTTCAATCCACTCTCCGTTCATGGCAGTGGTTTCACCCTGCTTTACCGCCCAATAAGCCTGGAAGCCTCGGAAGTGGTCAACCCGAACCATATCCACGTAGTCGAACAGGGCTTGGAACCGCTGCACCCACCACTTGAAGCCAGTTTGTTGCAGCCGCTCCCAGTTGTAAACGGGATTGCCCCAAAGCTGCCCAGTTTCACTGAAGTAATCGGGTGGAACCCCCGCCATCAACGCAGGCTCTCCCGTTTCAGGGTCAAGGCAAAAGTTTTCCGGATTGGCCCAGACATCGGCGCTATCCTGAGACACGTAAATAGAAATATCGCCAATCACTTTGATTCCCCGCAAGTTGGCGTATTTTCTCAGCGCTGACCATTGCTGAAAAAACTCAAATTGCAGGAATTTGTGCAACCAAATCTCTGCTTGGAGTTTGTCTTGCCACTGGGCGATCGCGTCTGCTTGGCGTTTGGCGATCGCGGGTTCCCAAGTGGGCCAACTGGTATCCTGGAACGCATCTTTCAGCGCCATGAATAAGGCGTAATCGTCCAGCCAGTATGCGGTCCCTTTGCAAAATCCTTCAAATTCTTTTTGCTGTACGGCTGAAGCCTTGGCTTGAAAGTTCTGCCAAGCTTTTTGCAGCAAGGGTATTTTGATTTGACGCACTTTGGCAAAGTCAACTGCCATTGGCAACTCTGGCAAATCGGCTAAATCTGTTTCTGCTAGTAACCCTTTGTCGCGTAACACTTCAAGGCTAATTATCAGATGATTGCCCGCCATCGAAGAGTAAGACGACAGATAGGGAGAATTCCAGGGCTCACCTGTCGGCCCTAGCGGTAAAATCTGCCAAAGTTGTTGGGCACTGTCGGCTAAGAAATCAATGAAGCGATAGGCTTCTAAGCCTAAGTCACCAATACCAAATCGGCTAGGAAATGAGGTGGGATGCAGTAAGATGCCGCTGGCTCTAGGAAAGGGCATAGATAACCTGAAAAATAAACAGCAAGCGTCCTGAATGTAGCATCCGGTAATTTTGGCTTCATCGATCCTGGGTTTTGCTCTTTATGCAGTCATATATGTCTAAAGTTGGATCACCGTTTAGCCTCAGCAATGTTCAGGGAATCGCCCCTTCCGACAGCAGAAAAGCGATCGCACTTTACTGAGCAGGATTCACCTTACCAATGGTCTGTAGCGTGCCGTCATCCTTTACCGTCCAGACATCGTAGCTGCTAACCACATCGCCATTCTCGTCAATATCTACATTGCCGCTAGCGCCTTGGTAGTCAATCTTCTCGCCCTTTTGCAGGCGGGCTAAACCATCACACACATCAGTCACAGGAGTTCCAGTTGGCCCAGCTACTTCTCGGAGTTGGTTCTTAATGCCTTCACCCGTATTGCTGTCTGCTGCCTCTGCTGCTAGTACTAAGAGCGCTGCCGCATCCCAGGCATGGGGGACAAAAGCACTCAAGGGTTTAGCTTGTTTCTGCTGCCAGAGCTTCGTGAAAGCAGCCAAAGCTTTACCATCCGCACTCGGGATCGTTCCGATCGCCCCTGCCAGAATAAATTTGCCATCCTTGGTTTTGCCCACCTGTTCAGCAAAGTCTTCTGAATAACCGCCATCGGTCAGCATAATCTGTACCCCTTGGCTCAGACCTTGTTGATAAGCGGCTTTGAGAAACAAGCTGCCTGTCTCACCATAGATAAATGCAGCAACGGCATCGGGTTTGTTAGCAAAGGCAAGAGCAGCTTCCGATTCAAAGGTCGTGGCTTTGGGGTCATAGCGGGCAGGCTTTCCCTCACCTGCTACCGTGCCTCCGCGCTGCTTAAAGGCTTGAGTAAACTCTCTCTCCAGCCCTACACCGTAATCATCATTGATCACAATCGTTGAAACTTGCTGATAGTTCCGCTGCTGAGCCAATTTAGCTAAAGCTTGGGCCTGGTAAGTGTCCGGCGGGGCAGTCCGCGCCCAAAATCCCTGAAAGTCACCTTTTTTGGCGCGTTCCGTAAACGTAGGACTGGTGCTAGCCGGAGAAATCAACATCACCTTGTTGCGTACCGCCACATCTACCGCTGCGCTCGAAACGCTACTGGGAAAGGAACCCACCACACCCGCAACTCGATCCACCTCCACCAACTTCGCCATCGCTTCAGCCCCAGCCGCAGGCTCAGTCTGGTCATCTTCCGACACCAAACTTACAGGTGCTTGATTCACCCCACCACATTGGTTAACGGTCTGCACTAACAAAGAAACAGCATCCAACAGCGGCGGCCCTACCGCCGACAAGTCACCTGTGGCAGGCAGCAAGGCACCTAACTTCAGCCCTTTGGCATTATCAGTAGCGGTTGTAGCAGGAGACTGGTTTGCTCCACCGGAATTGCTGATGCTTTGGCAAGACGCGATCGCCAAACCAACGACACCAGCAGTGATAACCACAGCCGTTGCCGAGCTACACCTCAACTGTTTCAGCAGAGCAAATCTGTTCATCACGGTGCCGTACCAGATAGATCAAGAAAAGCTGGCAAGATAAAAATGGGTGTTCATGCCAGAGGGCGATCGCGTCTAACTCTACACCTTATCCCCTTGGCGACCGTAGATGTAAACCATCTCTTTGAGACGGTTGCTGTAGTCTTGGGTCATTGCCTCGGCTCGGAATCGCCAAGCCCAGTTATTTTCTGATGTACCAGGCGCATTCATCCGGGCATCAGAACCCAAGCTAAACACGTCCTGAATTGGAATAATGGCTTGATTGGCCACAGAACTCATAGCTAGACGGATGAGATCCCAAACAATGCCATAAGGCCCAGTGCAGGCAAGGTATTGGTGCAGGCGATCGCGTTCGTAATCTGGTGCTTGCTGATACCAGCCCAACGTCGTGTTGTTGTCGTGGGTACCTGTGTAGATCACACTGTTCGCGTCCACATTAAAAGGTAGATAAGAATTTTTGGCATCACTACCAAAAGCAAAATGTAAAATTTTCATGCCAGGGAAACCAAAATGATCGCGCAGATCGAGCACAGCTTGATCAATATCCCCTAAATCCTCAGCAATAATTGGCAGACTACCAAGTTGTTGACGAATCACTTCAAACAATTTATAACCAGGAGCCTTAACCCATTGGCCATTGATTGCCGTCTCTTCACCCGCAGGAACCGACCAGTAAGCTTCTAATCCTCGGAAGTGATCGATGCGAATCATATCTACATGGGCCAGGATTTCCCGGACTCGCTCCACCCACCAAGTAAAGTTGGTGGACTCCAGGTAACTCCAGTTGTAAAGCGGATTGCCCCAAAGCTGCCCTGTCTCAGAGAAATAATCGGGTGGCACACCCGCAACTTCTAGAGGCTGACCTGTTTCGGAATTGAGTTGAAACACTTCTGGATTAGCCCAAACATCGGAACTGTTGTGGGCGACATAAATGGGAATATCACCAATAATGCGGATGTTTTGAGCATTACTGTAGGTCTTTAGTTCTCTCCACTGCCGAAAGAACTCGAACTGTAAGAATTTTTGAAAGAAGATCTGATCCGCTAACTTATCTCGCCACAGATCCAGCGCTTCTGGCTTGCGTAGCCGCAGTTCCTCAGGCCATTCCACCCAGCTACCACCTTCCTGATCCTCTAGCAGCGCCATGAATAAGCTGTAGTCTTCTAGCCAAGTCGCTTTGCCCCGACAGAAACCTTCAAATTCTGTCCGTTGAATTGGGCTAGCTTTCTGCTTGAAGTTCTCACAGGCTTGCCGTAGTAAAGGCATTTTCCAAGCAATTACCTGCTCGAAATCAATCTTGTCGATCGCAAAGCCAGGAGCATCGCGGAGGTCATCTTCACTCAAAAAGCCATTGTCTCTCAGAATGTCAGGGCTAATCAGCAGCGGATTCCCTGCCATCGTCGAAAAACTCATGTACGGAGAGTTGCCGTAGCCTGTGGGGCCTAGAGGCAATATCTGCCACAGGCGCTGTTCGCTGCGAGCCAGAAAATCGATAAACTGGTACGCTTCCAGCCCTAGATCACCAATGCCATAACGACCGGGTAGACTCGTTGGATGTAGCAGGATACCACTGGCACGGGGAAAGGGCATAGAAATTTGCCTCCAAAAAATACTCTGTCAGTGTAGCCACCCCTCAGCTTAGCGGAATCTTCCCTTGGTAGAATTACTTCTGCCTCCCTTTCAGGAGTTGAAACCTTTGACCTACCGTAATCCAATCCCCACCGTTGACATCATTATTGAGCTGAGCGATCGCCCTCATCGCCCCATTGTGCTGATTGAGCGGTTGAATGAGCCTTACGGTTGGGCAATTCCAGGCGGCTTTGTGGACTATGGGGAGCCTGTAGAGGTGGCAGCCCGTCGGGAAGCCCAGGAGGAAACAGGTTTAGTGGTTGAGTTGATTGAGCAATTTCAGGTTTATTCCGACCCTAGTCGTGACCCGCGTAAACATACGATGAGTGTGGTGTTTGTTGCGGTGGCGAAGGGGGAGCCGCAGGCGGGAGATGACGCGAAGGGAATTGCGCTATTTGAGCCTTGGCGGGTACCTGAGAATCTTTGTTTCGATCACGATCGAATTTTGCGGGATTATTGGCGGTATCGGCATTATGGGCTGCGACCTCGCTTGGTCTAGGTTTTTGTGAGGCGTTTGGGTTTTGACTAAAATCCGAACCCTTGAGGGCACCTGCCCTCAAACTCCCGCTGAGGGACGGCTGCGTCCCCCAGACCCCCTCCAGACGAAGTTGAGTGTGGGTATTTCGAGATTGAGGTGAGTTTTATGTGCTTTTCTTTTCTGGCTTCTGACTCCCGACTCCTGACCTTTGACTCCTGGCTCCTTCCTCCTTTCCCCTCACTCCTCTCTCCTCACTTCATGAGAAAATGCCTTGGTTTCATAGTGATGGTTGAAGGGATATGACGCGCAAGGTAATTCGGACAGAGCAGGCTCCCGCTCCGGTGGGGCCATACAATCAGGCGATCGCGGCGAGTGGGCAGTTGGTGTTTGTAGCAGGACAGATCGCACTTGATCCCCAAACAGGAGCGATCGTGGGTGAGGGTGATGTGGTGCGGCAGACGGAGCAGGTAATGGCCAATCTGGAAGCCATCCTCAAGGAAGCAGGAGCCACTTTTGCGGATGTGGTCAGAACTACAGTATTTCTAGCTGACATGAACGACTTTGCAGCAGTCAACGGCATCTACGCCCGCCACTTCGACGAAGCCACCGCCCCAGCCCGCGCCTGCGTCCAGGTTGCCCGCCTCCCCAAAGATGTCCAAGTCGAAATCGACTGCATCGCCGTAATCTAACCAAACCTAAACAAAACCCTCCTCAGGAGAGCCCCACTTGGCCAACCAAAGCACTTTTGGAGGGGGCCTGGGGGACGCAACCGTCCCTCAGCGGGAGTTTGAGGGCAGGTGCCCTCAAGGCTCGGATTTCACAAACTCCAACTAAGACAACTCAATCAAGTAGATGCGATCGCCTAGCGACCGTGCAAATGCTGCACCAACTCCATATCCATAAAAGTCGTCCAGCCCACCTCACCAGAAAGCACCGTAAACGGCATACCCGGATCACCCAGATGATCCAAAACCACTACAGCTCCTGGAAAATCTTGGTCTTTGGTGTAATCATTAATCGTCACAATCGTCTTGAGATCCGCTTTGTCAGCTGAAATCAAGCCATTATGTGAATCCTCAAACGCGATGCAATCCTGAGGTGCAATCTGCATTTGCTCCAAAGCATAGAAATAAATGTCAGGAGCAGGTTTCTTCGCTGGCACAATATCACCCGCCGCAATCACATCAAACCAGGCAATGCTTTCATGCCCCAAAGTACTCTCTAAAAGAGCTGTGACATTGGCAGGAGTGGTCGTAGTCGCGATCGCCAGACGAAACCCTTGGGCACGCGCTTCATCCAACAACCGCTTCACCCCAGGTCGCAGCGGAATGCTGCCTTCGCTGAGTAGTTGCGTATAGTGCTTGGTTTTAGCCTTGTGTAACCCTGCGATAAACTCGTCCAAATTATTAGGACGCTGAAAGTCTGAACGATATTTGTCGAGGTAGAACTTCATTCGCTCTTTGCCGCCTGTAACGGCTAACAGTTCTCCGTATAGCTCGACAGTCCAATCCCAATCCAACCCAGCTTCCGCAAAAGCGCGATTAAAAGCGACTCGATGACCATCCCGCTCGGTATCGGCCAAGGTGCCATCGACATCAAAAATTAGTGCTTGCAGTTTGGTCATAATCAGCCGTCAACCAACGATGAGAGAATTTCCAAAGGCGAGTTCAACCCTTTGGCACTTTATCTCAATTAGGGTCAAAGGTTAAGCAGGCAAAATCTCTCAGCTTTGCGATAACCGCTGTACCGTTGCACCACCCAAAATTTGATGGGCTTCAGCTAAGAGTGCTGGAATTTTGTCAGCATGAGGGCTGTTCGCCAAGCATTGCCGTAAATCTAGCTCTGTCGCTTTCTCAGCTCTGGCACCGGGAAACCAGTGATCCGCCTGACCCAGCAAGTTGTAGCGCATCTTGCCGTAATCCACCATGTCATAAGCGATCGCTAGATTTCGCAACCAGAGAATGGTGTGAATGTTCATGCCTCCTGGGGTTGCCTCAGGTTTAGGCAAGCCAACATGCCAAGTTTTCCACCACTCTTCACCTAGAGCCGCGATCGCTGCTTGTTCTAGACGAGCTAAAATCGGAGGCAAAATTTCATCAGCGCGATCGAGTAGGTCTAAGGTTTTCAGATGTTCGTCAAAGTCACTGGGGCGAGATGCACCAATACTCAGCGTGTGTACCTGGGGGTGACTCAGACAGAACAGATCGTTAAAGACCATCGGGCCGAGAGGCGCACACAAGTCCACCAACTTTTGAGGGGGTTTGTAGAGGTCACCACCTTTATTGGTAGGGCTGATGATAAACACGCCCATATCGTGCTTCCCAGCAGCCTCGATCGCAGGCCAATTGTTTTGGTTGATGTAGTACCAATGCAAGTTCACATAGTCGAACTGGTCCGTGGCGATCGCTTGCAAAATCACTTCTAAAGGTGCGTGCGTGGAAAAGCCAATAAACCGCACTCGGCCTTGCGATCGCAACTTTTGCGCAACTTCTAAACAACCACCTGGATGCAGACAATCCTCCAGCAGTTCAGCATTATTCACGCCATGCAACGACAACAGCTCCACATGATCGAGTTGCAGGTAAGCCATTGATTGCTCAAAGGTTTGCAAAAACCCTTGCGGATCTGCGGTCGGAATGATTTTGGTTTGCACAATTAGCTGGTCGCGTGGCAGTTTCGGTAATACCGCTCCCAACTGCATTTCGGAGCTACCATATCCCCGCGCCGTTTCGATGTGGTTGATCCCTAGTTCTACAGCCCGTCGAACCGTTGCCTCTAAATTCTGTTGGTTATCAGCAGGAACTGTATCTTTGGGGACATCTTGCCACTTGTATTGGTAGCGCATTCCTCCACAAGAAAACACAGGCATGGATAATTCTGTCCGCCCAAACCGCCGATACTGCATCTTTAATCCCTGCGTCTCTACCACGGTAGGGGCGAACGGTCGTTCGCCCACATTGCCAGGTTAATTCCACAATTATGCTTCGCGCACAATCGGCTGCCCATCTTTGACTTCACCGACCAACACGAGATCGGTTAGGCCGACAAACAAACCATTTTCCAAAACGCCGGGAATGTTGTTGATCGTCTTTTCCATCTCAGCGGGGTTGTCGATGCTGTCAAACTTTACATCTAGCACCATGTTGCCCTGATCAGTGATCACGGGGCCAGCTTTCTTGACACCCATCCGCAGTTCTGGCTTGCCCCCCAACTTCTCGATCGCCCGTGCCACTGGTGTAATTGCCATCGGGATCACTTCAACAGGCAGCTTAAAAGTAGTACCTAAGCGATCAACTAGCTTAGAGCTATCCACCACCACAATAAATTCTTTGGCTAAGGCATCCACAATTTTTTCGCGAGTATGAGCTGCACCGCCACCCTTGATCAAATTGTGCTGCGGGTCAACTTCATCGGCTCCGTCGATCGCGATGTCGATATACTCAATTTCATCTAGCGTCACTAAGGGGATGCCATACTGCTTCGCCAGTACCGAGGATTGGAAGGAAGTCGGCACGCCTTTGATGTCCTTGAGTTCTCCAGATTGCAGGCGATCGCCCAAATACTGAATCATCAATGCTGCGGTTGACCCGGAGCCTAACCCCACAATAGAACCGGAGTGCACACGAGCGGCTGCGGCCTTGGCAACTTCTTGCTTCATCAACTGAATGGGGTCTACTGACGCGGTCATTCCCAAAGCTCCTTGCATATCAATGGATTAATCTGCACGGTCTATAGCATGACCTAAAGTGAACTCCGTGCCTAGTCTGCTGAGTCAATTCACGTTTTTTGATCCCTGGCAAAAGTCAGGGCAGGACTCAATCGAGACATGAGTAAAAGTTGCCCTGGATTAAGCTTCTGGAGCAACAACTGTCGGCACCGATGCGATCGCCTCCGTCACCCGAGCAAATTCAGAGGCCAATGTAGAGGTTTGCTCCAAGGATTGCGGATTTGAGAGTAAGTGAAAATATTTCACGGGTAGCTCAATCGCAAATTCGGCTCCTTGCCCTGGCTCAGAGTGGCACCGGAGTTGGCCCTGATGCTGATTGACCACAATTTGATAGCTGACGGTTAAGCCGAGTCCTGTTCCTTGACCGATTTTTTTGGTAGTGAAGAAGGGATCAAAAATTTTGGATCGAAGTGCGTCAGGAATCCCAGGGCCGTTATCCGCGATCGCAATCCGGGCAAAGTTTTCCTTTCCTGACACACCCAAGACCAGTTCTGTCCGAATCGTAATGGTTTTGCTCTGGGTGTCCCCACCACTGAGCGCTTCGATCGCATTGGTGATCAAATTTAGAAAAACCTGATTGAGTTGTCGCGGATAGCACTCTAGCGACGGCAGAGCGCCATAATCGCGAATCACTTGGATTTCATTTAACTGATTTTGCAAGATCGCTAAAGTACTCTCTAAACCATCATGCAAATTCACAGTTTTGCGACCCGACTCATCCAGGCGGGCGAAGTTGCGCAGCGACAGCACAATTTCCCGAATCCGCGAGGAACCCACCTTCATCGACTTCAGGATACGGAACAAATCTTTGAGCAGAAAGCCAAGTTCTACCTCATCAATCAAAGTTTGGACTTCTGCCACTGGTTGCGGATAGTGGACTTGATAGGCAACCAAAAGGCGGTTGAGCTCCTCGATATAGCGCTCAATATAAGGAATATTGCCGTAGATAAAACTAACGGGGTTGTTAATTTCATGCGCGACCCCTGCCACCATTTGCCCCAAGCTGGACATTTTCTCACTCTGAATCAACTGAGCCTGAGTGAGTTGCAGTTCTTGTAACGTTTTTGCTAAATGTTGAGCCTGAGCTGCACTCTCTAAGGCTTGCTGCTGAGTTTGAGCATACAAATTTGCCTGCTGAATGGAGATTGCTAATTGGTCAGCAACTGCCTGAGCGAGTTGCTGGTCGTTGTCCGACCAATAGCGTGTATGAGAACACTGGTTTAAGTACAAAATGGCGTGCAGAATCCCATTGGTTTGCACTGGCACCACTAAGGATGATTGAATCTGGGCTTGTTTATATTCCTCGTTGTAGGGACCGACTCGCTCATCTTGAGCCACATCCATCATCACCACAGGTTGGCAATGCTGAATCACCCACTGAGTAATGGGGCCATGCGTGTCAAAGTCGTTAATGGAAGGGGAGAAGGATTCTCGGCAAATTTCGTATAAGTGTTTGCGCCGAAAAGCAGTGCCAGGGATGGATTCTTGGACAAGTTGTGGTAGTACATTCAGTGGCTCTACTTCACCATGTTCCACTAAATGTACTAAACAGCGATCGGCCTCTAGCGCTTTTAGTAGCTGCGCGATCGCCTGCGTCAAAATGGTTTCCAGGTCAAAGCTTTGCCGAGTTTGGCTGGTAATCTGATTTACCAGTTGCTCACGTTGGGCCTGCCGTTGTGTCTGCTCATAAAGCCGAGCTTGGCGAATTGCAATTTCTAACTGCTGTGCCAACGACGCCATAAACTCCACCTCGGCTGTTTTCCAGCGGCGAGGTTGGTCTGACAAGCAAACTAAATAACCGATGGAATCAGCTCGATCCAGAACCGGAACTAACAAGTTGGCTCGTGCTTCCAGCACCTGAAAATTGAGCCCACTTTTAGAGCGTTGCCATTTCGCTAGCCACTGCCTGAGCCATCGACTAGTAGCAGAAGCATGAGCATCGCCACAACTCACAATCAACTGACCTTGGGCGATCGCCTCAGCCGCATCTCCAAAAGCGGCCAATGGTGTATAGCCTAGCTGGGAGCCGCGATCGCTGCCTAGGCGTTCACAGACAACCTGCACTCGGCAAGTGTCACTGAAATACCAAAAAAAAGCACAGTAATCCAGATTCAGTAACGTGCCAACCTCATCCACCGCTGTTTGAAGTACAACGTTCAACTCCAAAGAATTACGGATGCGGTCAACAATCTTGCGCAATAGAGCGCTTTGCTGATGATACTGGCTCAGAGCTAGCCGACCAGAAAAGTTGGTAAAGGGAAACACACGGTGTAACAGGGGAAAGAGCATAAGGCACTAGAGAGTCTACCATTGGACCGATAGATGCTTCTAGATTCAAACTGCAAATACTGACACTGAAATCCCTATGAAGATGACGCTTTTGAGCGAAAACTTCAGTAGTTTATTTGACATTTATCGAGCCATCAATCAGCTAGTGCCAAAGCTTACGTTCTACTGAAACACACGGACGAGGAAACAACTCAACAACAAACAATACTTTTCAACCTTATTTTCTGTTTAGTAAGTTCTCTGCCGCCAGCCAAGACTGACACATCCCTAAACAGTATCGTTGCTTCCTTTGGTAGTTGATTTGTATCTACTTAATCTCACACCACCATACTTTTCGTGAAATGAAGAGCAGATCACTCGCAATGTCTACATCAGCTAAAGGTTTTGCCAGTTCGCTCAGAAACAGGCTTTTTGCCCTCTTGGGTTGGAAGCCATTAATTATGCTACAAATAACTCAGTACCTAAAGAAACTGGGAAACTACTAGCTTTATGGTTGGTAGGTGCTTAGATCATCCCGGCAATCTCGGTAGACGAATTGCTAAGGTTAGGTACTACAGCCTGAACTAACCTACTTTATGTAGAGCTTTGAGGAGCAATCCTTAGGCAATCAGCAACCTAGAAATCCTGTTGTTTTACAGCAGGAAGGTCCAGCGAGCCCAGTGCTGTATTCAACTAGCAACTTGTTATCCTTGCCATAGATAGTGAAAGAGGAGTGTATGAATAAGAAAGTAATTAGCCTCGCCTTAGTACTCAGCTTGGCCGCTGCTTTGGGAGCTTGCGGTGGTGGTGATACCACTACTAGCCCTTCCCCTGGTGAATCCCCTGCGGGTTCCCCAACCACCTCTCCTACTACATCTCCCTAGGCTTTTTTCCCATACTTGACAAGCCCTATCCCTCAGTCAGTGTACAAAACTGCCTGAATAGTGGATTTAGCCTCAAAGTATGAAACAGCCAAGAGATTGCTCCTCACAACCTATTGCAGTCCAAGTCAAGCTTTTAGCGTCCTACTGCTCTAAGACCGATCGCTATATGAACTGGATCTAGGTTGAAGGTGGCCGTCCTCTAACAACCCTGTAATTAATTTGGTGGCTTACAAGAGCCCAGTAGTCGAGTTTGGCAACCATTCCAAGCTTTAGCAAACTGGCTCTTGTGAGCTTATTGTTATTTAACGGTGGCTAAAATTTGTGGTGGGCACTAAGTAACTTGAACCAAGGCCTCAGCGATCGCCAAGTTGACTGCTAACCCAACCTTATTAATTTTTTAAGAGATTTTATTCCTTGAAAAATGCTTTACCTAGTTAGGAATCGCTGCTTTGTAGCTTAGGATGACAGAAAAAGGCTGTCTGCATGAACCATAAAAGGCAAATATTCCTTATGGGCTTGAAGCTCAGCGCTACTTCTATCTTAGGTTCGATTGTCTGCTTGTTTGCTTTAGCTACTGAATTTGCTTATGCATTACCCCCTGCGGAGGATACCCCTGAAGAAATTCTAAGGACGGAAATTATTACTGAAGCGCGATCGCCCGTAGATGGAAAGTCCCTGACTCCAGCACAGTACGCTGAGTTACAAGCCCAACTAGAAGCAGGACCGCCTATTGATCCCAAGTTGTCTCCTCAGGTCAGACGAACCATCACCTTACTACGCTTACGCCAGTTTATTCGAACCTTTTTTCCCTTCTTATTGCGCTGACTAGCTAGGTCTTTTCCCTCTAAGAGCGCCAATTGAGATCGCGATCGCACACCCACCTTCGTAGTTTTCAGCTTTAGCAGCAAACCTAGTTTTTCCTAACATCTCTGACAAAATTTGCCTGCCTAACCCGAGAAATAGCCAGAACTCATCCAGTAAACCCTACCTGACCACCGCAAACATGTCTGGATTTAGGCAGATGATTTGAGACTTTAGCTATGATTTGCTACGGTTTACTACAGTTCATTACCTGATTTTTACATTTGGGTTTTATACACCTTGACAGCTATCAGTTACACACCCCCATCCCATTCAACTTTCGAAGTGGGCGTACGCTGTTGATGCTAATTCTTTCAAAGGTTTTCAGTGCCTTCAGTTTCTCTCAACTAAAACAAGAGCCTCTGGATTTCAGAGCACACGCGTATTACAAAACCTTTTTCCCGATTTGGAACGCATTCAATAATCTCGTTTAGGTAGGTAGTTTCATGTCAATGACCGTCGCCCCTGAGCAAATTGAGCGGATTGTTTGGAATCAGCACCATGACCCCTTTGAAGTTTTAGGCCCTCATGCTGTACAAAGGGATGGCCAAACTGTTTGGGTCGTGCGAGCTTATCTGCCCAATGCAGACGCAGCCTGGGTGATTTTGCCAGAAGAACGGGCAGAGCATGCGATGCAACCCATTCATCATCCTCATTTCTTTGAATGCACCATTGATACTCCAGAGTTAGCTAATTATCAATTACGCATTCAAGAGGGGGATCATGAGCGTGTCATCTACGACCCCTATGCCTTTCGTTCTCCTTACCTCACAGACTTCGATCTACATTTGTTTGCTGAAGGTAACCACCATCGCCTTTACGAGAAATTAGGGGCACATCTGACAGAAGTCGAAGGGGTCAAAGGCGTTTATTTCGCAGTTTGGGCACCCAACGCTCGTAACGTTTCTGTTCTAGGTGACTTTAACCACTGGGATGGCCGTAAGCATCAAATGCGTAAAGGTCCTTCCGGGATTTGGGAACTATTCATTCCAGCCTTAACAGAGGGCGATCGCTATAAATACGAAATTAAAAACCAAGCGGGACATATTTACGAAAAATCTGATCCCTTTGGCTTTCAACAAGAAATTCGGCCTAAAACAGCCTCCATTGTCGCCAACCTAGACAATTACACCTGGAATGATCAAGATTGGATGGAGCAGCGTCGCCACACAGAACCGCTCACCCAACCCATCTCGGTCTACGAAGTCCATCTGGGTTCCTGGCTGCATGGTTCCTCCGCTGAACCTGCTCGCTTACCCAATGGCGAAGCGGAGCCTGTCGTTCTCGTTTCCGACCTCAAGCCTGGAGCCCGTTTTCTCACCTACCGGGAATTGGCCGATCGCCTCATTCCTTACGTCAAAGAGTTAGGCTTTACTCACATCGAGCTTCTACCGATCGCCGAGCACCCCTTCGATGGGTCCTGGGGATATCAAGTCATTGGCTACTACGCCTGTACTTCTCGGTACGGCACCCCTCAAGACTTAATGTATTTCATCGACCAATGCCACCAAAACGGCATTGGGGTCATTGTGGATTGGGTACCTGGTCACTTTCCCAAAGATGGTCATGGTCTGGCCAACTTTGATGGCACTTATCTCTATGAACATGCCGACCCCCGAAAAGGTGAGCACAAAGAATGGGGCACCTTAGTTTTCAACTACGGTCGGCATGAAGTCCGGAATTATCTAGTAGCCAATGCTCTATTTTGGTTCGACAAATATCACATTGACGGTATTCGAGTAGACGCAGTCGCCTCCATGCTCTACCTCGACTACTGTCGTAATCCAGGAGAATGGCTACCCAACCAATATGGTGGCCGAGAAAACATTGAAGCCGCTGATTTCTTACGGCAAACTAATCACACCATTTTTAGTTATTTTCCTGGTGTGCTCTCCATCGCTGAAGAGTCTACCTCTTGGCCAATGGTGTCATGGCCTACTTATGTCGGTGGTTTAGGCTTCAACCTCAAGTGGAACATGGGGTGGATGCATGACATGTTGGACTACTTCAACATGGACCCTTGGTTTCGCCAGTTCCACCAGAACAATCTCACCTTCAGCATCATGTATGCCTTCAGCGAGAACTTTATGCTAGCGCTATCTCACGATGAGATCGTGCATGGCAAGAGTAGCATGATTGGCAAGATGCCAGGAGACGAGTGGCAAAAATTTGCGAATCTGCGATGTCTCTATGCCTACATGTTCACGCATCCCGGCAAGAAGACTCTATTTATGAGTATGGAGTTTGGCCAATGGAGTGAGTGGAATGTTTGGGCTGACTTGGACTGGCACCTTTTACAACACGACTCGCACCAAAAACTCAAGCAATTCCTAGGTGACCTCAATCACTTATATCGAGCTGAACCTGCACTTTATACTCAAGACTTCTCGAATGATGGGTTTGAGTGGATTGATTGTAGCGACAATCGTCACAGTGTAGTTTCCTTCATTCGTAAAGGCAAAGACTCTGATGATTTCGTAGTTACTATCTGCAACTTTACACCGCAGCCGCATGCCCACTACCGCATTGGGGTTCCTGAAGCAGGATTCTATACAGAGTTATTTAATAGTGATGCCCGCAAGTACGGCGGCAGCAACATGGGTAATCTAGGCGGAAAATGGACAGAAGAATGGTCTTATCACAATCGCCCCTACTCAATGGATCTATGCCTGCCACCTTTAGGCGTCGTTATTTTGAAGCTCAATCGCCAGAAAACAGAAGGAGCTGTTCGCTCTAGAGAACAATTTTAACTAATCTCTGACTGTGCAAAACTAAATTCATAACGCTTGTGGGATAGCTGCTTTTGCTACTCTTACGAGCGTTAGAGCCCCAACCTCACAACCTCAGTAGCAAAATTTTCCATCCTGCTGAGTTGGACGCTCTTTAGCAGTCCGTATTGCTCCAATTAACGTAGAAGTAATGACGCAGCGCTTTGCTTTACCACCTTGGCGTAAAACGAGCGTAAGTCGTCCTAGCTGTCCGTTCACATGCCCCCTGTAGTTAAACTGGATCCGCCAAACTCCACCAGATTCAAGAAAAGTAGTTTCATTCTCGTCGATGTTCACCCTAGAATCAAAGTTGCGCCAAGATAAGGTGTGGATATTGGCACTTCTAGGGTGAACAACCCATTGACCAGTACCATTGGGTTCGCGAAAACTTACTTGCCAAGTGGCTTTGTTTTGTTTAGCACTGCGCTTGGCATCGTGAAGTGAGCGTTGAACTTGGTCTTGAGTAGCAATAAGACTTTGATTATTAATAAAAGCTAACCAACTGGGTGCAGCGATCGCGCTCACAATAGCAACCATAGCAATGGTAACCAAGAGTTCTAAAACCGTGAAACCTCTATTAGAAGGCTGTGGAAACACGGAATAAAACTGGCGATAAAAACCTATAGTTTTCACAAAAAAGCACCCTGATAGTGTGATTCAGGTTGATTTCAACCTGTTTTCAGAGTGCCCAAAAAAATATAAGATATAAAAAAAGGTGGATTAAAAACTGACTTCTTAAGTCTAAAAATTGATAATTTGACACTAGGAAAAAGCTTTAAGAGCCAGGGTAGCAACCTTTTCCAGTAGAAGAAGTATAGTTATTTTTTTCAGCTTCCATCGTCCCCAACATCGTTTTTATAGTGACACAACGCTTCGTGCCATTAACAGGCTGGGTTGAATCATCACGTCGAGGAACAGCAACAGCAATTTGTAAGCCTGTGTCAGCATCAAGAGGAAGAACACCTCGGTAATCAAACGTGATTACGCCTGATGGCGTTATAGTCCCAAAGGAGCCAACTTTTTTGTTCTCGGATTGGAGATTAGTGTAGACAAGAAGCTGGCCTGGTTTAATGTTGTCAGAGCTGAGAAGGTTTTGCCAACCTTTACTAGTATCGGGTGTACCTACAGGAGCAATAGCGTATTGTGGCACTCGGTTTTGATTGCGGAAGCTGACACTGTAGCTTCTCTTTTGGCGTTTAGCT
Source organism: Trichocoleus sp. FACHB-591 (assembly GCF_014695845.1). Classification (NCBI taxonomy): domain Bacteria; kingdom Bacillati; phylum Cyanobacteriota; class Cyanophyceae; order Leptolyngbyales; family Trichocoleusaceae; genus Trichocoleus; species Trichocoleus sp. FACHB-591. The sequence goes on from NZ_JACJPA010000045.1 coordinate 94,001, forward strand.
TCACGCTGAGCTTCTTGCAAAGCTCCTAACACTCGGTCTTGACCTGCAATCGCGCGCTGACGGTTTACAAATGTAAGCCAACCGGGAGCGGCAATCGCAGCCAACACCCCAATCATGATCACTACTACCAGCATTTCTATAAGAGTAAATCCAGAAATTTTTGGAGCTTTTGCGAACGATAAGTATCTCAAAGCAAGCTTTTCAAAGCTAACCTTTCTAGGAAATACTTGCTGGTCTGGCTGCGATAATAAACTCTTCATAATAATGTCTATACAGAGTGGTGTAGCAGAAGGAGGAGAGCAAAGCTTACTGGTCAGTGTTACCAAAGAAGCCACGTCCAAAGATCCGTACTTCACTAGATGGTAAGTAGATTAGGTTATTCTGGTTAGCCACACGTCTGCTGGGGTCTTGGACCAAACGTGCCAACGCGTTGCCCCGCAAATACAGCAATACTGACGAGGTTGTAGAATTGACGCAGGCGTAGAAGCTGCTCGTTTTGGCAGAGGTAGCAGTCTCAAAGTCAGCAGGAATTCTCTGCGCACCGGGTTGTGTAGCAACAGTCAAGTCACCCCCTAAAGCCCCTTTAGTTGGGTTTCTACAGTCTAGAATGCCTTGAGTAGGAGCAGTGCTGATTGAGTGAAGTGGAGCTATAGCAGTACTGTCGTATCGAGTGTCATCAATATAATCCACTAGAATTTGCAACTTATCGGGGTAAGCCTGAGTTGCAACTGATGTATAGCGAGTGGGAGTAGTTCCTGATTTCCACTTGTTCATGGCTACAGGTATGGTATCCGCAGAAGCTAAATCGAAGGGAACAAATCCTGGATCTGGATTAATTGCAAAACCTGTATTACCTGTCGGAATGCCGTCTCGAATTTCAAATCTGGCAATCCGTGAGGCGTTGGACCAAAGACTGTTAGCAGGATTTTTAACTAAGTAGTACGCGACAAGGGAGTAAACGAAAGTATCATTGTCACCTGTTACGCTGCCTACGGTCGTCCCACTCACAGTGTCATTTCTATTAAAAAACGTACGTTTCCAGAATACTAAGACAGGTTCACAAGTTGCAGTGCTATTGCAACCCGTCACTGGCTTAACTGGGGGAATTTGATTACGAATCGGCGTTTGCGGTGTGACGTTAGGATCGCCATTCAAGCCATAAGCGTCATAGACATATACAGCTTCTTGTAGATCTTGCACCATGTACTCTAACGCTGCCTGAACCTCTTGCTCAGAATTAGATTTAGCTCGCTCTTTGCGCTCAGAAGTCATGATGTTGACCAGGAACGCTAGTAATGAGCTAATTACAATCCCAGCAATAATGACCGCAACTAAAAGCTCAATCAGAGTAAAGCCAGTAGTTTTAGATTTTGGCTTTAAACTCTGCTGTTGACTGCTGGCTAGAAATTTGAAGATGTTAAACAAAATGCAGTCCTCTGTCTCTTTTAGGTTTCGTGAGGTTCGTACAGTTGAGTTTGGTGCTGAGAATCCTGAAGCTAAATCCAGAAGTGCTTACTAATTGAAAAGGTTAGGAATCCTTTGTTGAATATTGCTGCTAGTGCTCCGAGTACCAATGTCAGTTTTTAGTACGATAAGAGGTCGATTGCGGAACCCTCCTCCTTTAGCAGTTGCACCTGTAAAGAGGTTTGCTACGGGAGTAGTGCTTGGGGTGCCGGCGCCCCCTGTGAAAACATCTGCGTCTCCTCGGTAGACTCTGATTAATAGGCCGTAGCCTTCTCGCCTAGCTGCTTCCCCTCTAGCAACTGGGTCAGCATTAGTATCTGCGCTGGTGCGAGTGCGGATTGCCTGGATCACAAAGTCCTGAGGATCTGTGGAACTAGCATTGCCGTTGGCATTAATTAAGGTTCCTTCATCAGGAGCAGTGAGAAGTGCTGCTGCAGGTGGGGCGAGGCAAGGATCACCACTATTAGGCAAGATATCGGTTGCACAGCGAGCTTTATCGGGTGGACTAATGGCACCGGAGCGCAAACTGTCAATATATCCTTGCCCTGCTTGAGTGGCTAGCTCAACTTGCCTAGCTCTGACCCTGGAAGCCACGGAGATGGCCATTGGTGGGGCGATCGCGATCAACAGCACTGTTAATACAACGATCGCCATTAAGGACTCGATGATCGTGAAACCTGAATCGGGTTTAGAGGATGGAGACTTTAGCCGACCTGAAAGATAGGTTTGAACGTGTTTCATCATAGTCCACCACCAGGGCTAGGGTTGTTGAGTTAGAGATTAAGGACGGTTGTAGCCTGCGTCGATACCAGTACAAGCAGGCCGATAGGGGTTATTGGTCTGGAGGGCAGGAACAAAGGTTGTCCCAGCAGGAGCCACCCCAGATTGACGGGCTTGAGGATCGGTGAGGTTCTGAGGTTGGGCTGCACATAGTAACGTCTGTACCCAAGCGTCACTGCGATCGACCTGCCTAAAGAACTCGTCTCGAGTACCTGTAGGTGCAGTGAATCGCTGAGCGAACAAGTCGGGCAACTGAGTTAGCAAAGCTACATCAAAACCCCACTCCCGGTTGGGTGGCTCGTAGTAGGGGTGTTTACCCCAATTGGTGCTGCTCCCAATTTCACCGTTATCTGTTCTATAGGCCTGCCGATAGTCAGATCCGAACAAACTAACGCCTGTCGCAGTTTGGGGATTAGTAGACTCAACGAAGCTAGCGTCTGTTGCGACCACAACAGGTTGGAACGGTGCAGTTGCGTAGGCACTTCGCTTGATCTGAATGAAAGAACCAGCGATTCTAGCTTTGACCCTAGTCCAATTTTCTAGGAAGCGTGGAAAATTATGTAAACCGCCACCGCCTTCAATCCAAGAGTTAGTTGTATCAGCAGTATTGGCCACCCGCGCTGGAGAGTCACCCGCTGCAATCACTAAATTAAAGTTATTGGTTGTAGCTCTTTGCTGCCAGCGAGTGTTATTGCTAACAACGTTGTTACTAGCGATGGAACTGAGATCGTTGGTGTCTGTAGGGCTACCAGTCGTAACCTGAGTCTGAAGCACAGGTGCAAGCAGTGGCTGACCATCAGCAGTAACTGCTGTAAGTGAGGAGGTAGCTGGAATAGCTTGACTATTGTTGCTAAACCCTAGGAATCGACCACCGAAGATCTTCGTATAGGCACCAACAAACATGTTGGTTTTGCCAAAGAAGTTTCCTGCTAGCTCATGTGGTGCTGCTGCTGTAGCATCTGCAAACTTGATAGCACCGTCAGAAACCCAGAAAACGTTGTTAGGACTAACGCCCTGTAGATCGAGAGTTACCCCAGGTTGTCCATCTCGGCCAAACTCAACAGAGGCATTGTTTCGAAGAATGAATATGGAATCAGAATTACCTACTAGAGTAATCTTCGCCCCAGGGTCAAAGGAGGGATTGCCGCTGGCCATGTCGTAAACGTTAACATCCCTAGAGGCAGTCAGGATCTGAGTGCCCTTAGTCAAAGTTCCGAGAGATGGTAGTACAGTGGCGTTTCCTAGTAAGTCCCTAACAGTCTGGATTCTGGTCTCAAGGGTTGTATTATTACAGGTTGCACCTACTGGAAATCCAGTAACTTGATAACTTTGCGACTGACCTGAGTTCTTGATGCAAGCGGTATAGTCAGAGGGATCTTCATTGCCAGGACCATTGAGGCTAGGTACACCTGGGATTTCAGGCGTGTCTGGCAGAATCAGCTTTTCGCCACCTTTGTCTGGGGGTAAATAGTAGAGCGGTTGATCTGTAGCGTAAGTCCGGTTGGGGGCATAGCCAGGTTGGCCATAGCCTAGGTTAGCGACGGTATTGACGTTTTTAACAGCTGCAAACCACAACGTATTGTCTTGTTTGCGGGGTGGGGCACCAGTGTAAGGAAATCTAGCGATCGCGCCAGCACCATCAATTCCAATAGGAATCGCGGTTGCCTCACTCTTCCCTCCTGCCACCATTGGCGTGAACTCAAGCGCCCCGTAGACGTTGCGGGCAAAGGCAATACGGCGGGCATATTGTTGGAACCCAGGGGCAGCAGGTTGAGAGGTTGTGCCTGCTGTGTGAGTCGTACCAATGTTTAAAGGAACTCCAATTGCTGCAGTTGCTTTTAAGCCAACATCAGCAAGACCATTGGTTCTAGGAGGTCTTACCCACCAATCCGTCGGCCCACAAGAAGAGACAGGTACCTTAACGCACATTTCCATCAGGTACTCATGCGTGTTAACCCGACGCTGAATTGGTGTAATGAAGTTGTTGAAGTAAGAGCTAGGACGGTAAGTTGTTGGTGGGGTGTCAGGATTACCTCTGTAGTCTGCATCCGTAAAGGCGCGACTGGTGACAAAGCTATTGTCGAAGAAACCATTTTGTCTGCGCTTCTTCACTGTGGCCCAGCTATCTTGAGCATTATTGCGGAGGTCGTAGTCGCCATCAGCCCGGTAGCCCAACGCAAAACTATCAGACAACAGAGAAACAGCATCAGAAATTACAGAAGCAGGCCGCCAGAAATCTCCTGTGCCACAATTGAGGCCCGGAGTGCCAGGACGGCAAGCAAATTGAGGATCAAGCGTAGTGCGGGCGTCATAGAAATCGTCAACGTCCCAGTCAGCTATCGTAGCGAGCGTTTGGGTAAATTCCTCGCTGTTGTGTAGATTAAATCCTTTAAGCGCGTCCGTGGTTCCCCGAAGGGTATCTGCCTGAACATAAACAGGCAAGTTGGTAGCTAAGATGAGACCCTTCTCTTCAGCCCGATAGGTATTGTCGTCTGTCCGATTTAGCCTGCTACCATTGACCAGCATGATGCCGCTGGGACGGCGAGATGGATCGAGCCTATAATCCACTGGGCTGAGAAGCTGCTGTGTTGCTTGCCGCTGTTCATCTGTCAGCCCTACTGTTGTGGGCAGAGGCTCACTCAAGTCTGGGGTAGCATCATCGCGAGTGGCGTAGATAATACCGCTGTTGGGTAGCACGTATTCTCCCTGCATCCCTAATGGCGCTGAGACTGTACCTCCCGTAATAGGTCGACTGCGGATTCTATTTAGATCAATGACAGTAGTCCGAACTTCTAGGGGTTGCCGATCTTCAATCGCTCGGTCGGAGCGAGTTGTCAGCAGTTCCGTAATTCCTGCCTTACTTGAAGTGGTAGCGCCAACAGTAGCAGATGCAAGAGCTGTAACTTCAATAGTCCCACTGGGGTTTGGAGGAGCGCTAGCGTCAGGAACAACTCTCGTTACAGTACCCTTAACAACATTGAGCAATGTTTCATTATTACCACCTGCAAAGCCTTGAACAGTAACAACGTCACCCACTCTAATTCGAGGAGTTAATGTGCCAGTGTCACCTACGTCCGAGAGATTTGAGACAGTATAGGTACGTACATTTGCGATAGAAGAGCCAGTAGTGATGGCAAATGAGCGCCCTTCTAAGGCCTTAACTTGTCTCCCATCCAAGAAGGCTGCTTCTTTAATAGCACCATGTGGAATCCTAGCTTCACTGGGAGTCAAACTATTGCTGGCAATTTCTAAGCCGCAAAGACTAGAGTCAATCGCAGACTGGTCAGCTAAACTCAGCCTGTTACCAGCATCTAAATTTGTTAAAGCCTTGCGAAGTGGCTCATTCGCAAAACGGCCATTGGGGAAGACCAAATTAGCTTGGTAATTGAGCTTAGCTCGTAAGTTGCCAGCTACTGCCACATTGCTTTCTTCTGGTAAAAACAGATCATTTGTTGGATCGGGACCAGGGCCAGCAGTAATAAGAGTAGCAGTAGTACCAGGACCATAGCTAACGCCATTGTTAGACTTGCCAACTCCTACAGCAGGCTGAGCGCCTGGAGCGTCACCATTGTACAGTCTGTCAATCTGTCCATCGGCTGCCGCGCTAGTGTCAATACCACCACTAACATCTGGAAGACCTACACCTCCCGGATTTCTGGCCGTCTGGGCATTGGTTGGGTCGTAATAGCTACTAACACAAGCAATAGGAGCTTGGTAAGTCGTAGGTACATTAGGGTCGTACGAGTTAATGTCATAGTGATACACCGCAGTAGCTCGCATCTTGAGGTGCCCTGACAGTGTACTCTCATCAATAGGCGTGTTTGGGTCATCAGCACGGGACATGGGCATGCTGTCTGGCCAAACAACTCGATAGGATTCCTGTCTTAATGCAGTGTTCGGGTCATTATAAGTTGCTATAGGAAGGGCAGGTGGTGCTGGATTATCTGTAAGGTTGCTATCGGGTGGAGCAGGTAGGAAGGTGTTAGTAGGGGTTGCCGAATAAATGCCTGCGCCAGTAACAACTCGTAAACCACCCACCGCTTGCAGCTTATCTTCTGGCTTTTGAGCCGCCGATTGTTCCCAGAAGCCGTTACGACCTGTATCACCTAAGTCACTCAGTTCATCCACCCTTGTACTGCGGGTGCGATCGATAGTGTTTCGAGCAGTCCACTTCTCCGGAGTGCCCCCAGCTCTACGGACGAGCTGCTCAGCACCCCTACCAACAAACCTCAAACCGTTGAACCAAGCAGCAGGCAATCCATTACCAATAAGCATGCGATCGCCAAGCCGAGCTTCCTTGCGATCTGTTCTGTTCGTTTCTGAGTCAGTCGCTTCTGGCTTGGCAGTCGCAAGAGCCAAATTATTAAAACTTGCCCCTGTGGTCAGATTGGCAGGTAAAGCCCACTCATCAGGTGGACGCAACGGAGTATCCCGTCCAGCAAAGACAGTAGCAGTAGTATATGTACCAACAGCTAAAGCCGCTTCTTGGCCAAATGGCACTTCTCTATAGGGAATCCGCCGTGTACGATTTCTAAAATACCGCTCTAACGATCTACGTCGAGCCTCTACACCTAGACCTGGATCTTCTCTTAGACGTCTCGCGGTGTCTTCTATCACTTCTTTAGGATCAGTGGTTGCTACTCGTAGCTGAGCTGCACGTACTAAAAAGTCAATCCGCAGCGTATAAGCTCTGCTATTGTAAGCAACTTCTCTAGGGTTATTCGTGGTTGATTGGTCAGTAGACTGAAATACGTCTGCCCTGGGTTCTACTCCAGCTCCGTTAAATAGGTGAATGCCTACATTATCACCAGTTACGGTATTACCTGTTAAGGAACCCTTACCAACATTGCCTCCAACTTCAATCCTGCTGTTATCTTCTGTGTAATAGCAGGAGTTCTGACTACTTACCTGAAAAAGAGTAACGTTATCTCCAGTTGTAAAGAGGTTGCTATTGGTAAAAACACGTCCGTTTAGCTTGAATTCCGGACCAGGGGTAATATCTAGATCATCTTCATAAAGAACAGCGTTATTATTTAGCGGAACTCGACTCCGATCTTGCTGAACTTCTAGAACCGAAATCCCTTTGTTCTTGTTGTTAGCTTCATAGCGGTTATTTGTCAGGACTGGGTCGCCACTAGCAATCGGGACTGTAGCAGCATATACAGAAAAGCTTTTAACAATTTTGCCGTTGCTAGCATACCAACCGGAGTTGCCAACCAAGGAAGCACTTGTACCAGCCGCAGTCGCACATTGTCCACCAATGTTATTGACTGACATGGGCGGAGTCCGCGCTTCTAAGGGAGAGCGACCTCTGGTAAAGGTGCCATCTGGTCTTCTAGGTGGTAGTCGCCAAGCAATGGAATAAAAAGTATAAGCATCGTAGCGACCATTGCTATCTGTATCAACTGGAAACTTCCAACCTTGTCGGCTAGTTTCGTCATTTTCTAAGCTGTAGGTGACCGCAGTCCGATTAGAGTTTTCTCCAGCTGTGGCGTTGTTATCCGCATCAGCAACCAACTTAAGGCGCACTTCATCAGGAAAGGTATATTTCGAATCGTCCATCACGTCGCGCAATCGACGGTCTGCTGGAGTTGCCCTTGGTAAGTTGGGGTCCTCAAACAGAGCATCTAACTTCGCCCTAGCACGGTCAAGCGCAGGAGCAGCAGCATTCAATGCAGCTTGGTTCACTCTGGCATTGCTCGCATTCTTAGTGCGGTCCAAAGACCGTACGATAAGCGCGGTCGTTAAGAGGACGACCACTAGTGACACCATGACCACCGTGGGCAAGACAAAACCGGAATTAGTCAGGCGCGATCGCTGACCAACCACGAGTAGGCTGCGTAGGAGCCAATTCGTTAACTTATTGTGGGTAGCTGGTTTGCGAGTTGGCATGGTGGCTTTCCTGTTCCAGATGAAAAGTTCTGTAAGTTAAAAGTAAAAGCGACTAAAAATAGAAGAGAGGCAAGCTTGCTGCGGCAATTGCGCGCAATTAGGCAGGCACAGATAAAGTCTTAATATTCTCAAGGTAGATTGCTCTGTCTTAGCAAGTTTGAACGGGTTGAATCAACCGGAAAATCACTAATGCAGGGATGTTTCAACATGAAGTTTCCAGTTAACTTGCTGAATGAGATAGATTCTAACTCCCCACGATTGGAGGTGTAATCCAGAGAATAGACCTTCAATACAGGCAAACATCAGGCCGGAAACACACAAGAACTATTGCTTTGAGAGCATAGGGTATAACTTCATCACAACTTTGTAAAGATTGTGTATAAAGTCGATCGTCACTATCTTACCCATTCGTATTGAAAAAATTATCAGCCTTGTGCAAAGTTTGCTGAGAACGTTGAGTTTTTATAAATTTGATAAAGCTGTAACTGTGGTCGTCAGTGTTCTCTACTAAGAAAAAAGCCTGTCAGGGTTGATGAGAAACCCTACAGGCGTAATAAATCCAAGGAACGAGCTTTAGTAATGGTTGAGGTTAAGACCTGCTTCTTTCGCCATCGCTGCCAGACCCTTGTGCTCCAAAGTTTTGATGGCTTTGGTCGATAGTCGGAGGCGAACCCAGCGATTACCTTCAGCCCACCAGATGCGTTTCCACTGTAGGTTAACTTCTTGCAGCTTTTTGGTACGACGGTGAGAGTGAGAAACGGCGTAGGCGTTGTTTGCCTTCTTGCCGGTCAGTTGGCATTTGCGAGACATGTAAACTCCAGTCCTGAACTTTGTAAATTTAGGTGCAGTCTCTTATTGTATACAACGCTTCAATTGAGTCCAAACAATTGGTAGTTTTTCGGCACTTTAGAATTTAGAAGCGCGATCGCCGGTCGTCTCATTAGAATTGCCTCCCGAAGCGTTTGTCTGCCCTCTACAGCTAGGAAGGCAGGTTTAAAAGTAAAAAGAGAGGCGATCGCCTCTCTTACAAACAACGTCGGACGTCATTTAAGTCGTAGCTTCTGGAATCTGGTCTACTTCGCTGCCTGCTCTGTTAGGCGAGTTAACACTTGGTTAGAGCGTTCTACAAACGCCTTCATACCTTCAGCATCAAATCCTTTCTGAGACATTAAGGCTAAGTCGTAGACATGCTGACAAATCATATCTGCTAGTTCGTTGGAAGCAGATTGCCCTTCAGCTTGAATAATGCTGCCTTGGTTCATATTAATTAGATTTTGAATCAAGGGATGAGCCGTGTTCACCAGCAGGACATGCTCTTCCGGAAACTGAGCTAGTTGCTGTTGCATCAAAGCGTTCATCTCTTGCAAGCGACGCAAAGCTTCTGGCAAAAGCACGATCGCTGGGGGAGTGCCTTTGGGATCGTCCGATTTCAAACTTTCGGTGCGAATAATTAGCTTGGGTCGGTTGAGTGCTTTCTGGAATAATTCCTTTAGCTGCTCACCACGAGTCTGATTCGTTTTCGGGTCAACAATATCAGCCGCTTGATCCTTTTCAATCAGAGTGTCATCAAGGTCAGAATCTACACGCGAGAACTTAACCTCAGAATACTCTCGCTCCAAGAAGCTAATGAAGTGGGTATCGATGAAAGAGTCCATAAAGAGGACTTCTAACCCCTGCTTCTTATGCAACTCTACATAGGTAGCTTGAGTTACTTCATCCGTGCAGTAAAAGACTCGATTCTCGTGGCGCGATTGATTGCGCTCTAGATACTCTTTGATAGTGCTATAGGAAGGTCCAGAGCTAGGTTCTGAAGCAGGAGTTACTGTTTGCCAGGCGTCGCCTTCTTCAGACTGAACTTCAACTGCAGGCGTTTCAGCAGTAGTTGGTTTCAACTCGGCAGTGGAGCGATAGATCAAAATATCTTCAACTTGCTTCTTGAACTTGTCGTCGTTGATGGAGCCAAACTTGACGAAAGTTCCTAAGTCTTGCCAGCAGCGGACATACTCTTCCCGATTGTCTCGGTAGAGTTCTTTCAGGCGATCGCCCACTTTCTTAGCGATATAGTCCGCAATTCTCCGGACCGTGCGATCGTTTTGTAAAAAGCTACGAGAAACATTCAGCGGAATATCAACGCTGTCAATCACACCCCGCAGAGGCAATAGGAATCGAGGAATAACTTCTTCGCAATTGTCGCTAACAAAAACTTGGTTGCAAAATAGCTTGATTTGGCCCTTAGTAACGTCTACATCTGGCTTCAACTTCGGAAAGTAAAGAATGCCATTGACAACAAAGGGGTAATCAGTATTGAGATGCACCCACAATAGAGGCTCTTCTTGGAAAGGATAGAGATAACGATAAAACTCTAAATAATCTTCTTTGGTCAGGTTACTAGGAGACTCTTTCCAAGGAGCTTTTTGCCGATTAATTTGCTCTCCATCTAGCTTGATGGGCACTGGCATAAAGTCGCAGTAAGTTTTTACTAACTGCTTAATTCGGTAAGGCTCCAGATACTCTAACTCCTCCTCTTGTAGGGTTAAAGTTACCGTAGTTCCCCGTTGAGCCCGATCGGATTCTTCGAGACTAAACTCGGTTGAGCCATCGCAGGACCAATGAACGGCTTGAGAACCCTCTCGATAAGAAAGTGTGTCAACATCAACCCGCGCGGCCACCATGAACGAGGAATAAAATCCCAGCCCAAAGTGACCAATGATTTGTTGATCAGTGGAGTTCTTGTACTTTTCAACGAATTCTTCAGCGCTAGAGAATGCTACTTGGTTGAGGTACTTCTTGACCTCCTCCGCAGTCATGCCAATTCCGTTATCAGAGACAGAGAGGGTTTTCTTGTCTTTATCAAGCGTGATTTGGATTTCTGGCTCTCCTGCCTCGCCAGAGAACTCTCCAGCATAAGAAACCATCTTTAGCTTCTGAATTGCATCAACCGCATTTGAGATCAGTTCTCGCAGAAAGATTTCGTGGTCTGAGTAAAGCCACTTCTTGATAATTGGAAAGATGTTCTCAGTATGAATACTGATGTTGCCCTGTTCCAGAATGGTTGCCATGAGTCTAGTCCAGTGGACGGTTGGATGAACTGTGTTTGAAGTTATGAAGGCGCAAGCAAGTAAAAGACTAGGTTAAAGAGTACTTACACTACCTGCCTCTTATGATTGTGGGCGATCGATCTAAATTTCGATTCCGGGATTGCCCTACCTAAGCTGATTCGGTTTTCCCTACTCTGTAGAGTTGAACCTACACTATTTTACTTGCTGAGGTTCTGAGAGGCCTCTGCTTTTGCGAACCCATTGCTTGATTGCTTTAAGCATTCCTTGAGCAGAATGAGCAGGCAACAAAACTGCGATCGCAATTTTTCCCAAAATAATTACCATTAACCGAATGCGACCTAACCACTTGGGGTTATTACGAACTGCTTCTTTAAAGAATCGTACTGCTGTAATGCCACGGTAACGATCGAGAGAGCCTTCTAAAGCTTTGAGGGTCAAATACTGGTAGCGCTGAGCTAGTACCTGCCGTTTCAAGGACAGAGAGCCAGGCACTTGAGTAAACGCACGTTCAATAACTTGCTTGCTTTCAGCCTCCATCTTCCAGACATTAGCAGACATCGATTGCGCAGAAACTCGGTATAAAACTTGAGCAGATGGTACTGCTACAAACTCATAACGCGCTGCTAGGCGCAACCACATATCCCAATCTGCAGCAGCACTTAAGGTTTCATTGAAGCCTCCTACTTCAATCAGCGCCTGTTTAAGAATTAAAGGATTAGAGCCACTTTCAATGAAATCCCTTAACAACAATTGCTTGTGAACGTCACCATTTTCTGTGATATGTCCACCAGGTCGTAGAAATTGGCCAGATTCATCAATCCAATCAGTCCAACTATAAGCTACTACAGCCTTAGGATGATTTTGAAAGGCTTCTAGCTGAGTTTGTAGTTTATCAGGGGTCCACAAATCATCGGCATCAAGAAATGCAATATAATCGCCCGAAGCATGAATCAAACCACGGTTGCGACTGGCCGATACTCCAGCATTACTGTAGGAAAATATTTTGAGGCGAACATCCGAAATACTAGCAGCAACTTCTAGCGTTGAATCTTGAGAGCCATCGTTAATAACAATGATTTCAACATTACTCAGTGTTTGATGTAGAACTGAATCAATTGTTTCTCGAACCGTTTTTTCGCTGTTAAAGGCCGGGATGATCACAGAAACTAGGGGCATAGTTAGGTGAGTTCCGCTGAAGTAGGCGACGACGTAGATGGATCAATTCGAAGATAGCCATACAAAGCTCTAACATCTAAGAGTTTTCCAGCTTTTAGCAATAGGGCTTGAGCTAGATCAGGTGGCAAGAAAATAACAGCAGTAGTCCTAAAAATCAATTTGACTAAAACTTTTGCTCGCAACAAAGCTGGATCGTTTTGAATCGCCACCCAAAGAAATCGAGCCGCTGTTAATCCACGTTTTTGTCCTGCTGGCCGTTCTAAGGCGTCTACGACCAAACACTTATAGCGGTTAGCTAGAATATCTTTTCTACGACATTGAATTGCTTCCGGAGCGTGGGCTAGAGCTTTTTCAATCACTCGCTGAAAACCTAGCTCTTGTCGTTCTACATTATTTGACCAAGAATTGGAATTGGGATATTTTCTATATAAAATTTGGGGGGAAGTAACTACTGTAAATGGATAGCAAGCGGCAAGCCGAAGCCACATGTCCCAATCTTGACCTCCTACGAGTGACTCATCAAAATGACCAACGTGATCTAGTGCCCGCCTAAGCACTAATGGGTTAGAGCCACTTTCGACAAAATCAATTAGCAGCAACTTTTCATAAACATTCCCTGTCGCACTAATATAAGCTCCTCGCCTTAAAAACTGTCCTGTTTCATCAATCCAATTAGTCCAGCTATAAGCTACAGCAGCATCTGGATTTGCTCGTAGTGATTTTAACTGGGCTTCTAGTTTTTCAGGAGTCCACAAATCATCTGCGTCAAGAAAAGCAAGATACTCTCCTTGAGCTTCACGAATACCAAGATTGCGGCTTTTTTGAGGACCAGAATTAGGTTGATTTCTCAACCTAATTCGAGAATCTTGAATATTTGAAACAATATCTGCTGTTGTATCTAAAGAGCCATCATTAATAACAATAAGCTCAAAGTCTGAGAACGTTTGGCTTAGAACTGAGTCAATAGTTGCCTTAATTGTTTTCTCTGCATTATAGGCTGGTATTACGACAGAGATTAGCGGCATGGTGTGTAGCTCTCAATAATTACCTGGTGGAGTAATCTTTAGCTAGTTTTACAATTTCTATGCTTAAGCTACAACATAAATTCCTTTATCGATGTAGTTTTCCTTAAAGAGAGCGTAAATATTTTTATAGAGTACAACCTACTTCAAGTATCAGCAAAAATTTGATACTTGAAAATAGTGCTAAATTGGCGATTGCACTGAACCAACAAACCTGACTTGAAGATTTCTGTCGATGGGTAAGCAATAGCGATAGTCTTACCCTGTCGACAGAGTAACTTACTTTCTCGAAGTTAGGATTTGGCTTTAGCTGACTGAGCCAAACCTGAATAAGAAGATGAGGGTACAGCTTCAACCGTAGAATCTAGGTCTTTTTTGGTAAACGTTAAGGTATTGTTCGCTAAATCAATTACGATAGTATCCCCCTCTGTAAACGTGTTCTCTAGCAGCTTGTTAGCGATCGGATTTTCAAGTTCTCGCTGAATAGCACGCTTGAGGGGACGAGCACCATAAACGGGATCGTAGCCTGTATCTGCAATATAATTTTGTGCTGCTTCTGTAAGTTCTAGCGTGATTTTTTGATCGGATAGAAGTTTTTGAATCCGTTTGATCTGAATACCGACAATTTGGCGCAGTTCACCAAGATTGAGCGGATGGAACAGAATGATGTCATCCACGCGGTTGAGGAATTCGGGGCGGAAGTGCGATCGCAGGGCTTGCAGGACTAGAACCCGCATCTGTTCGTACTTAGAATCATCCCCTGAGACATCCAAGATGTGATCGCTGCCAATGTTGCTAGTCATGACAATCACAGTGTTGCGGAAGTCAACTAACCTGCCTTGAGAATCGGTGATACGACCATCATCGAGCACTTGCAGCAAGATGTTGAATACGTCTGGATGGGCTTTTTCGACTTCATCAAGCAGTACTAGAGAGTAGGGATGGCGTCGGACTGCTTCAGATAACTGCCCCCCTTCTTCGTAGCCAACGTAACCTGGAGGCGCACCGACGAGTCGAGAAACTGAGTGCTTTTCCATGTACTCCGACATGTCAAGGCGCACCAAGGCGTCATCGGTGTCAAACAGAGATTGGGCTAAGGCGCGAGCTAGTTCAGTTTTACCAACTCCAGTCGGCCCCATAAATAGGAAAGAACCAATGGGACGACCGGGATCTTTCATTCCTGCTCTAGCTCGACGAATTGCTGAGGAGACTGACTCCACCGCTTCATCTTGGCCTACGACCCGTTGGTGCAAATAGGATTCCAACTGAAGCAGTTTTTGCCGCTCTGACTCTAGGAGACGGTTAACAGGGATGCCAGTCCACTTGGCGACAATCTCGGCAATATCAGCATCGGTGACTTGCTCTCGCAAGAGGCCAGAGCCACGAGATTGAATCTCTAGAAGTTGCGCTTCTTTAGCTTCGCGATCGCGTTGCACCGACTCTAAACGACCATACTTGAGTTGAGCCGCTTTGTTGAGGTCGTAAGCTCGCTCTGCCTGCTCAATTTGGACTCTGAGCTGGTCTTCCTCCATCTTCAGGGCTTTGATGCCTTCTAGGGCTTCTTTCTCGGTTTGCCACTGGCCCGCAAGCTGTTGCTGTTTTTCACTCAACTCTGTAATTTCTTGCTCAATTCGAGTCAGGCGTTCCCGTGAAGTTCGATAGCCACCCGCGATCGCGCGTTGGCCTTCATTTTCTAGAGACAGCTTTTCCATTTCTAGCTGCATCAAACGACGATCAATTGCTTCTAGCTCGACGGGTTTGGAAGTAATTTCCATCCGCAGCTTGGCCGCAGCTTCATCGATCAAGTCAATGGCCTTGTCCGGGAGAAAGCGATCGGCAATGTAGCGATCGGACAAAGTTGCCGCTGCGACCAAAGCAGCATCAGTGATTTTGACCCCACCGTGGTGAGTTTCGTAGCGATCTTTAAGGCCGCGCAGAATAGAAATAGTGTCTTCTACGCTAGGCTGATTGACAACAACTTGCTGGAAACGCCGTTCCAGAGCTGCATCTTTCTCGATGTATTTGCGGTATTCATCGAGCGTGGTGGCACCGATACAGCGCAACTCCCCACGAGCTAGCATGGGCTTCAGCAAGTTGCCCGCATCCATGGTGCCTTGGCTGGCTCCAGTGCCGACTACGGTGTGGAGCTCATCAATGAAGAGGACAATCTGTCCGTCGGAGTCCATGACTTCACGCAACACGGCCCGCAGACGGTCTTCAAATTCGCCGCGATACTTGGCTCCTGCAATCAAGCTGCCCATGTCGAGCGAAATTAGCTTGCGGTTTTTCAGGGATTCTGGCACATCGCCGTTGACAATGCGCTGAGCTAGTCCTTCTGCGATCGCCGTTTTACCAACACCGGGTTCCCCAATCAGGACAGGGTTATTCTTGGTGCGGCGTGACAGGACTTGAACCACTCGACGAATCTCGTCATCACGACCAATTACAGGATCTAACTTGCCCGATTTCGCTTGTTCTGTCAGGTCTTGACCATATTTCTCTAGGGCAGCGTAGCGAGACTCAGGGCTTTGATCTGTGACTTTTTGGCTGCCTCGAACGGTCTTGATTACGGTTTCTAGTTGCTTGGCATCCAGATTGACTGCTTTGAGCAAGCGCCGACCAATGCGTTCGTCTTCGGCAAAGCCAATGAGTAGGTGCTCAACTGAGATGAAACCATCTTGCCAGGCTTCTCGTGTGGCTTCGGCCCGGTCCGTCAGCAAATCTAGCCCCCGACCTAGATAAAGTTGCCCATCGTCTGTAACGCGGGGTTGGCGTTGGGCAAATTCTTCTAATTGCAGAAGGAGTCGGGCTGAATCTACACCCGCCCGATCAAACACTTTGCTCGCCAGTCCATCCTGCTGCAAGAGAGCAACGACTAAATGCTCCACCTCTAGCTGTTGGTGTTTGAAGCGACGGGCCACTTCCTGAGATTTAACGATCGCTTCCCAGGCTTTGTCAGTGAATTTGCTAGAGTCGGTGGGCTGCATGTTCTAAAAAGAATTCCTGTGAAAAGGCTTGTCCCCAGACGTTTAGTATAACAACCTGCCCTGTGCCATCTCACCTGCTAAAAGGTGAAGACAGTCCGGAGCGTACTCTGCCAAATGTCAGGATTCGTAGCGTTGTTATTAGGATTAGTCACGAGCATGAAAGTGGGTGTCACACTGAAATGCTCATTGATGGAGAGATTGTAGAACAATTCAAAATTGGTTTGCGTAGCATCTCCCAAATTGCTGGTAATGAAAGGCTGACCCACAGCAGCCCCAGCCAATGAACCTGGAATCACAAGATTGCGAAACACGACTCCTAAGGCCCAGGTTTGAGGATGAAGATCTAAGTTTTGGGCTAAAACCGAATTAAACCCCTGGTACGATCCGAAGCCATAACGACCAAACACGGCAACTGTTCGGTCAATAGCCCATTGGGCGTTGATCCCAGCCGCTTCAATCTGAGTGTCGTTGAGGGTAGCACTTGTATATTGCAACTGGACACTGCTAGCAGAATTAATCGAATACTCTAACTCCACGCTACCTTGATTGCGATCGCCAAATAAACCGCCTTGTTGTGGGTTGTCGCCATCCGCTGCGGCATAGAGCGATCGCAGTGCCCATGAATCAGAGAGTTGCCAATCTAAGGCAATACCAGCACCCCCAAAGCGGTCAATCTGGTTTTGCACAATCAAAGGATTATTGACGAAAAAGCCAGAGCTAAAATCAATGCCTGAGTTGTTGGCGAAGGGATTGCGATCAATAAAATCGCTAGGCACGATTTTGGGGCCAATACTGACAGCCAAATTCGGTTGAGGCCGAAACGTGTAGTAAAGCTTACGTATCCGAGGCGTCTCAGTCACTTCGGCGTACTCTACTCCCCCAGCATCAGCTAATAGACCTGTGGTTCCCAGCAAATTTTGATCGCGATTGTGCACTTCACCGATCGCATCAGTTCTACCGTTGCCCATTTCTAGTTGGGTTAACAGCAGGGCATCGGGTTGCAGAGTGGTTAATAAATCTAGCCGCACCCGCGAAACTAACTCCAGTGAGGCTTGGGTTCCTATTGTGGGCGCAAAAATGGCTTGGCCTTGCAGTTTGGTGGTGGTCGAGAACTGATTGGCTTCCAACTCGCTCGTACGCCCATCTAAATCAGCTAAGCGATCGCGCAAATCATTCAAAGCTGGACTGAAGGTACTCTGAAGCTGCCGTAAGGTCTCAATATCCTCCGGGTCTAGGTCGCTAGTCTGATTGGTGGTAATTAAGTCATTAACCTTGACAAAAACAGCGTTGAGAATGGCAGCAAACTCGTAGCGAGTTAGCGATCCCTGTCCTCGGAAGGTGCCATCTGAATAACCTGTGACTACGCCATAGCGCTCAACCAAAGATTTCAGGGCTTGATAGGCCCAGTCAGTCGGCTGCACATCTGACAGCTCTGACACAGAATTGACTTGAGCCATCGCAGAGTCATCTGTCTCTAAGCTATCGGCCACAGGTGCGGTTGGCTTAGAGAAACTTGAGGGCAACTGGGCAATTGACTGAGTGAATTTAGCGGGGGCGATCGCTGGGTCAGGCGCAAATTCTAATAGCGTTGAGCCACTTTCAATCTCAGCTTTTCCTAGAGCAACGGAGTTAGGGATGTTAACCCTAGACGGGAGCCGCAGAGGGGGCGAAAGTGTATCAACGGCTAAATCTAAAGATGAATTTGAGCTATGAGGTAATTCAGCCTCAGCCTTCAGCGAAAATTGTGCTAGAAGACTAAGGCTGCTAAGACCTCCAGCGACCCAATTGATTCTCCTCACTCTGCCACTCCTTCAAGGGGTTGCTATTCAGGAAGTTCCAGAACAGCAACTAAAAACCGGAACTTAACGTTGACCTTTAGCTGACCTTTACAGGTTGTTGACCCGTTATTGAGGCAAGGGAATGTCGCATCCCGCCAGGTATTTAGTGAGCTGTAGTCGCAGGTTCTGTGGTTTGCTGTGCCGACGCTGCGTTCTGCGCCGCTAGTTGAATTAATTCAACTTTGTAACCACTAGGATCTTCGACAAAAGCAATCACGGTGGAGCCATGTTTCATTGGTCCTGGCTCGCGCACCACCTTACCGCCACGCTCCTTGATGGTGTTGCAGGTGGCATAAATATCATCCACACCAATGGCAATATGGCCATAAGCATCACCGAGATTGTATTGCTCTACTCCCCAGTTGTGAGTCAGCTCAATCACTGTATGGTCAATTTCGTCACCATAGCCCACGAAGGCAAGGGTAAATTGACCACCAGGATAGTCTTTACGACGCAGCAACTTCATGCCTAAGATGTCGCAATAGAATCTGAGTGATTCTTCCAAGTGGCCAACCCGTAGCATCGTGTGGAGTAGTCGCATAATTCTTTTCCCTGCTTCACATTTTTTATTCAAGCACTCAGCGGAATCTTTAGCAGATCCGTAAGTAAAACTACCAGTCTAAAATCCAGACCTCTCTAAGATCACTCTTGGGTGTCCGTTTGGACGTATTCTAACAATCGGGCTGTTTGCCATTTTAGGCTGAGCGCCAGCGGGTGAATCGTGAACATACCGCCCGGTTGAGGCCAGTTGCAATTCTGCTTATTCAGAGGGTACAGAGGGAATGATTGATACGCCAGAGACCGCCATTTACTCCATTCGGGCTCGCGAAATTCTAGATTCACGCGGACGCCCAACTATTGAAGCGGAAGTGTATCTGGAGAATGGTGCTGTTGGAGTTGCACAGGTTCCCAGTGGTGCTTCAACAGGGAGCTTCGAGGCGCATGAATTACGCGATGGAGACTCAAGCCGTTACGGCGGCAAGGGCGTACAGAAAGCAGTGCAAAACGTGGTGGAAGAAATTGCCCCTCGCTTAATCGGTTGCAATGCGCTAAATCAAGAAGCGATCGATCGCGCCATGATTGACCTGGATGGCTCGCAAAATAAAGCCAATCTGGGTGCAAATGCCATCTTAGGGGTCTCTCTCGCTACAGCTAAAGCGGGTGCCGAAGCTTTAGGTCTACCGCTCTACCGTTACTTGGGTGGGCCACTCGCGAACTTGCTGCCTGTGCCTCTGATGAACGTGATCAATGGTGGAGCGCACGCAGACAACAATGTGGACATTCAGGAATTCATGATTGTCCCGATTGGGGCTTCTTCATTTCGTGAAGCTTTGCGCTGGGGAGCAGAAGTGTTTTCCTCGCTCAGTAACGTCTTAAAGGCGCAGGGATTGTTAACTGGGGTAGGGGACGAAGGTGGTTTTGCCCCCAACCTAGCATCTAATCAGGCGGCTTTAGATTTGTTGATAGCCGCGATCGAGAAAGCGGGTTACAAGCCCGGAGAGCAAGTGGCGCTGGCGTTGGATGTGGCTGCGAGCGAACTCTACAAAGACGGTCAGTACGTCTATGATGGTGCTGCTCACACGCCAGCCGAGATGGTTGATTATCTGGCTAAGTTGGCGGGTCAGTACCCGATCGTCTCGATCGAAGATGGCTTGCACGAAGATGATTGGCAGCATTGGCAGTTGCTAACTCAGAAGTTGGGCGATCGCGTGCAGCTCGTCGGGGATGACTTGTTTGTGACCAATCCCACTCGTCTACAGCAGGGGATCGACCAGAAAGCAGGCAATTCGATCTTGATTAAGCTAAATCAAATCGGCTCTTTAACCGAAACGTTGCAAGCGATCGATCTGGCCACTCGGAACAGTTACCGCTCGGTGATCAGCCATCGTTCTGGTGAAACGGAAGATACGACGATCGCGGACTTGGCTGTAGCAGTTCGCGCGGGTCAAATTAAGACGGGATCGCTTTGCCGTAGTGAGCGGGTGGCAAAGTACAACCGTCTACTCCGGATTGAGGATGAGCTGGGTAAGCAGGCGCTCTATGCAGGGGCGATTGGCTTGGGGCCTCGGTAAGGAAGTAGGCTCGATCAAGTTATTAGCTTTGAGGGGTTATCGGATTAACTCTTGAGAACCGAACCCTTGGGGGCACCTGCCCCCAAACCCCCGCTGAGGGACGGCTGCGTCCCCCAGACCCCCTCCAGAAGGGCTTTTTGAGTTAGTGTTTACAATCAAGAGGCATCTTCCTTTCAGTAGGTGGGTGCCTTTTTGCTGAGATTGAGACAAGCTGGGTGGGGGCGATCGCGGTTCATCTTGCCAAATGCCTCATGTCATCAAAACCTGACTTAACAGAGTTCAAGCTTTATTAGAGATTCCTAAAAAAATATAACGATATTACTTCTTGTTCAACTGAAAGCTGCAATTGAAACGGTTTGCAGCCGATGTTTTGTGTAGTTTGTTGCTGACAAGTCTAAATCTTCCCGTTTGAATAGGAGTAGGGTAGGTAAAAAAAATTACACTTATCCTAATTTTCTTGGTTCGGGCATTCCAACTCTGGCAGTGAACAGCACTTCTAAAGACATGGTTGAGCAACAAAATTCTGTGGATGCAAGTCAGAGCCTGACCAAGTCAAATTTCCAACTCCACCAGGTTGAGGCAGAAGCTAAACTTCTACAAACCCTTTCGTTAGCCATTAGTGAATCTCCAGATTTAGCAACGGCTTTACAGGTGGCACTCCAACAGGTATGCGAAGCCACAGGGTGGAGATATGGAGAAGCGTGGCTCCCCGATCCCACTCAAACCAGATTGGAATGTAGCTCGGCTTGGTATAGCGAATCCACTTCACTGGATAAATTTAGAGCACTGAGTCAAGCGATACATTTCCAGCCAGGAGTAGGTTTGCCTGGGCGGGTTTGGGCTAAGCAGAAACCAGAATGGATTCAAGATGTGTCTCAGGAAGCCTCAACGAGCTTTTTGAGGACTGAAATTGCTCTGGAGGCAAAGCTCAAAGCAGGGCTGGCAATGCCTATTTTGGCGAGAGGGGAAGTGGTTGCGGTCTTGATCTTCTTTATGTTTGAAGCTTGCTCCGAAGACCAGCGCCTAGTGGAATTGGTGACTGCTGTAACTGCTCAGTTAGGTGCAATCTTGCAACTTAAGCGAGCCGAAAGAGCCTTGAAAGAGCAACAAGAGTTTTTGCGGCTCGTTCTAGACAACATTCCTCAGTACATTTTTTGGAAGGATACTCAATCTGTTTATCTAGGCTGCAATAAGAGTTGGGCAGAGTTGGCAGGTCTGACCCAACCCGCCGCGGCAATTGGCAAGACTGACGACCAACTGCCTTGGACACCACCAGAGATTGAGTATTATTTGGAGCAAGACCGACGCATTATTGCGACTGGAGTCCCAGAGCTAGACATTGTTGAATCTAAGCAGCATCAAGATGGCCGCCAGGTCTGGATGCATGTGAATAAATTGCCCATTCATAACGCAGAGGATCAAGTCATTGGACTCTTGGGTCTGATGGAAGACATTACAGAGCGCAAACAAGCCGAGCAATGTCTGCGGGAGAGTGAAGCACGACATCGGGCTATTTCGGGCATGGCCTCTGACTATGTTTACTCAGTCCGGATTGAACCGGACGGCGAATTGGTGACTGAATGGGCCACTGAAGCCTTTTATCGCATCACTGACTACACGCTGGATGAGATAAATGCTTTGGGCGGTTGGGTCAGCTTGATTCACCCAGAAGATTTAGCCTTGACCTACCCTTTTGCCCAGCAGATCTCAGCTAATCAGCCTAGTATTCTGGAATATCGCATTGTGAATAAAGCGGGCGCGATTTGTTGGCTACGTGATTATGCTCGACCAGAATGGGATGCTGAGCAACAACGAGTCGTACGAATTTTAGGAGCAGTCAAAGATATTACTGAGCGCAAGCAAGCTGAGGAAGCCCTACGGCAAGCCGAAGCAAAGTATCGCAGTATTTTTGAAAACGCAGTTGAAGGTATTTTTCAGACCACAACGAATGGGCAATATTTAACTGCCAACCCGATGCTGGCAAAGATTTATGGCTACGATTCCTCAGAAGAGTTGATGGTCACCTTGACGGATATCCAGCATCAACTTTATGTCGATCCCAGCAGTCGAGCTGAATTCATGCAGCGGATTCAAACTCAAGAAGCTGTGTGGGGATTTGAGTCTCAGATCTACCGCAAGGACGGCACAATTATTTGGATTTCCGAGAATGCTCGAACCATTCGGGATGACCAAGGCCAACTCATTGGCTACGAAGGAACGGTTGAAGATATCAGTGCTCGCAAACAAGCAGAGGCAGAACTACACAAGCGAGAAAGTCTGCTGCAAGGCGTGGCAGAAGCGACTCAGCACCTATTGACCAATCCTAACTGCGACGCCGCGATCGCAGCAGCACTAGCAACTCTAGGCACGGCAGCAGGAGTTGATCGCGTTTATATCTATGAAAATCATCCGCATCCCATTACCGCTGAGTTGGCGATGAGTATGCGATTTGAATGGACTCACGAGGCGATCGCTCCGACGATTCACCAAGCCTATTGGCAAAATCAGCCTTACCGGGAATCTGGTCTTAGTCGCTGGTACGAAGCTTTATCTACAGGCCAATCGATTAGTGGGATTACTCGTGATTTTCCTCTAGTGGAGCAGAACCTCTTAGAGCGGGATCGAATTTTGGCGATTTTAATGGTACCAATTCTGATTGATCAGCACTTTTGGGGTTACATCGGCTTTGATGACTGTACGACAGAGCGCTGCTGGTCGAAGAGCGAAGAATCCATTTTGATTGCAATGGCTGCCAGTATTGGCGGAGCTTTGAAGCGAGAGCAAGCAGCGGCCACAATTCGTTATCAAGCCTTTCACGACTTACTGACTGGGCTACCCAATCGCATTTGCTTCAACAACTGGTTATTGCCATCACTCACGCAAGCGCGGTGCAGCGACAAAAACGTAGCTGTGATGTTTCTGGATTTGGATCGCTTCAAGGCAATCAACGACACTCTAGGGCATGCGGTAGGAGATCAGCTTTTGCAGTTGTCGGCGCAGCGCATTGCCAGTTGTCTACGCGAGGAAGATATTGTGGCTCGTTGGGGCGGTGATGAATTTACGCTGCTACTGCCAGATTTGAACTGTCCTGAAGACGCCAGCAGAATTGCCCGACGGGTGTTAGAAGCCCTTAGACCTGCTTTTACCCTAGAGGGACATGAGCTATACATCACTAGCAGCATTGGCATCGCCTTGTATCCGCAAGATGGCGAAGACGTTCCTACACTCTTAAGAAACGCCGATGCTGCCCTTTATCAAGCCAAAGCCCAAGGACGAAACAACTACCAGTTCTATACTGCGGCTCTTAACGCTCAGGCATCGGCTCGGTTGGAGCTAGAAAGCAATCTCCACCATGCCCTAGAACGAGGGGAGTTTGTAGTCTACTACCAACCGCAAATCAACCTAACCAGCCAGCAAATTACTTGCATGGAAGCTTTGGTGCGGTGGCAACATCCAGAACTGGGGTTACTAGACCCGAAAGCATTTATTCCACTGGCCGAAGAAAATGGTTTAATCGTTGCCATTGGAGAGTGGGTGCTGCGAACCGCTTGTCAGCAAGCGAAGCAATGGCATCAGGCAGGCTTCATGCGATCGCGGGTTTCTGTCAACCTATCAGCGCGGCAATTTCAACAACCTGAACTGGTCGGAATCGTCGCTCGCACTCTCGCCGAAACTGAGCTTGGGCCAGAATTCTTAGAACTTGAGATTACTGAAACGACCGTCATGCAAAATGCCGACTCTACCTGTGAAGTTTTGCATGACTTAAACAAAATGGGAGTTTCCCTGGCGATGGATGACTTTGGCGCGGGTTACTCTTCATTAGGGTATCTGAAGAAATTTCCCCTCCATACACTCAAAATTGATCAGTCTTTCATTCGAGATTTATCGCTTAGTCCCCAGGATGCTGCCATTGTCAGTGCGGTAATTGCTTTAGGGCAGGGGCTAAATCTTAATGTAATTGCCGAGGGAGTCGAAACTCAAGCTCAACTGGAACGGTTGCGATCGCTACAGTGCCAGACCATCCAGGGTTACTTGCTCAGTGCTCCCTTAGCAGTCTCAGAAGCCACAGTCTTCTTGCGAAACCATCGGCTGCAATGTCCACCTCCAATGATTTCGCAAGATCGAGTTACTGCTCAAGTTTAAAGCGCTGAGTTTAACGATCCCTATCTAGCTAGAACTGGCGTAAAAATCGCAGATCGCTGTTGTAAAGCCGCCGGATATCGTCAATCTGGTGCAGTACCATCGCTAAACGCTCCACCCCAAAGCCAGCCGCAAAACCCGTGTAAACTTCCGGATCATAACCGACAGCTTTGAGCACGTTAGGGTCAACCATCCCACAACCCAGAACTTCTAACCAGCGACCTTTCCACTGCACATCTACTTCTGCCGAAGGTTCGGTAAAGGGGAAGAAACTGGGACGAAAACGGATGGGCACATCGCCAAACATGGCTTCTAGAAAAACCTTAATTGTGCCTCGGAGATCCGAGAAAGTTAGTCCTTCATCCACTGCCAGAATTTCAATTTGGTGGAAGACGGCAGAGTGAGTTGCGTCTACTGTGTCACGACGATACACCCGCCCCGGCACTGCCACGCGGATGGGGGGGTCGTTTTCTTCCATGTAGCGAATTTGCACCGTCGAGGTGTGGGTCCGCAACAAATTCCCATCCGTCAAATACAGCGTATCCTGCATATCCCGAGCGGGATGGTCTGGCTGGAAGTTCAGAGCTTCAAAGTTGTAGTAGTCTGTTTCCATCTCTGGGCCTTGAGCCACGGTGTAGCCCAAACCCATAAAAATATCTAAGGCGCGGTCAATCGTGCTATTCAGCGGGTGCATTCGCCCTTGAGGCCGATACATCCCTGGCATCGTCACATCCAGAGTTTCAGCTTCCAATTGGGCTTGAATCTGAGCTGCTTGCAGTGCTGTGCGCTTAGTGTCTAAATCGTTTTGCAAAGCTTCTTTGACTTCATTGGTCAAAGCCCCAATCCGAGGACGCTCCTCAGGTGGTAACTTACCCATCCCCCCGAGGGCTTGGGAGAGTTGGCCTTTTTTCCCCAGGTACTTGACACGGAGTTGATCTAATTGATCCAGAGTTTCGGCAGTGGCGATCGCCTGTTGCGCTTCTTGGCGCAGCGCATCTAATTGGGCTTCCAGATCGCTAGTCTGATGAGTCATGCTAGGGGTTGTTCGTAAAACAATAATCTTGAGCGCAGCGCTTACCCGTGAAACGTTGCTCTACATAATGCCAGTTTAGAGGCTAGCGTTCTGTTTTGGACAAGGTTTTCCCAGGTAGTGTTTCGTCAACCGATCGTCAGAATCATCTCTTCGGCTCGTCATTGCAGTTGCACAATCTGCGATGTCAGGCACAATCAAAGTCTGGTAGACCATTGACATACTATTGCGTCGAATTACTCTATGAGACTCCTTGTTAGTAACGACGATGGCATTTATGCCCTCGGCATTCGTAGCCTAGCGAATGGGATGGCTGAGGCAGGTCATGAAGTCACAGTCGTTTGCCCCGATCGAGAGCGATCGGCTACAGGCCACGGCTTAACTTTGCATAGCCCCATCCGAGCAGAAGAAGTTGAATCAGTCTTTCATCCCAGCATTAAAGCTTGGGCTTGTTCGGGCACCCCTTCAGATTGTGTTAAGTTGGCTTTAGGAGCCCTCCTGGACCATCCACCAGATTTTGTGCTCTCCGGCATTAATCACGGCTCTAATCTTGGCACTGATGTGCTCTACTCAGGCACAGTCTCAGCAGCTATGGAAGGGGTGCTCGAAGGAATTCCTAGCATTGCCTTTAGCTTAACCAGCTTCAGCTGTAGAGAATTTCAACCAGCTGTACGCTTCGCCCAAACCTTATTAACCCAACTGACTCAACACCCTTTGCCCAAGCTTGTCCTGCTCAACGTGAACATACCCGCAGTCACGCAACCAGACATTATGGGTGTTGCCATCACTCGCCAAGGAGTTCGCCGTTACACAGACATTTTTCAGAAACGCCTAGACCCTAGAGGCAAAACTTATTACTGGTTGGCGGGTGAGTTGCTGGAGGATGTCACGGATGAAGTCGATCTCAAGGAGGGCAACGAAGCAATTACGGATGTGCAAGCCATTCGGAACAATTACATTACTGTTACGCCCCTCCAGTACAACTTAACTTCTGTAGACGGGCTCACCAATTTACAGAAGTGGCAACTAAATTTCCCGGACTACCCATCGCTTTAACAGCAGAAATAAAAAGCTACTTGCGGTTCAAAGTTCTGAGTTAAGTGCTGAGAATCTCTTAAAAATAGGGCTTCGATCACTACCAGAGGGAACAATTTTGATTAAGTTGGAATCATAGGGAGTTTCTCCAAACTAAATTATTTATAGATTTCACTGTTCGCAGTATCCAGGGTGAGGGTTAGTGAGCCATCGGGCGTGAGAGGACTCCGCATTAATCGGCAATCAAGTTCAGCTAGAGCATGCACAACCAATTTACAGTTAATTTTTGGGGAGTCAGGGGCAGTATTGCTTGCCCTGGATCTGAAACGGTTCGTTACGGCGGCAATACACCTTGCGTTGAAATGCGCATCAATGGTCAGCGCTTGATTTTTGATGGCGGCACTGGCCTCCGGGTTCTAGGGCAAAGCATGTTATCCGCTATGCCTGTAGAAGCCTACATGTTTTTTACGCACTCCCATTGGGACCATATTCAGGGCTTTCCGTTCTTTACCCCTGCCTTTATTAAAGGCAATCGCTTTCATATCTATGGAGCGATCGCCCCAAATGGCTCAGATGTGGAGCAGCGCTTGAATGATCAAATGTTGCATCCCAACTTTCCAGTGCCATTACAAGTGATGGGAGCGGAGCTTGATTTTCAAAGCATTGACGTTGGTCAGCCTCTGCAAATCGACGATATTACGATCGAAAATGCGTCGCTCAATCACCCTGGGGAAGCCATTGGTTATCGGGTTTCTTGGAAAGATCATGCAGTCGCTTACGTCACCGATACGGAGCATTTTCCAGACCGCTTAGATGAGAATGTACTCTGGTTGGCTAGAGAAGCGGATGTTCTGATTTACGACGCCACTTATACCGACGAAGAATACCACTCACCCAAGACGAGTAAAGTCGGTTGGGGCCATTCCACTTGGCAAGAAGCCGTCAAAATTGCCAAAGCAGCAGGCGTCA
Organism: Trichocoleus sp. FACHB-591; assembly: GCF_014695845.1. Taxonomy (NCBI): domain Bacteria; kingdom Bacillati; phylum Cyanobacteriota; class Cyanophyceae; order Leptolyngbyales; family Trichocoleusaceae; genus Trichocoleus; species Trichocoleus sp. FACHB-591. The sequence goes on from NZ_JACJPA010000045.1 coordinate 121,465, forward strand.
AAAAGCTGGTCATCTTCCACCACGACCCAGTCCACAGCGATGATTTCCTTGATCAGGTGGGCGAACAGGTCGCACGAGTTTTTCCGAATAGTCTCATGGCTTGGGAAGGCTTATCAATTCAGATCACCACTGCGGTTACGTTGCCCGAAGCAGAGTTAGAACCAGAATCAGTCGCCGAAGCAACCATTTCTGCCTCCGCTTAACGGCCTCTACTGCGAGATCACTGAAACCAGCTAAATCTTTGCGTTCACAAGCTCTCGCTACGTGTAAAAATGTAAAGCGTGTGGGTTACTTCTTCGCTAACATCCGTTTTAACACCAACCGCTGTTGCCCTAGGAAATTTTGATGGCGTTCATCGAGGGCATCGGCAGGTCATTCAGCCTGTCTTAAATTCCGTTGCATCCGTTCAGCCACTCACAACTTCCTTTTTTAAGGATGATTTGTTTACGACCCATGAGCCGAACGAGAGTCTGCTGCTCAGTCCTAACGCAGCGATCGCGGCGGGAACCAATTCTGAACTGCCTTACCCCACAGTCGTCACCTTCAATCCCCACCCTCAAGAATTCTTTTCTGGGCAACCCAGAGCTTTGCTGACTACCCTAAACGAGAAGGTTTTGCAACTCCAGGCAATGGGGGTTCGTCAGCTTGTACTACTACCGTTCGATCGCGAGTTAGCAGATTTAAGCCCCCAAGCATTCGTCGAAGAAATTCTGGTCCAACGCCTCCAGGCCCAACAAATTAGTGTGGGAGTTGACTTTCGCTTCGGACGGCAACGCGCTGGAACTGCCGCAGATTTACAAGCGATCGCCGCCACGTATGGCATTGCAGTTAGTACGGTGCCACTATGCACCTGTACAGACGAGCGAATCAGCAGTTCTAATATTCGTACAGCTTTGCAAGCCGGAGATCTGCAACGAGCCAATCGCCTCTTGGGGCGGCCCTACAGCTTGATGGGTCAGGTTGTATGGGGGCAGCAATTGGGCAGAACGATTGGATTTCCCACCGCTAACCTTCAACTACCACCCGAAAAATTTCTTCCCAGCCACGGCGTCTATGCGGTGCAGGTTCAAAGCTCCACCTTGAGCGGCCTACAGACCCCTTGCTCAGCAGTGATGAATATTGGTCACCGTCCTACAGTGAATGGCATTAGTCGCACTGTCGAAATCCATTTGTTAGATTGGGACGGGGATTTATATGAACAGACGTTGATCGTCAGCTTGAAGCACTTTTTACGTCCGGAGCAAAAGTTTGCTTCCTTAGAGGCGCTAAAGACTCAGATTCAAGCAGATTGCTTATCAGCGCGATCGCTCTTGGCTACTGCACCAAGTGTTTAGAACCTAAACTTCTAAGACCTAGGCTTTTAAAACTCAGTTTTAAGGCGAGTGCCTAAGCCAATCTCTGAGCGCCAACGTCTATCGATCAGCCCTGAGTGAGCATTGAGGCAGTAAATCCAGTAAACTTCCCATCCTCACTTAGGGAAAATCCTGACATGATCAATCAAGGGTCATCCTTAGGGAGCAACAACCAGTCATGCGAGAGCGTATCGAACGGCTAACTCAAAATCTCAGTCAGACGATTGTCGGGAAAGCCGAAGCCATCCGATTAGTTTTAGTCGCGCTCATTTCTGGAGGTCATGCCTTGCTAGAGGATGTTCCGGGGGTGGGTAAAACCCTGCTGGCTAAGTCTTTAGCTCGCTCCATTGACGGCAAATTTCAGCGCTTGCAATGCACCCCGGATTTGTTGCCCAGCGATGTCACAGGCACTAATATTTGGAATCCCCGCTCTGGTGAATTTGAGTTTCTGCCAGGACCTGTCTTTGCGAACGTGCTACTCACTGACGAAATTAACCGGGCCACGCCACGTACTCAGTCAGCGCTACTAGAAGTCATGGAAGAACGGCAGGTGACAGTAGATGGGACTTCTCGGCCTGTTCCTAGCCCGTTTTTTGTCATTGCTACCCAAAACCCAGTTGAGTACCAAGGTACATTTCCACTCCCCGAAGCCCAGATGGACCGCTTTGCCCTCTCCCTGACCCTGGGTTATCCGAGTGAACAAGAAGAATTGCAGATGCTACAACGCTTGCAATCTGGAGTTAGCGTCAACGAATTGCAACCTTGTTTATCGCTAGAAGATATTCAGGAGTTACGACGGTTATGTTCTGCGGTCAAAGTAGAGCCTTCTTTGCAGCAATACATTTTGAACTTGGTACGAGCGACCCGCGAAGATGAGGAAATTACTTTGGGGGTAAGTCCACGGGGAACTGTCGCCCTGCAACGGGCCGCACAAGCTCTAGCCTTTCTAGATGACCGTGATTATGTGATTCCTGACGATGTTAAGTTTTTGGCCCCCTACGTCCTGTCACATCGCATCATTCCTGCTAGGGGTCAACGAGGACGGGCGATCGTCGATCGCTTACTTTACTCTATTTCCATTCCTTAGGCTAAATCTGGGGCCTGATCAAACTCTGGGATATCCAAAGGAATTGTGCAGGCAGGTGCTGAGCTATGTAGCGGCAACGTTACAGTAAACTTGGTTCCTGCATTTAATTGACTGGTGACCTCAACTTGACCGTGATGAGCATCTACACATTTCTTCACGATCGCCAGCCCTAGTCCTGTTCCTGGAATTGTTCCTACATTAGTGGCTCGATAAAACGAGTCAAACAGCCGTTGTTGGTCCTCTTCCGGAATCCCAATTCCTTGATCTTGGATCTGAAAAACTACAAGGTCATTCTCGTAAATCAAGTTCAAGTGAATCGTGCTGTTCGCAGGAGAGTATTTAGCAGCATTAGAAATTAAATTCCCCAAGATATGCCGCAGCAAATTTTCATCCATACAAGCCTCGGTTGCATGACCTTGGCCTGTACTATTGAACACGAGCTGGTACTGTTGACCGATACTGAGGCGCAGTTCATCTACCAATTCTTGACAGAATTCTTCTAATAACAATGGCATCGGCTGGCACTTCAGTTGGCCCGCTTCGGCTCGACCAATGATTAAAACCTCATCCAGCAACTCAGTCATCCGTTTTGTAGCCGCATGAATTCGCTTGAAATATTTCGTTTTCTGCTCTTCACTCGCTTTTTGGGTATAACGTTCTAGTAATTCGCTCGATAGGACGATCGCGCTAAGTGGATTACGGAATTCGTGCGAAACCATAGAGACAAAACTAGACTTGAGCTGGCTCAGCTCTTTTTCCTTGGCTAGAGCGTTATAAATATCAACTTCTGCCCGCTTACGTTCGGTAATATCACGAGAAGAAATTTGGATTTCTTGAATGGTTTGAGTTTCTGAAGATCGAATGGTTTTGGCGGTAGATTCTAGCCAGAGGTAATGTCCTTGCTGATGCCGAAAACGATAAGACACTGAGTAAGTTTCTGGCAGCTCTAGAATATTGGTATGGACGAGGCGTACGGCATCAACATCATCCGGATGATGATAATCGTAGGCAGATTTGCCTAAGAGTTCTTCAGGTTCATACCCTAGAAGGGTATGACAGGCAGGCGAAACGTAGAGAAACGTACCGTCAGGGGTGTGCTGCGAAATCATATCGGTTGAGTTTTCGGCTAGCAACCGAAACCGCTGTTCACTCTCCCGCAAAGCTTGTTCAAATTGTTTGCGCTGGGTAATGTCGCGCATGAAGGCACAGTTATACTCTCGGCCCCGAAATTCTAGGTAGTTCCGAGTCACTTCAACCGGAAATAGATACCCGTCTTTACGGCGGTTCCACGCCTCTAGTGTATAGGAGCCTTGTTGCTTGAGCTGGGACCAATCTTCTTGCCAACTCTCAGGCGAGGCATCAGGGGCAATATCAAATATTGTCATCACTAGCAGTTCGCTCTGGGAGTAGCCCAGCATTTGGCACGCTGCTTCATTGACGTACACAAAGCCAGCATCCGGTCCAGTCCAAATTACGGCTTCCGCCGCATGGTTCACGGTAAACTGCGTAAATTGTAGTGCTTCCTCTACCCGCTTGCGCTCGGTGACATCTCGGACGATGCAAATGAAACCATCCTTGTCGATCGCGGTTAGTGACAGCTCTTGATAGAACTTCTCACCATCTTGCTTTTTAGCGATTACCTCGCCCCGCCAAGAGCCTTTAGCTTGTAAATCTAAAGCGGCGCGACGAGCCATCCCTTTCAAGTCATCGTCATCGTAGACAAGTCTCCAAGTCTGGCCGAGTAGTTCCGCTGGGCTATCGTAGCCATAGATCTCGGCGTAGGCTTGGTTGAGGTAGATAAATTGCTCATCTTGATTGAGAATTGCCACCCCATCACTCGCGGCTTCAATGGCTGCTGACTGCCGCTGCATAATCTTGAGAGTTTGACTGCGCTCAATGGCGTAGCGAATTGCTCGTACCAACAAATTAACTTCGATTTGACCCTTAACGAGATAGTCTTGAGCGCCTTGCCGCAGCGTCTCAATCGCGATCGCTTCATCATCAAGTCCTGTCAAGACCACAATTGGGGTATTGGGAGCAGTGGCATGAACTTGTTGTAGAGTAGCCAAGCCTTGCTCGTCGGGCAGGAAAAGATCTAGGAGTACGACGTCACATTCGTCTTCGCGTAAATAGGTGAGCGTATCGCTCAGTTGCGTTACATGCACCACTTCCCAAGCAGCAACACTGGTTTCAATTTGCAAAATCTTTTGTAAGAAGGTCGCGTCAGTCAGACTGTCTTCTACGAGCAGAATTTTGATGGCTTGAGCATACATAGCGCTGGTGACTTAATCTCAGGAGCAACGTTAGGAAAGCTATAGCTAAGGTTCCCGTTCTAGAAGCGGATCTGCGACTGATCAAGCATAGTTTTTCCACACAGGGTTAAGAATGCTCTTAATTTTGCGCCTAATGTCACCATCAGTACTGTATTTAGCAGCACTCAGAACCGTTTTAGGGTTAGAAACCATAGGTTTTACTGGCCAAAGTTCCTAAAAACAGCGATCGCAGGCTGAAATACGGCTGACATTGCCCCAGGTTTTATAGTATATTCTTGGCATTTAATAGTACAAAAGTACTATTAAAGCGTTTATCCTAATAATGTGCAGTCAGCTACCCCCTAGTGCCATGAAAGAGCCTGCTCCCATTCGAAAAACTAGAACCTGGACCGGACGCAGCCAACTGAAGCAATCTCCATCACTCCCAGCGAGTCGGATGATTCAGCTAGCTCATGCAGTGAGCCGAGCTACTGCGATCGAAAAATCCCAAAGTCAGAGGGTTGAATCTGTGCCGCCTCTGGCCGAAATGTCTCCCTCAACTGTAACCTCATCCAATCCGCTGTATAGTTCGCACATTAAACCCAAGTTATCGAATGCAGATCCAGCTTTACCAGCGGATGTAGCGAGGCAAATTGAGGCGCAAGCAGTTCTGGTTGAGCAGTTATCTGCTGAGCTAAGAGCAGCGATGGCCCAGCTCAAAACCATGACTCAGAAAACCTACCTAGAGCCTCCTGAAACCACGGACCAGAAGCCGAGCCATGCAGTCACTCTGAGTCAAACGCAGTCTGAACAGGCGATCGCAGTGGTTCCTCAGGATATTGGTTTAGCCAATTCGCCAGAAGCCAGCCTAACCCAATCTCAGCAAAATGCTGCTTCAACCGCTCAGCTATTGCGACGGCTGAGGCATCGGCGGAAACCGAGCGATCGCCTCCGTCCTCGTTGTGTAGAACCAGCTACCACAGCGACTAAACCTCAGATGCGCCACAAACAGTTAAAGGCAATTCGGCGCTATCGTTGGCTGCGCCAAGGGCGTCGTTGGCTCAGTGCTGCCGTCAAGCTACCCATCGGTATGCCTGCTCTACTCAGTGACGCGGCGATGTGGGTAGCGATCGCCGCAGCCGTGAGAGTAGGACTGCAAATGCTCATCCATATATACCCCGTTCTTTGGTTTCCCGTGGTGCTGCTAGTGGCAGGGGTAGCCATGTTAACCACTCATCAAGCTGTTTTCAAGTCAGCGGTTAGCTCTGTTTGGGGCTATCGGTTGTTGTTGGTTGTCATTGGTTTGCTGCTAGGAGGCCGACTTTAATGCCTGAAATAACAGGTCAGGTGGCGTGGTGAGAAGCAATCGACGTTCTAGAGTTAACCCGTTACCAGTGCCGGAGGCGAGATGAAACGCAATCCTTTTCAGAGGCCAGATCTGAAATCCCTGTTCAAGCCCTTGCTCTTGGGTGGATTTGTGGTTGCAGTTCTTAGTTTGTTACTAGATTTGCATGGAGCCGTTAAAGCCAGAAATCATGGCGAAGTTTGTCAAGAAATTGTGCAGTCCAAGGCGGCCCTCTCTAGAGAACAATTAGCCAGACTCCTCACCGTTCCAGAGCGTGACCCGAAAAGCAAAGTGCAGGGCATTCTTAAGGCTCCCTACTGCAAGCTGCCCAAGCTAGAAGTGCGTGCGGGTGTGAATGCCGAGCGGGAAGCTTATCCTTTAGAGTTTGACCCGCAAACTTGGTTAGTGATTTTGTACGAGGGCAATGAGTATGCGGGGTATCGGTTTAGTTTTCGTTAGGTTTGCCGTGGCGATCGCCATTTTGGTTCTCTTGCGCCTCGGATGCTCACGGCAGCAAACGACAGAGTTAATTCCTAAAAAAATCCAGTTGGCCCAAACCTGGGAACTCCAACCAGGCAGCGCGATCGCAGGCTACTCGGTCACAGGAGGGCTGGGCGATATTTCGATCGCGCTTAGCGGCAAAACCGTGTTCGCTCCTTTTACCGGATTGACTCAACCTTACCAAGGCAGCTGTGTGTTGTTTTCCAGCGATGAAGTACCTGCCTATCTATTTCGCCTATGTGGACTGAAGCAGCCTCGATTCGGAGAGGTACGGCAAGGCCAACCTCTAGGCAGCGGAGATTATTTACAATTTGCCGCTCTACGCAAACAACCCAATGGGACTTGGGCCTTCGTAGAACCTTCTCGCAACATTCTAGAACGAACGCTTAAACAACCATGAAACAACACCCTTTGGTTGCGGCCAGCTTGCTTGTGGTTACGCTGGGGACAGCTCAGGCTGCACAAGCAGATGATACCAACCTAGACTTTAGCCTTTCCGCCAATCAGTTATCCTCCCCCGCAGTCCTGCACCACGCCGAGCAACCTGCAATCGCGATCGGCCCTCCAGCGGAATTTGCAGACTCCAGTGAGTTAAGTTTTGCTCTGGCACCCCCCACAACCACGACTGAAGCCCAGACTAGCCAACCAGCACCTAAAGCAGAACCTCCCGCAGCAGCTTCGAGCATTGTCACTGCGGCCCAATCAGCTCCTGTAGATGCAGCTAGCTTGTTTACTGGGGGAGCCAATTCCTTAGTCGCCAAAGCGGTGGGTAGCGCCGAAGGTACCCGAACTCCCGCAGGCGATCGCACCAGTGCTTATTACGGACACGTCGATCCAGGTAATGGTGTTTGGAATCTCGGCTCTTTTTCTTACCAGCATGGTGCTCGTTCTCCCGAAGAAGCTGATGAAAAGCAGCTCAAGCGATTAGCCAAACAAACAAAGATGGTCCGACAGCAAGCGGCAGCTAAAGGCATGCAGTTAACGCTAGAAGAGGAACTAAACGCGATCGATTTAGCCAATCAAGCTCCCTTAGCGGCTCTCGATCGCGGCGGGTATATTGACTGGCTAGAAACTGCTCACAAAATGGGTCTGCGCGGTTCGGAAGCCGTATTGTGGGCTAGGACGCGATCGTTCCTGAACCCAAATACAGGTCAGTGGAATGCTCCTGGCCTAGGCAACAACGTCTACAGCATTTCTAGCGATCAAGAACGGCGACAGCAAGCCATTGCCAACGCGATCGCCCTGCATCAACAACAATTCCAGAGAGCCGAAACAGCCGCTACACCGCCCAAGCCAGCCGAAACCGTAGCCGCCGCACCACCTCCGACTCCAGAAGAAGTCGCGACTCAAATTATTTTTCAAGACTTGAACCCGTAACGTTTGTAGCTCCTTCCGCAGCTTCCAAACAATGCAAAAAGTCGAGGGGATTGATCCTACCTCGACTTTTTTAATAGCTTTCTAGAGAGTTTGTACAGCGATCGAAAATCTGTAAGTCAGCGCGATCGCTCAGTCAGAAATATACTCTGAGGTGGAACTGAGACAGGCAAGCCCTAACCCAAGCATGAACTTTCCACAGCATAAATCCAGCTATATAGAAACTGGAAGGCAATGCTCTTTTACTCTTGCTCTAGCTCTTGCTGTAGAAGATTGGAGAGCTTCCCTCTAATGTGAGCCACTCTTTGAGTGTCCTTGGGATAGGCCACTAGTTTGACTTCCACTTCGGTAATATTTTTAATCCGGGTCGTTTTTTCCCAGAGGCGCTTTTCTCTTTCGGTTTCGTCCTCGTAACGGAACGTAACCGTCTTGTTCGTGACGTCAAGAATTTGGACGTTTTTGATCCAAGTATTCGTACCGCCGAGACAGAGCCAAACATTGGGCTGCCCAATAAGCTCTCGAAGCTTGTCTCTCATAGATTGGCTTTTCCTTGGTAGTGAACTGGGGTGCTGTTCAGCGTCGTTCTCGGTTACTGACAGTTAAAACTATTTCTGACCGTGACTATAGAATTCACTAACTTAGTTCCTAAAGTTACCGAGAAAATACGTAATCTAGTAAATTAGCATCTACCTATTTATATAAATTCATGGAGGCAGCTTACCTGATCATATTTTCTCTGACTATTGCATAGAAAAAAGGCGTACAGATGACTGCACGCCTTTCAAGGATTTTGGTTGGTTTAGCGATCGCCTGGAAATTAGCGCTTGGCTAGCTTCTTGGTGACTTTACGGAGCCGAATGGATTTGGGGGTGACTTCCACCAATTCGTCGGGACCAATATATTCCAATGCCCGCTCTAAGCTCATATCGATCGGCGCTTGCAACTGCACCAATTCTTCACCGCCTGAAGCTCGGTGGTTGGTGAGCTGCTTGCTTTTACAGATATTGAGGTCTAGGTCTTGCTGGCGGTTGTGCTCACCCACAATCATGCCCTTGTACACCTTGGTACCTGGCGTGATGAAGAATGAACCCCGATCTTCTGCGTTCTTCATGGCGTAGAAGGTAGCCGTTCCTTCTTCAAACGCAATTAGCACTCCGTTGCGGCGGGCTTCAATATCGCCACCCAAAGGACGATAATCGAGGAAGCTGTGGTTCATGATGCCTTCGCCACGGGTCAGACGCATGAACTCACCCCGGAAGCCTACCAAACCACGAGCGGGCACTACAAATTCTAGCTGGGTGCGACCGTTGGGGCTGACCATCATATTTTGCATTTCAGCTCGGCGCTGGCCCAAACGCTCGATACAGCTACCGACGGCTTCTTCAGGCACGTCAAGCACCAAGTTTTCAAACGGCTCGCAGGGTTGACCGCTGACTTCGCGGTAAATTACCTGTGGCTGAGATACTTGGAACTCATAGCCTTCGCGACGCATGGTTTCGATCAAAATGCCGAGGTGCAATTCACCCCGACCTGAAACCAGGAAGCGATCGGGAGAGTCGGTTTCTTCGACTCGGAGAGCTACGTTGGTTTCTAGTTCGCGCATCAGGCGATCGCGCACCTGACGAGAGGTGACGAAGTTACCTTCTTGACCTGCAAACGGTGAATCGTTGACCGAGAAGGTCATCTGTAAGGTAGGTTCGTCTACCTTGATCAGCGGCAGTGCTTGAGGTTCGTTGGGGCAAGTAATGGTTTCACCGATGTTGGCATTGGCAAAGCCCGCAACTGCTACGAGGTTACCTGCGGTGGCTTCTTCGATATCAATCCGCTTCAGACCTTCAAAGCCCATCAACTTACTGATTTTGGCCTTAACGATCTCACCCGTCTCTGTTACCAGTGCCGCTTGCTGCCCAACGCGAATCGTACCGTTGTGAATCTTACCAATTACAATTCGTCCCACGTACTCAGAGTAGTCCAGTGTGGTGACTTGCAATTGCAAAGACTTGCTGGCATCGCCAACCGGAGGTGGCACGTGACGCAAGAAGGCATTGAAGAGAGGCTGCATGTCTACGCCTTCTTCTTCGAGGGTTTCTTTGGCGTAACCTTCCAAACCCGAAGCAAACAGGTAAGGGAAATCGCACTGATCGTCGTCAGCACCGAGTTCTAGGAACAGATCCAATACTTTATCAACTGCGGCATGGGGGTCAGCCCGTGGACGGTCGATTTTGTTGACTAGTACGATGGGGCGCAAGCCTTTTTCCAGGGCTTTCTTCAGCACGAAGCGGGTTTGGGGCATGGGGCCTTCGTTGGCATCTACAATCAGCAGACAGCCATCCACCATGCCGAGGACTCGCTCGACTTCACCACCAAAGTCAGCGTGGCCTGGGGTGTCAACAATGTTGATCAGGGTTTCTTTGTAGCGAACCGCAGTGTTCTTCGACAAAATGGTAATGCCACGCTCTCGCTCTAGGTCGTTGGAGTCCATGACGCAATCCGGAACGTCTTCTCCTTCACGGAATGTGCCAGCTTGTTTGAGCAGTGCATCGACAAGGGTAGTTTTGCCGTGGTCAACGTGGGCAATGATGGCGACATTGCGGATGGGGAGAGACATAGAGGAGTTCCAGCGTTAAGGAATAAAGAGCTAGGATTCTAGAAATTCAAGGCTTCTTGTATTAATTTTTCCCGCAAGAAGCTTAAATCTTCCTGTAAAGAAGATGTAATAATTCTAGCTTACCCGACTGAGGCATGAAAGTTTTATTGAGGTGAGGACGTGGTGAGAAAGCCGCCCACCTTTATGAGAGGTTGGACACCAAATGCTTGGACAAGGGGCGATCGCAGCTCTCAACGCTTAGGATCACCCCTGAAAATCTTGAGTTTCGCTCTACTTCTATTCTAAGAGACTGCTACGCTCGGCGCAAAGGCTGAATATTGTTGAACCGAATCAGAGTGTCCGCCTCGTTTAGTTGCTTTGGTTGTTTGGGATCAGAACTACGAATCGTGCGATTGGTCAGCAGATAATAATTGCCGATCTTCTCGTGGGAATCGGTGACATCTTGGGTCAGCAACACTTCTTTCCCTTTAGGATCGCGGAAAGTGGTTTGGAAGTGCTCGGTGAGGTAGCCTCCAGCAGGTGTAATGAACTCCAAGCTATCGACCGTCACTGCCATGCTGCCAAGGGTGCGATTCACCTGGACAATTTTTTTGTCACGGACTTTGTATCGAGACTCGCCGTTATCACCCGTTTCTTGGATTTCAAACGCTCCGTCTTTGTCCGTTCCGTCGAGAGCATAAGTATCCTGGTCATGGCGATCGCCAAAAGCAATCTGCCTACGATGAATGATCTCCATTTGCAATTGATTTTTAACCAACTGACTCACATCTGGGTCATCCATATTTTTAACGGTAACTTGGAAGTCTGGACTGACCTGCGCTAACCCGTGATACAACTGCCCGTCATACTTTAAAGAAACTTCCGCTTGATACCCCGGAAATTTTTCGTTCCAAGTATAGCGCTGTTCATAAGCGTCCCGAAAAATATCGCGAGCTGAAAGTTGAGTTTTGGGCTGGCCTTGATCGTCAATGGGCATTGGGCCAGCTTGAACAGGAGCTACCCAGGAAAAGCTGGCGATCGCCAGGAGCAAACTAACGCTCCATGCCAAGAAGAAGCGCTTTAATTTTCGCAGCATCATGAATCAGTTTTTAAGTGCTAAAGAACGGTCTGAAGTACTTACAAGGAAACAACTCTGTGACTAAAAAGCATCATCCAGAAGAAACACAGTGGAGGGGATGGGTTTCAGCGAGACTTCTCATGATTCAACAAAGTAGATTTTGAAAAGTGATTTTGAGCTAAAGTGCGATCGCAATGGGGCAAGTCGAAGAGGAAAGTTGGGCAGACAATGGCAAAGGTGCGCTTAGAGGGAATTACTCGACAATTTAAAGAGGCGGTGGCGATCGCAGACATCACCTTTGAGGTGCCTGATGGTGAATTTTGGGTGATGGTGGGGCCGTCGGGTTGTGGCAAGTCTACGATTCTACGCACGATCGCAGGGCTAGAGTCAGCGACTTCAGGCAATCTCTACATTGGCGATCGCTTGGTCAATCAAGTGCCTGCTCGTCAGCGCGACGTGGCAATGGTGTTTCAGAACTATGCACTATACCCACACATGAGCGTGGCGGAGAATCTGGCTTTTGGGCTGAAAATGCGTAAAGCCGACTCCCAAACCATTCAAGAACGAGTCGAATCTGTAGCGCGATCGCTGGATATTGCCCACTTGCTCGATCGCAAACCTAAACAACTCTCTGGCGGGCAACAGCAACGGGTAGCATTGGGACGCGCGATCGCTCGTAAGCCGCAAGTTTTTTTACTTGATGAGCCGCTTTCTAACTTGGATGCTCAGTTGCGAGATGACACGCGGGCTGAACTAAAGCAACTTCATCAACGCTTGGGCATCACTACGATCTATGTCACCCACGATCAAGTGGAAGCCATGACGTTGGCTGACCAAATTGTGGTGCTAAAGCAAGGCCGCATTCAACAAATTGGCGATCCCCAAACTATTTATGCTCGCCCGACTAATCGAATGGTGGCGACGTTTCTGGGCAATCCACCCATGAACATCCTGTCTGCAACCTTCGAGAATGGTGATTTTCACCTAGCAGGCCAATCACTTACTTGCCCTTCCGCCATTACAGCTAATTTGCCGTTGTCTCCAGGCCAGTCGGTCGAGCTAGGCATCCGTCCAGAGCATTTACAACTGGTGTCTGCATCAGAGGCTCAACACTTCACGGTTGCAGTGAGCATTGTAGAACCGCTCGGACGAGAAATCTTGATCCGAGCAGTTTTACCGACCTACTCCACCAGCTCAGACGCCCAAGTGATTAACCTGCAAGTGAGCCCGGATATTCGGGTTCGTCCGGGCGATCGCTTGAGCCTCCAAATCGACTTCGCTCAACTATTTATTTTTGATGCTGCTACAGGCGATCGCCTCTATCCAACCAGCTAAACCAGTTAACTCAACCAGTTAAACAACTAGACCATTAATAAACTGAGCCGCACAATGATTTCAATTCAACTTCTGGTTGCCCAATATGGTTTTGGCGACAAAGCAACACCTGTGCCGTTCTCTGCTGGAAGTAAACTCGGTGCGCAAACCAACCGATTGGAAGGCCACCAATAATTCCAAGCAGAATACCAATGGTGAGGCTAGAAATCAAATCCTTGCGTCTAATTCTACTTTTCTCAGCACGCACGTGCTCGTGATCGGTTACCACCACACAACTCCTAAAGACTCATTCTTCTTTAAAGGAAAGCGAAATTACTTTAACTTTGCTTCTCCCTAAGTGATGAACCCTGTGGCAATTGCTGATCTCGTTGTAGCCAAAAGAGGTAGCCGCGCTGAATTTGTGCTCTCACCTAACGCTACGATCGCAGTACTAGCCAATAATTTGAGCAGCAATGGCAAAAGATAAGCACCGCGTTTCAATTAAACTGTCCCCAGAACTACGACAGCAGCTTAAAACTTACAAAGCGAGTCGAGGGAAGCGATCGCTTGCGGCCGCCGCAGAGGAAATTTTAGCAACCCATTTTCACCTGACCCATTTACCAACTCAGCAAGCAGCAACAAATGGTTCTATAGAGCGAATTGCCACTTTAGAAGCTAGAGTGACCTACCTGAGCGAGCAACTTGAAGCCTTGAAGCAGGCGATCGCTACGAACCAGGCTTATGACTCGGCTCCCAAACCCAATGTGATTCACCCAGCATCGTCTCTGGTAACCATGCCCGAAGACGATGACGACGATGACATGTACGACGAGCCAGACGAGATTCTTTATAACTTTTTAGAGCCTGGAGTCCAGCCCTAGCGCCGTTTATCTGGGGTATAACCCATTAAAACTGGGTTATTTGTAAGCTAGCAGTTGCGGCTGAGCAGCAGATGTAGCGACTAACGTCCAGCCTGATTTCATCAACTGCTGGTAAGTAGCCCAACCCTTGGAGCCACCTGGAACCTTGTAATCAGACATCGCATACTGAGGGAAAGATTTGTAAGGTCGCCAAGGCTGGGACGGCTGCATGCGCAAGTGCAGCACTTTTTCACCATCGTCCCCGCCAATCGAGAGCCAGCACATCTGTCCAGTCATATTACTCCTAGCTATTACAATCCAGAGAACTTATGGACGCAGCTTTGTAGTCGCTTTCAGTCATAGCCGCCTAACAAAGCAAAAAGCTGCTACATGTTCAACTTAACTGCTGAATCAGCTTCTTTGCGCATAATCTAGCAACTCAGTCAAGCCACTGCAATTTTTATTAACAAGAAAGTTAAATTGTGATATCTCTACACACAGTTCTCAGAATTCTTTGCATGTGTGCTTGCCAGAGATCAAAGCTATAAATGTGATAGAACAGCTATTTCTTTTCACTTAATCGGTTGATAAAGCTAAGAATTATGAGAAGATAAGCCTCAGTTTGCTGAACTTGATGCCTAGCTCAGTTGAAGCAGCCAAAAGATTCCTTGGAAGTAGTTAATAATGCGTTGTTCTATTTCAAGCCGAGCGGGCCAAGTCATCGCGCAGGGGCGTCTGATGCTGGACAAAGATGAAAATGGAGACCTAAGACTAAACTTCCAAACGGATGGAGGCCGAGTGATCCCAGGAGGTACCATTGGCCCAGATGGAGATCTCGCCTCTGCCAGTCAGGAGTTGTTCCGCCAGTTTCGCTCTACTTGGAGAATGATCGACTGTACTTTGACAGCCAAGTCGGATGGATAAGTAGCGAAAGCTCATATTAAAAAAACTCAAACTCCCAAGATAGGGGTTTGAGTTTCTAGATGGTTTTGATTATGACAATCTTGATTATGGAATGAACGAAGAGTGCCCAAGGCGTTTAGTTGTCGTAGACTCGGCACTCAGCAGCGTCTGGATTATCGTCGCAAAACTGTTCCAACGAGTTCTTTTGTTTTGATTGACGTTGATGGGATGCTTCAGCTTGGAGTTCTTCAACCGCATCCCAAGCAGCAGCACATTCGCCGGAAGTGCTACCGCTGGTGTCACAAACGGCACGCGCTTGTTCCCGTTCTTGTTCGATTTGCTTTTGAATATCGCTCATGGATTTTTCGGTTTCGTCTTAGTTGTCTTTGAGCTAGGGTTAGGAACTCGTCAGCTGGTTAGCTTCTGAGATTAAGTATCCTGTCAGGCTATTTAATCAGCTATTTACAGTGATACAAGAGGCTGGGACCAGACAATCAGATTGAGTCTTATTTTTTAAGATTTAGGACTCTCTGCTTGAGGACAGGTCACTCTTGCCATCTCTTAACACAACTATAATGCTAACCCGCGATCGCTTTCCATCACCCTGCTTTCATTTCTGCCTCAGGAAGTAAGTTACCATTCACTGACATGGATGCTGATGCCCCATGGAGTAGATGCTTTAGTTTCTGCAATTTCTAGACTGCAATCTTTCGCATTGATTGTTAGCCTGAGGAAGTAAGCGGATAAGCAGATAAGTGGAAAGCGTTCACCCCCAACGCTGCATCTCTACAACTTGCTGTTGGTCCTGATCTCGCTAGATTTAGAGTTCTACTATGCCTGTGCCTCCGTTTGTACCCCCACGCCCCGCTCATTGGTTATCGTTGGCGCTACTACTCACCACCGCCACGGGTTGTAGCCAGGTAGGTACAACGCTGCCAGAGCGATCGCAACCTAGCTCACTACCTACAGAGCAGACTCCTACGGCTCAAGCGTCAGCCTCCACAAAACAGTTGACAGCGCAGGCTGCATCACCCCAGAACTTAGTTGCTACAGAAACGCTTACACCCACCCCCATCCGCTTAACGGCGGCAGATTTGCCACAGCCCTATGCCACCAATAGCGCCTCCAAAAGCCCAAATGTGGTGGATATTCCCAGCAATCCCTTGTTACGAGTTCCGGCTGGCTTCACGGTAAATGTGTATGCCGAAGAACTCGATAGACCCCGGTGGCTAGCCCTGGCTCCTAATGGCGACGTACTGGTGACTGAGACACGGCAAAATCGCATTCGCCTACTGCGCGATAGCAACAAAGATGGCGTCGCTGATGTAAAAAAAACGTTTGCTGGGCCAAGCAATGGCTTGTTTCTGCCCCTCGGCATGGCTTTTACTCAGGACTCATTTTTCTTAGGCAATACCAATGCCGTTCTGCGCTTTCCTTACCAACCAGGCCAAGAGAAGCTTACAGGGCGGGGGCAAGCGATCGCGCAACTGCCAGGAGAGGGCTACAACCAGCATTGGACTCGGAATGTCGTCGTTTCCCCCGACCAACAAAAGCTGTATGTCTCTGTCGGTTCTGAAAGCAACGCTGATACCGAACCACTTCCTCGCGCCTCAGTTCAAGTTATGAACCTGGATGGCTCGAACCAGCAAACCTTTGCTTATGGATTGCGTAATCCTGTAGGACTTGATTTTCAACCTGTTACAGGGGCGCTGCATGCCACGGTGAATGAGCGAGATGGGCTAGGAGATGATTTGGTGCCCGACTACCTAACCCAAGTGCAAGCAGGCGAATTTTACGGCTGGCCTTACAGCTACCTTGCCCCCAACTTGCTTGACCCTCGTCATGCTCGCAATGGCCAGAGCGATCGCCCAGAATTGGCTGCTCAAACCCGGACCCCTGATGTGCTGTTTCAAGCCCACTCTGCTGCTTTAGGGCTTCAGTTTTATGACGGCAAGACATTCCCCGAAAAGTATCGTAATGGTGCTTTTGTTGCCTTCCGGGGTTCTTGGAATCGCAATCAAGGCACAGGCTACAAGGTCGTATTCGTTCCGTTCAATGCTCAGGGTCGTGCTGCAGGCTATTACGAAGACTTTTTGACAGGTTTTCTCTTAGATCCAAGTGGCCCGACAACTTGGGGTCGTCCGGTTGGTCTCCTGGTGTTACCCGACGGCAGCTTGCTAGTCACCGAAGAAGCCAATGGTCGGATCTACCGTATTCAATACCAAGACTCGTAAAACTCTAACGCACGCGAAACTCAACCACATCTCGTTTGATGGTGATGT
This sequence comes from Trichocoleus sp. FACHB-591, assembly GCF_014695845.1. Taxonomy (NCBI): domain Bacteria; kingdom Bacillati; phylum Cyanobacteriota; class Cyanophyceae; order Leptolyngbyales; family Trichocoleusaceae; genus Trichocoleus; species Trichocoleus sp. FACHB-591. The sequence continues at coordinate 138,400 of NZ_JACJPA010000045.1, forward strand.
CGTACTTGCCGAAAAAGTCATGACCCAGCAGACCCGTTTCTAGCTGAGGGCCTGCGATCGCCACCAGCAACCCTTGAGCTGTGGCCCCATTGACTTCCATCATATGAATCTTCCCCAAGGGCAGTTCAATCCCTTTGGCACTCGCAGTATCAAACTTTAATTTAGCAACTGGAACCAAGCGCAACATCGCAGCCATGCGTTGGGTGACGACTGTACCGCTAGCGCCTGTATCCACAATCATTTCAAAAGTTTGGTTGCCATTGAAGGTAACTCCAATGATGGGAGTGCCAGCCTCACGTCGCAGAATTTTGGCTTGGAAAACCTGTCCCTCAGGTAAAGTATTGTTTCTCGTAAAGGTGGCTAGAGTGCCATTAGGAGAGTGAGTGTTGCCAGGAGTAGTTCCACAAAGCTTGGACAGATCGATCGATCGGCCAGCAGGGTTAAGCATGTAACAACCATCTAACTCCTGGGCGATCGCCGCAGTTGAGAAGCGAGGTAACAACGGCGACAGAGCAGCAGCCAACACAGCAGTTAGACAGAAGAATCTCAGCATTGCCTCAGCCTTAGAAGTTCTTTTTTAGAATCCCCATTCCAGTGCATTTTTACTCACACTCATTAAAAAATTGCAGGCTGGGCGCTGGGTTATTAAAGAACATACCTTACCGTAAAGCTACTAGAAAGTCATGTAGCCCACCGTTTGACAAGTTCTGCTTCGCGCTCGCATCAGTGATATTTTTCGTTTGTTAAACATAAAAAAAGCCCGACTAAAACGTCGAGCCTCTGAGCCATAAGGCTCCTGTGATGATGAGCCTAGTATTCCCGCTCAACCTTTTCGAGTTGCATCTATATGCCTATTTATCTAGCTAGTTTACTTTGGTAGCTGGTAGCACAGCACCCCTTTAAAGGGCGAGTATAAACAGGAACTTACCGAATTAGAACACACGCTGACCTACAGTCTTCCTATGTTGTTTAACATAACCAACTAAAGAAATCAATTGCTTTCACAACTTACCGAGTCAAATCATAAAATCTCTTCATATTAGTGTGAAGTATTGCTATCTTTAGCGGTAACAAAGGAAAGCAACGCCTTACAAGTAATGAATGGTAAATAACAACTAGCGATCGCTGTTCCATCTCTTTAAAACTCCGAGTTTAGTCGCACGATCATGGAACCAACGTGCATCCCTAAAGGTTTCCAATGAAGATCAGTAGAAGAGAGCAGGCGATCGCCTGCTACGGCACTGTAGTCATTCGGATATTTATCGCTGGCTTGAGGATCGGCCTGCATCACCAAGGTCAGTTTGCCTACATAACGAGACAACCGCGTATTGTGGAACATTACAGCCCCACCATAATCCCAGTCCAGGCCTGAGATTTGGAACTTGCCGAGTTGTTTCTGTAAATGGGTGAGAGGAGTGCCCATGCCAATTCCTTCTGCTGTTTTCCAGGCAGAACCGAGTTCCCGGACATGCAGAGGCTTGGCTCGTTTGGTATCTTGCCAAACGACGGTGAAGGATTGTGCTAGACCTAGGTTTACGCGAGTCCCTGGCCACATCCCTATACCTTCTGGCCCGTAGACTGTGCGATCGCTCAGCCGAGACTTCCCAAATAATTTGACTAAATCTTGATAGGTGGTGGTGCCAGTCACGGGACCAATCCGCTCTCCAGGCACCACCAAAGTATCCTTCAAGAGGTTGGGTGAGCTAGCCACGGTGCGAGGTGGCGGAGTGACGGCTTGCAAAGAGGCTTCAGGAGGCATGTAAGCATGGGCACCCTGGATGATGGCTGTTAGACCAAGTGTGAATGAGAGCGTTACCAGAGCTATGCGGCGATCGAGTCGGAACATGAAGCGAACCTCAAAGGTATATTCTCAGAAGCTGGGTTCTCTATACTTTCAACGCGATCGCCACTTTTCTCGCATACTTAGCAAAATTTCACTCAGGCAATTTCTCAAGTGAGTAATCTCGCCAGTCTGGAAGACCTGGTCGCCAATCATCTGAGTCCTAGTCTGAATAGAAGTAAGATCGTTCTTATCAAGCTTAAGTGACCCAACCGAGACTATCCTGTGGAATCCGAAAAAAACGTCCCTCTTGAAGATCAGAACGTTCCAGCCGCTCATCAGGGACTGCATGGTTTTCTGTACAGTTCTGAAGATGAACATGGCTCAACTACCTCCTCCCTCCCATTGGTGCCTGAAGGGGCTGAAGTGGTTCCAGCAGAAAATTGGCGATCGCACACTCACAGGGTTAAGGTGGCGGGGGTCTACGCTGTTTTAGATGCTGACCACCAAACCCAGTACATCGGCTACTCCCGCGATGTCCAGCAGTCGCTGGAAGGGCACATTGCCCAGCATGGAGTGGAAGCCTGTGCTTTTATCCGAGTTCAGACCTTTAAGTTTCCGACACGGCAGGTAATGGAAGCGTTGCGAGATGAGTGGCTTGCCGCGCTGGATCAGGTTCCGTCTGGGAATCAAGCGGGCGAGGGAACTTGGGCAAAAACAATTGGCGAAGTGGCGCAAGCCAGTATGTCGGCAGCAGAGCGCCAAGCCTACGAAGAGAAAAAGCTCAAGTTACGCAAGGCTATGGCGGATAACACCCTCAGCCATGAATTAGATGCACAGGCGACACCGGATGAGTCCGAAGCTGAGCGTCGTCGGAAACTCAAAGCAGCGGTTGAGAATGATGATTGGAGTGGTGTAGTTGAGTCCTAATGGTTGCTCTGCTCGCCCTTAGATGAACCAAACAGGTTTGGGAAACAAGCCCCGAAAGGTGCGATCGACTCTTTAACGGCACTGGCTACAAAATCGTTAAATATTCTGATGGGACGTGCTCCACCAGCCAAACGCCATTTTCTGCACAGAAAAAGAGATATCCTGCTTGATCCATTGCCGCAGCATCGATCGCAAAGATAACTGGACGACCATGTCTAGAACCGACTTTTCGGGCTGTTTCCACATCTTTGGAAAGGTGAACATGATGCCGCGACATCTTGTTTAGACCTGATTGCAAAATCATTGCTACTGCGCGATCGCCTGTACCGTGATATAAAACATCCGGCGGCACCTGTGGCTCTAGTTGTAGATCTATTTCCACACTGTGACCTTGGTTGGCCCGGATCAGCGTACCTGTGGCATCGAAGGAGAAACGCTTTTTATCACTCGTCGCCACTACTTCCTCCAGTTCTTCACGGCTGAGGGGAAACTGATGTTGAGCGCAGGCTGCAAGTAATTCCTCAACCGCAACCCAGCCACCTGCACCAAGAGTCAGGCCCAGGCGCTCCGGTTGGTGACGGAGATGCTTGCTGAGGTATTTGCTGACTTTAACTAGGCGATCGCTGTTCATTAGACAAATTTGTGCACAAACTCATGAATCAAATCCACTCGTCCCTTCCGCAATAGGGCAGGATCTAAGCGTTCCATTGTGTTGCAGGTCATCAAAACCACAAATCTTTGTTGAGTTTGAATCCTGCCTTCCTCCAATACACTTTGATGCAACGTGCCGTCCAGCAAGCTTAGGATATGTTCGGTTTTGTTGCTACTTTGAGCTGCCACATTCGCGCGGTTTTGCGCCAAGTTATCGGCTTCATTGATGATCAGACAAATGCGCTCTAGATAAGTGGGTGGAACGAAATTCTCCACAGCATCGTGATCAAGAATAAAGATGACATATCCTAATGGCATCAACACTTCTTTGGCGATCGCCTGAGTCCAAGCCGTTTTGCCTGTGCCTGGCTCTCCATGTACCAGAACTGCCAATTGGCTTTGGTCGAAAACTGCTTGCTGAACGCGATCGCTAAAATCCTGCACATCTGCTGAAAAAGAACGAATAGCGTATTGGCTCTGAATTTGCCCAACTCGGCTTTGATAGCCACTCAGCATCACAGCCAGGTTGTAGGTGGCTTTGTTGATCAGGGAGTTTAGTTCTCTCGCCAGTAGTGTTAGTCGTCGTCTTCCAGGACCAATGTTTTGAATCTGCAACCAAATATCTTGTTGTGGCCAGTAGGCATTGACTGTATCAATCGTATCGACCCGATCCCAACTGATGAACTTCTCAATCGGGAGGTAGAAGTAGCGATCGAAGTAGTATTGCGTAATTAGAGCAGGTTTCCCTAATAACTCCAATACTTTAAGGATCGTGAGTTCCTGGAGCCGATTTAAAACATAATCAATCGGGATATTGGTGCGGCTGACCTGCTGAAGCACCGGGGTTTCCACCGTCAGTGGTGCCACATGACGGTAATCCGGGCTGGGAGGCTCAGGCGTGATATAGCTCCAGAACTCATCTAACTCATAGCGCGTACCGGAGGAAAAAACACTCAGCAAATTCGCCCATCCGCTATAGTTAGTGCGGCCTAAAGTATCGGCGATCGCACTGGCAATATCCACAGTTTTCTTGGATAGCTCCGCTGAATCGTGCATTGCCAAATGCCACAGAAATTGCCAGTCTAGCTCTCGGTTGAGCGGTCGCCAGCCTGCCCCCAACAAGCCCTGACTTTGGAGATTAGTAGATGTAGTTTGTCCGTCTTGATGATCAAAGTATCGAGTTGCCATATATTTAATTTCCCCAATCCCTCCCTCACCACAGTCAACAGACCAGCACGCGGTAGTAACATTCACAATGCCCGGTACGCTTGTAACCATGCTGGGCATTAGTTATAAGACGGGATTCGAACCCGTTGGCATGGCCCCCACGCCACCAATAGAGCGACTTTCCAGATCGCAAATCCAACTTGCCCAGTTGGCGGGTTGTGCTCGCTTCTGCTGGCTTGGCTACCAACTTGAAGACCTCTCCCCAACCCCTCCCCTGCGAGGAGAGGGGCTTATATTCTCCCCTTTCCCTACTAGGGAAGGAGGCTGGGGGTTAGGTCTCTCTACTGACCTCAATCAAATCTGTTTGCCAATTGAGTGCCTGAATTTGAGCATCCAGTTCTCGATAGTTTCTTGATAGTCTATCCACTTGGTTCTGGATCTGCGCGATCGCTACTGTACTGAAGAACTTAACCTCCGAACGGGTGTAACGTTCTTGCCGAATAGAAGCTGCATCTACCAAATTGCTATAAACATTCCGCTGCATCTGCAAGGTCTCTCTTTCTGCCAAAGCATCAGAGAGAGTCACATTCTGAAAAGCAGTACGAGCATTGGTTTGGTTGATTTGCTGAATTAAAGCCCTTAGCTGGGCGATCGCAGCATCCAGCTCACTCAGCAATGTTTCTGGATTCTCAGCAGGTTGTTCTCCTTCTTGTACTTTGGCACTCCGTAGCAATCTTTGTTGCAACTGAGCAATTCGTTTTTGACAATCAGCTCTGAGGATCAATGCTTCTGCTAATTTCATTGATTCTCACCTCCTTAGCCACGCTAGAAGTTTAGCGAGCGCTTATCTCTAATGCACGGTGAGCGCGATCGCCTTTGGTCTTGAGTCAATCAACAGCAATATAATACAAATTATACTACATTGTAATACATGTCAAGGGTACGATGGTTAGAGCGATCGCTGGAATTAAATTGGCTAAATTTCAAGTATCTTGAGCAGGCAGAGAGCTAACGTCTGAAGATAGCTGATGAGCTAAAAGCGATTGATAGAATGCAGTTACATCAGCGCTATCCGGTAATCCCGCCACTTGACCATCACCGAGTTCTACAATCATCCAATCACCATTTAGCTGTTTAGCTACATCCATCGTAAAGAAACGACTTTGCACTATCTGAGCCACTTCGCAGAATTGTGTTATGGGTGGATCGGTTTCTGCATAATTTCCTTCATCCCAATATTTGCTCACATAAATTAGTTCACCGTCTAAGAAAAAGAGACGAAACTCTTGAGTCAGTGGCATTCCACTTTTGGGATGAGTGGTTAAGGGTTCAAAGTCTACAAACTCTCGAAACACTAGACCTTCATTCAACCCTGTTTCTTGAAGTTGCAGAAACCGATGCACGACACGCTCAACGGTTGTTTTATCAGATGCTTGGGGGATGTAGCAAGCTTCATGCCATTCATGTTTTCTCGATTTCACAAAGTCTTTGAGGATAATCGGGCGATCGCCAAAATCATGTAATAGAGACATGATTGCATCTATATCCAATTCTCCATTGAGCGTTAACCAAACGGATTTCGGTGTGTAAGGCGCAATGATAGAGTAAGACTCTGGTAAATAGTGACAGTGCTTATAAGCAGTCGCGTCATTGAGTAAGCGAATTCCCCGCTTTGTTAGTGCTTCAAAGAGTTGTTGATACTGGGCAGGTGTTAGCATCCAACCTCGGTAAAGCCCAACTTGTTCAGTCGGCTGGATTGATACCTTGCGAACTGCCTTCTCAGCGTTCTGGTCATTCACCAATGCTTCAAAATCAATGAAGGCAGGCTGATATCCAAGGCTTTTGACAGCCTCATACTCCGTTACATAGTCGAAATCAGGTTGGCGGATATCGAATGGATCAGCACAAAAAATAAACTGCATAGAATCTCTCTACTAGGCAAGCAATTCGTGATAAAAGTTAGGTGAGTCGCTAGGGAGATGAGTGGTTGGCTGCAAAGCCTGATGGTTTAACTGAAAGGATTTAGTGATGCCGATTTGACTGAGAAAATCGAGGTCGTGGGAGATCACCCACAAAGCACCTTGATATTGATTAAGCGCGGCAATCATGGGCTCTACCGTCACAGTATCTAAGTTATTAGTGGGTTCATCCAGGATCAACAAATCCACTTCTGAGATGGTAATCATTGCGATCGCCAGCCGAGCCAGTTCTCCACCACTCAATACGGCGGCCGATTGATGCACCGTTTCATTGAAAAACAGAAAGTGTCCCAGTTGTTGGCGGAGCAATTGGTAGCTCAGTTGAGGATTAGCGGCTTGCATATTCTCTAAAATGGTTTTCTGGCGATCGACTACAGCATAGGTTTGATCTAAATAAGCCGCTTGCAGATCTGTAGCTAGCCGCACCTCTCCTGCTTCCAAAGCCGCTTCTGTTGCTGCTAATCCCAAGATCGCTTTTACTAAGGTCGATTTGCCAGAACCATTAGCTCCCAGCACAGCAATCCGATCGCCAGTTTTCACATGCAACCGGATGTCTTTGATCAAGGTGCGATCGCCCACTCTTAAATCAGCGCCTTGGATATCAATCAGATTTCTGACTTTGCGTAGCTTCTCCTCCAACCGAATTAGTGTGGCTTTTGAAGTTCTAATTTTGGTCTCTGCTAGCTTCTGCTGCGCTTGAACTAGAGCTATGTCATGTTTTTTGGCCGCAGTTCCCGCTGTAGCTGAGGCGCGGTTGGCAAAATAGCGTTTGGCCGCTTTGCCCATGCTGTTGTCGAGTGCTTGTAATTGTCCTTCTCGTTGCGATCGCGCTGCCCGTTGTTGCTCTTTTAGCGCCGCTTCTTTGGCTCGCTTTAAGTCTTTTTTGGCGGCCTCATGGGAACGCTCAGCATTTTCTAGGGCGATCGCTTTTTGTTCTTTGTAGAACGAGAAGTTACCTCCATAAACCTGGATACCTACTGGCGTCAATTCCCAAGTAGTGTTAGCGACTTGATCCAAAAAGAAAGGTTTATGGGAGACAATCACGAAAGCGCCAGAAAACTGATGGAGAAATTGTTTCAGGGTTTCCAGTGCTGATAGATCCATATGATTGGTTGGTTCATCTAGCAGCAATAGGCGTGGCTCTTGCGCCAAACCAACTGCTAGAAATAACTTGGTCAGCTCACCACCGCTGAGATTTGCGATTGAGAGGGAGAGATCTACAACTGTTGCTAATTTGGTTTCTAGGATGTCAGCGATCGCCCACCAGTCATCACAGATCGAGCTGAGCCATGCCAACACTGTCTGTTGTTTTTGCTCTAGGGGTAATGTGCTGATTTGCGGCAAATAGTAGATGCTGTCTTTTTGGTAAACAGAGCCAGAACTTGGTTGCACCAGTCCTGCTAAAAGCTGTAATAACGTAGACTTGCCAACACCATTCGGACCCACGAGTGCAATCCGATCGCCCGCTTGAATGCTAACGTCAATTTCCTGAAATAAGGTTCTATCTGCCGTTAAGTTGTAACTGAGATTTTCTGCCCGTAAGAGAACTCTAGATTCCATCCCAAAACCTCAACTTGGATAAAGCGATCGCGAATATTCCAAGTGAGATTCTTCATGGCTCTGTTCTCCAATCTATCTACGAAAAAAATTAGATCTAGTTGATCGATCTCGAACTACAACTCTGCAATAGCCGATTCCAGATGCTCCTTATTGAGGGGCGATCGCGCTGGCAGGAATTCCTTTTGGCATATTAGTTGCAGCATCTAACTCGCCCTGAAACTTCTCGCCATAAAAAGCCGCAGAAATTTGGATTTGCCCAATGATGTGACGGTTGAACTCTGCAAGTTTTTCGGCTGGTATCCATAGCTCTTGGCAGATCGCACCACCCACTACTTGCACTTCAAACTGCTGCACATAGCTATCCTCAACCTCAAATTGAGTCACAAAGCCCGCAAAGCTATTGCTCTTAGTATTCCAATCGCGTGCAATCTTCTCTGCATACTCAAAGTTGAGAACTGGATAGAAAATGGGTTGTTCTGGCAGGCGCGGCGGAAATGCCTTGAAGCTTGATTGAGCAATTAATTCCAGTTCTTTGAGCCCGACAGGACGATAGAGCAGCATAGTTTCGCAGTACCGAATTCACAAACCTGAATTTGACAGGCAGATTTATGCTACAAATATACTACACCTTCGATAAAGAGTGTCACTGCTCCGAGTTGTTTAAGACTGTAGTCGCCGCGATCGCTTGTAAAGCCTGAGCTGTATCCTGCGGCAAACCAGCGGTGTAGTCCAATCCCTCAGGGCTTTTGCGGTAGACCACAGCGTAAAACACGCAAGCAGCCAGGTAAGAGCCCGTTAAGCTGGGATGACTGCCATCACTCTCCCACAGTTGCAGATTTGGCTGCTGTGCTAGTGCAGTTTGCCAAGCCATGCCGACAGGTGCTACTAGAAGATTACGTTCTTTGGCAATTTTGAGATAACCTGCCTGTAACTGTGACTGCATGGTGGCAAAGTCTGGGTGTCCCACTTCTGCAAATCCATCTCGGCGACCCCAAGTCATGAACAGTAAAGTACGAGACCCTGCTTGTTGAATCTGATCATCCAAGAGGCGGACGGCAGGATACATTTCTTGGGTCCGATTGGCTTCAACCGAAGGCACGACACTTTGCTCCTGTAAGACCACAAAGGTCCACTTTTGTTGTCCTATTTTGTACAAAGTAGAAGCTGAGGTCGCATGTTGCAACAGCTTCCAACCTCCCTCCGCCACCATATCTACAACGATCGCTTGCCCACCTGATTTCGCTAACTCCGCTAAGATTTGCGGCAAGTTATTTTGATAGGTATAGCTATTCCCAATGAATAAAATAGATAAAGTTGGTTTAGGTTCTGGCTTAGGTGTGCTGGTACATCCCATGACTAACCCGATGACTAATACCTGACAAATCAAACGACGCGCTACTAATAGCCGTTTATGCTGAGGTCTCCAGTTCATAAAGTGCTCCCACAACAATCTTCCAGCCATCGTTTTCTCGCCGCATTGTGTAAGCCAAACCGAAGCGCTCTAATTTCTGTCTATTTTCTTTAAAGCGAATGACAATGCCTTTCACAGTAGCAAGGCGATCGCTCAACTGATCAACGCTGAGAGATTCAGTTTCACTGTAGGCATACCCCCGAAATTTGAGCTCCGCCATGACAGCAGTGAACACGACAAAACCTTCGATCCAGTTTTTCACAGTTACTACTTTGTCCGGCGAAATCAAGATAGCTGGGTAGTGATAAAAAGATAGAACTGATAAGGGGTTGAGGCTTTCGAAGGTTTTAGCGTATTGGTTAAATGTATCCAGAATGTTGTTTGAGTCGTCAATCATGAGCAGTTTGGGAATGAAGGATAGATAGGATGAAGCATACAGGCTGAATCAATCATTAGCTTTGTAAGAAGCTGATAATTGCGGCGGCTGTGGTTTCTGGATGACTGAAGCAGAAAGCGTGACCTGCCTCTGTAAGCACCTCTAGTTTGGCACCAGGGATATTTTTGGCTAAAAACTCACTATTTTGAGGCGGGATAATGCGATCGCTATCCCCAGTGATTACCAATGTAGGAGCCGTTATCTTGCCTAATAAGCTACAGGTATCATGAGTGCTCATCGCTTGATACTGGCGGATCAGCGCTTCTCCTTGGCTGTGGTAAGGTGCAGTTGCTTGAAGAAATTCACCTATACGGGATTGATGTGCTTGCAAAAATCCCAGAGGAAAAAGCTGCTCTAAAATACTGCTACTCCCAAGCCCCGCAGGAGGATTAAACTGGCTACAGGTTCCGCCCGCCATCGTACAGCCTAAAATCAGTTTTTTGAGTTGATCAGTATGATTGAGGGCAAACTGTTGAGCTACCATACCGCCCATACTGATGCCAAACACATGCGCTTTAGTCTCACCCAGCATTTTTAATAAATTTGCGGCATCTTCTGCCATTTGAGCTGTGGTGTAAGCTCCCGCAGCTTGGCTCGTTTCTCCCGCGTCTCGGTTATCAAACAAAATGACTTTGTAATGCCGTGAGAGCAGTTCCGGTAGCTCAGTCCCCCAATCCAACAAACTAAAACTGAGACCCATGATCATTAAGAGTGGATCTCCCTCACCATAAATTTTGTAGTTGATATCAAGACCATTCACATGAACTTTGGGCATATCATCTCATCAAAAAAGTAGTGTAGAGGTCATCGCAGAACCCATGCTATGAACAATGCGATCGCCTCCATCATAAATCCCGGTCGCTAATGATCAATGATCTCGTATTCGTCACCCAGCTCTGTACGGATCAGCGCCAATAGCTGGCTCACTGCCGTATTGAAGCGCTCGCATTCTTCTAGTGGCCAAGGGCTAGGGCCAAGTGGATCGCTCCAATCTAGTGCGGTGTCGTGCCATGCGCCGAGCGATCGCAACTGCTCAGAAATTTCAGCGCTTAGTCCTAACTCCTCAGGCTCAATGGGACCGACACCAAAGCGATCGTGGGCTGCATCATTGCCACACCAAAACGGTGAATCACATCCCCAATCATAAAAAAATCGAATTTGGCAATGCCGCTTTGAGCTACTCACAATGTTTTTACCCAATTGAGAGGGCAAAAAGTTTACGGCAAGTTGCATTAAGTTTCATTTTGCTAATGATGTCGCCTACTTCAAGAACAAGTCTGGCAGAAGACTGAGGTTTAATATCGTTATAGCTATGGCGATATTCACCTCGAACCGATTGATGAAGCTGTTAATACCCAATCTTTCCAAGTTGGATTAGGATTTCCTGATTTAGGCAAACCAGGAGCGTTAAAAATGCTCACTTTCGTTGTGCCAATGGATATTGTCAAAGGGCGAAAATATTTTGTAGCAGGCGGGGGAGATGGCGGCACGATGCTAGAGCTAGAAGCTTCCTACTATTACCCTCTCACGGATAATTTGGCGATCGCTCCAGCCTTCTATGTCATCTCTAACCCTAACAATTTCGATAGAAATCCCGGTATTTACGTAGGCAATCTTCGCGCCCAATTTAACTTTTAAATTCCCCTACAAAAAGAATCATTTCTAATTGATTGGAGCGGTATATCACAGAACTTGCTGGGAACTCTGATCTGGATCACATCGGTACGAGCCGTAAATTCTGGTCATGAAAATGCGTCGTTCCAGCAAAGTCAAAGCGCTGTCTCTCCAACTAGTCCTCATTGTTCCCTTCGTGCTCCAAATCTTTGGGGCAGTGGGGCTAGTTAGCTACCTGTCCTTTAGAAACGGACAGAAGGCGGTGAATGATCTAGCGGCTCAGTTGATGGAACGCAGCAGCGGCAAGGTCAATCAGCATTTGGATTCTTATCTCTCAGTTCCTCACAAAGTAGCTCAGATTAATGCGGATGCCATTCGGATGGGGTTGCTGGATACTCGCGATCGCCAAACCGTAGGCAAGTATTTCTGGCATCAGATGCAAGCCTATGATGTGAGCTACATTGGCATTGGGCTAACGACGGGAGAAGGAGTGGGAGCCGCTCGTTATGACGGTAAAACAGTCACAATGGACGACTGGGATGCCCGCCCGCGCAACAATTGGATCAGCTACGCTCTCAATGACCAAGGCGATCGCACCCGTGTGCTAGAAACCTTGGATTGGAGCAACTTTGAACAACCGTGGTACACAGGCCCTGTCAAAGCGGGTAAACCCGTTTGGTCCCCAATCTTTGTAGTCAATTATCCCAACCAAGTCTATATTGCCACTTCAGCAGGTCGTCCGATCTACGACGCGAATAAGCAGTTGCTGGGTATGGTGAGTATCGATGTTTCTCTCCTCAAGCTGAGCGATTTCCTGCGGAGTCTAGCCATCAGTCGCTCAGGTCAAGTTTTTATTTTGGAGCGAGACGGCACACTCATTGCTAATTCTGGCCAAGCTCAACCGTTCAGCGTGGTGAAGTCAGAAATCAAGCGGTTGGAGGCAATCAACAGCCCTGATCCTGTAGTTCAGCAAGTTGCCCAACAAGTTCAACAACGCTTTAACGGCTTCCAAAATATCGCTGGGTCTCAAGAGCTACGGCTGAAATTAGAAGGAGAGCCGTATTATGTCCATGTCACTCCTTGGCGCGATGAGTATGGCTTGGATTGGTTAGTTGTCATGAGTGTGCCAGAGAACTCGTTTATGGCACAAATCAACACCAACACTCGCACCACCATTTGGCTTTGCTTCGGTGCTTTGGCAGTTGCTTCGGTGATGGGCATTCTAACCTCACGCTGGATTATCCGTCCTATCTTGCGACTCAACCGTGCTAGCGAAGCGATGGCATCTGGTAACTTGAATCAAGCCGTCGAGCAGAATGGCATTGAAGAATTCAACATCCTCGCTACCTCTTTTAACCACATGGCTCGTCAGTTACGCGAGTCATTTACAGCTCTAGAACAAAGCAACGAAGAACTCGAAGACCGAGTAGAGCAACGTACCCTGGAATTAAAAAACGCCCTAGGAGAGTTGCAGCGAACCCAAGCCCAAGTAGTTCAAAGCGAAAAAATGTCTAGCTTGGGACAGTTAGTTGCTGGCATTGCCCACGAAATCAATAATCCAGTTAACTTCATTCATGGCAATCTGAGCCATGTGCAGGCATACACCCAGGATCTGTTGGAGTTCATGCAACTATATCAACAGCAATACCCCAACCCTAGCCCTGAGATTCAGGCGACAGCAGAAGAGATCGATTTAGAGTTCTTGCAGGCAGACTTACCCAAAATGCTGTCCTCAATGCGGGTGGGTACCGATCGCATTCGCCAAATTGTGTTGTCTCTGCGCAACTTCTCCCGCATGGATGAATCCGAGATCAAGCCAGTCGATATTCATGAAGGACTTGATAGTACGCTGATGATTTTGCAGCATCGCCTCAAAGCTCACCCAGAACGACCAGAAATTGAGGTAATCAAAGAGTACAGCTCTCTACCTCACGTGGAATGCTATGCGGGGCAACTGAATCAAGTATTTATGAACATTCTCACAAATGCCATTGATGCGATAGAAGAGAGCAATGCCAGCAAGAGCTTTCAGAAGCTTCAGGTTAACCCTAATCGGATTACCATTCGCACCTCGATTGTGAGCGACCAATGGGTGCAAATCGCGATCGCGGATAATGGCCCAGGTATTCCCGACCTGATACAGCAACGTGTCTTCGACCCTTTCTTTACGACAAAATCGGTTGGGAAAGGAACAGGCATGGGAATGTCGATCAGCTATCAGATCATCACTGAAAAACATCACGGCAAGCTGGAATGTCTTTCCACGGTAGGACAAGGAACTGAATTTTTAATTCAAATTCCGATCTGCCAGCAGAGACAGTCCGTAGCGTTGGTGGGTGGAAGGCAAGAGAAAGGATGAGGAATAGCAGAAAGAACGACTAGCGATCAAGGCAGCGATCGCTCTACAGGATGACCTAACTGGGCGATTTCAGTTGGTTACAGAAAACATAAGCTGACTAGGTAGGAGCGGCTTTGCCAGGTTATCAAACCTCTTACGCTCATCCTAGACTAAATACCAACGATTCCCCAATGACTGCCGTGGTTGAAGCTTTTAACGCTTTTCTGGCTCAGGTTCTCTTTTTTGTCAGCTCCACTTTATCCTTTGGCTTGATTGGATTACTATTTTTCATTGGGCCAGCTTTGGGAGCGATCGCCGTTCGGCGTTCTCTGTCACTGCGTTGGCATTTATTTCTGTTGAGTATTTGCATTTTCTACGGAGTTGTGCCACTGCTCATGGGCTGGGGAGGACTAGCTCTGGCTGAACACTTTAGCTGTGATGTAGAAATCACGATCTACAAGTGCGTGGGAAATCCCCAACTAGGGAATTTAATCACAGGCATGACCTTCGCCCCTTGGGGATTGATGCTCACCATTCCATCTAGTGTGTTGGGTACATTTGGACTCTTAATCTCTTTCGTTCTCAAAGTTACTAGGCCAAACCAAGGGATACAAACATCCCCAAGACCAACTGCTGCTTTTTATCGCAGCCACCGCCATCAGGTAATTGCAGGGGTTTGTACAGCGATCGCCCAGCGTTGGCATCTACCACTTTTAGGCGTCAGGATTGCCACAGTCGCCTTATTAGTCATCATGCCAATGCTGGGACTACCGTTGTATCTCTGGTTGTGGTTGGCATTTCCATTTGAGCCAGCGGCAGAGTCCACTTAGGCGATCGCTCCCCTTCTCCTTATCCCTGGCACAGGCGTGATCGCCCTTAAGCACAAACCTTCTTCACCACAGGAAGTTGGCTCACTTCCTGCCACCATGCCTGGATTTTAGGAGACTGAGCAGTAATGGTGTTAAATTCCGGAGTCTGAGAAAAGTAAATAAAGATGGGGATTAAGAAGAAATCAGCAATGCTGATCTCACTACCCAAAAGATAAGGGCTACCAACGGTTAAAGCTTCAATCGCTTCTAAAGCTGTTTTTGCCGGCGCGATCGCGGCTTGAATTTTATTCTCATCGGGTTGACCACCCTGACTAGGCACAATAAGACGCTGGATCACGATAGTACCAATCACAGGTGCGTAGAGGTAGCTATCAATGATGGCCATAATCTGCTGCATGCGGGCACGAGTCAGCGGATCAGTAGGACTAAATTTATGGTTGGCAACCACGGTGTCAAGATAACCCGTAATCGCAGAAGTTTCGTAAATGACTTCTTCGTCTACCTGTAAGGTTGGTACTTTGCCAAAAGGATGCTTGGCAAGATACTCCGCTGATTGATTTTCACCATTGAAGATATCAACACTCTCAAGGTCATAGTCTGCGCCTGCTTGCTCTAGCAGTAGCCGAACCGTCCGCACATAAGTACTAATAGGAGTGCCGTAAAGGGTAAGCTGGGTCATAATCTGTAGAGTATTAACTAGAAATTTAACAGCAACCTGAACAATCTGGCATTAATGTAAACCGATTTCGTGCTCCTTAGGTATAGCTTTGAATCAAATATTCTATTTTTGAAGAAGTTAGCCAGAGAACAACATTGCAGTGGAAGCGCGATCGCTTCCTAGACTCCTCAATCCAGTTTTAGAAACTACAAAAAAGCGATTATTGTTTATGGCAATTGCAAAACAACAAGCCACAAAACAATAATCGCTATGTCTAACTCTAGACTTTGGTTTAAATAGATTTTGAGCAGTTAAAAAACTCAGCGCTTTATTTCACTCCTCAAAATTAAGGCAGTCAAGTACTACTGAACCACTCCCAAAAGCGGAGGTGCTTTAGATTCTGAGATAGTCGAGTTCCAAAAACCCTTGGCATAGATTTGAGGATTCGCTTGAACTGCCTGACGATAGGACTCGCGCACCTGAGCGTTCACCGCAACTGTTTTTACGTCATACATCTGCATCGCCATTTTGGGATAGAACCCAATTCCCACAATTAGCGCTAAGAAACAAGCCGCAATAAACAGCTCACGAGGATTGGCATCCTCAAACTTAGCGTCTACAGGTAGGTCGCAGTTGGTTCCAAAGCAAGAGGCTTCGTCATTCCCTTGACTCTTCAGTTCGACATCGTCCAAGTCGCAGGAAGGTACCAGATCACACATCAGTTCTGAACTTGGCCCGTAAAACACCTGTCTCAGCATTGAGAGCAGATAGATAGGCGTGAGAATGAGTCCAACTGCCGAGAAAAATACGGTTCCTGTGCGAAAGGTGGAACTGTAAACGTCACTCGTCGTGATACCCATAAAGACAGCAATCTCACTAGCAAAACCGCTCATGCCTGGCAACGCCAACGACGCCAATGCCGCAATCGTAAACAACGCGAATACCTTGGGTAATGCCTGCCCGATGCCCCCCATCTGATTCATCATCATGGTGTGGGTGCGATCGTAGGTCACACCTGCGAGGAAGAACAGCACCGCTGCGATCAGCCCGTGGGAGATCATTTGCAACAGCGCCCCGCTCACCCCTACATCCGTAAAGGAAGCAATACCTAGCAAGACGAATCCCATGTGAGAAATCGATGAGTAGGCAAGACGACGCTTCATGTTCGTCTGGGCAAAGGAGTTCAACGCGCCATAGACAATGTTGATTACTCCTAAAATTGCCAGAATCGGCGCAAAGTAGATGTGAGCGTTAGGCAAAAGCTCAAGATTTAAGCGAATTAAGCCATAGCCGCCCATTTTCAGCAGCACCCCTGCTAACACCATCGACACTGGGGAAGAAGCTTCGCCATGAGCATCGGGTAGCCAGGTGTGGAAAGGTACGATCGCGAGCTTAACCCCAAAGGCAACTAGCAGCCCTGCATACAGTAGCAGTTCGAGCGCCAGCGGAAACTGTTTTAGGTGCAGTTCTGCGATATCGAAGGTGGTATTGCTGCCGTAAAATGCCATCGCCAGCGCCGCCACCAAAATGAAGATGGACGCGATCGCCGTATACATCAGAAACTTGGTCGCCGCATAACGACGATTTTGCCCGCCCCAGATGCAAACGAGCAGATAGACCGGAACCAGCTCGATCTCCCACATGATGAAGAACAGCAGCAAGTCTTGAGCGACAAATACGCCGACCTGGGCGGCATATAGCAATAGCATTAAGCCATAGAACAATCGCGGTCTGCGATCGACTCGCCAAGCCGCAAATATGGACAGCGTCGTCACCAGCCCAGCCAACAGCACTAACGGGGCGGACAAGCCATCAACCGAAACTGCCCAGTTCAGACCTAACTGCGGTACCCAGGCAACCTTTTCCACAATTTGGAAGGTTGCACTGCTCGTATCGTAATGCGTCCAAAAGGTGTAGCACATCAAAACAAAGTCTATGACGCCTACAGCGAGAGCATACCAGCGCACCACTTTGCCACCTTTGTCAGGCAACAAGGGGATGAACATGGCAGCAATGAGTGGCAGTAGGACGATCGCGGTGAGCCAAGGAAATCGATCCATCATCATGTCGATAAAAACAGATACTCATCTGTGTAATGAAGGTATCTTACTAGACTTTGTGAAGCATTATTAATAAGTCTTTCTCGTAGGTATAAATTCAACAAATTTATGCTTCATAAAAAGAAAACTTACTTACGCTCACCCATTCA
This sequence comes from Trichocoleus sp. FACHB-591, assembly GCF_014695845.1. Taxonomy (NCBI): domain Bacteria; kingdom Bacillati; phylum Cyanobacteriota; class Cyanophyceae; order Leptolyngbyales; family Trichocoleusaceae; genus Trichocoleus; species Trichocoleus sp. FACHB-591. Next base: position 155,963 of record NZ_JACJPA010000045.1, read on the forward strand.
CAGCACTGATTCACTGAGAGCTACGTTCATTGAATCAGCACGCGCTTCTAACTAGAGCTGTATTGATTAAGCTTTAGCTACCAAGGAAATTGGAATTTTAATGACAAATTCCGTTCCCTTGCCCAACTCGGAGACTACCTCAATTGTGCCTTGATGCTTTTCGATAATTTGCTGGCTGATTGATAGCCCTAATCCTGTCCCTTTGCCAGCAGGTTTTGTCGTAAAGAAGGGATTAAAAATCTTTTCTTTAATTTCCGGAGAGATGCCATGTCCATTATCTTGAATGCGGATATAGACTTGCTTGGAGTCATCTACACTGGTTTGGATCACAATCTGCTTTGATTTTATATCTGCTTCAAGTAAGGCATCAGCAGCATTAGAAATAATATTCATAAATAATTGATTTAACTGAGCTGGATAGCACAGGACTTTTGGTAAATCTCCATATTCTTGAACCACTTCAATACCCTGCTTCAGCTTGTGGTTGAGAATTAATAATGTGCTATCGATTCCTTCATGTAAATCTACATCTTTTTGTTCTGCTTCATCCAATCTAGAAAAGTTGCGTAATGACAGCACAATATCTCTGATCCGACAGCTTCCCATTTGCATCGATGCGACTAGACGTGGTAAATCACTCAATACAAACTCCAGGTCCATCTCCTCCATGAAATCAATGATTTCAGGAGACGCTTGCGGAAAGTACTGTTGATAAAGTTCAACTAGGGTAAGTAGATCCTGAACATACTTATCTGTGTAAGTGAGATTGCCGTTGATAAAGTTAACTGGATTATTGATCTCATGGGCAATTCCTGCCACCATTTGTCCCAGCCCAGACATCTTTTCAGCCTGAATCAGTTGTGCTTGAGTTTTCTGTAGGTTTTCGAGAGCTTGTTCTACGTCTCTAGCTCTTGCCTCAGCAAGCAGAGCAATCTCTTCCTTGCCCCTCAAGGTGTCTTTTAGTTTCAGTTCCCGTTCTGCTAGCTCATCCATTAACCGACCTTTCGCTTGCAATAGAAAGAGAAAATCGGCAGCAGAGTCGTGAATGGCAAAGTCTTTTAGTTTGATGCCAATCTGGTTTAGCTGGCTAATTTCCGTAACGACCGGAGAACCCAGGAAAAAAATAGCCCCACAGTCCTCAATAGGCATCATCTGCCCCCTGAGAGTCATTTCACTATGAAGTGATTTCAGCATGAATATGCTGTTAGATTGCCTAGTAATGGCAGCAAAGTCAGCAGCTTGAATGATCGGACGCTGAATCTGAAAGCACTTGTCAAGTTGTGACCCGATGATGTCAGGGATCAGCCGCTGCAAAACTTCCCCAGATTGGACAATGGTGCGATCGCCTTTAAACACAAAATGGAAAGGAAATGCTTTCGCCAACAACTGAGGTGACAAGGTGAACTGAGGCTGCATCAAAGGTTCAGTTGGGGTTGTACTGGATAGTGAACTCATCATGATCTGCACCATCAGACTTGCTTTGAGTCTGGGTGACTTCAACATCCGTATTCAAGTGTGTGCCCAAGCCTTTTACCAATCCCACCACCATCGGCGCTAGTCCGTCTCGATGAGAATGATAGTGAAGATGCAGCGTTTGTTCCTCCAATTCCTCACAGGCAAAAGATGGTGGCTGAAGTTTTGGAAAACTGACTCCGACACGGGTATGCAGGTCGTCTAGGTTCTGTAAAAATTCGGGCAGCGTATCACCACTCATTGCCATCAGTTCACCATACCCTTCCTCAGAAGTGTATTGCACCCAAAACTCGCCAAAGGCTTGCATGATTGCTGAAGCAGGTAAATCCAAAACCAGGCTCGCAGCCTTCACCAGTCTGTGGGTCAAGTCATCTGGGTAAGACTCCATGCTGATAAACGTATCAATCTCGACTTCCGCTTTACGCTGGATCTCATTCCAAGTTTCTTCACCGAAACGAGCACACACCATGTCGTGAATTGCTTTGTTGACTAAGCCGTACATAAAAGCTCCTGTGGTGCTGTTTCAAAACTGCTACGTAGTTTGCCTACAATCCCTCTGAGATTAGATTGCTCGAAAGTTGATCGACAAAATACTCTTTCTATAGATTGCCCACTTCTGAAGTGAAGGGGTCTACCCTCTATACCATGTTAAATCAGTTCTTAAGTGTCACGAAAAACTGTGAAGCGATCGCCTCGAAATCTGCTCCCATTCCTTCGAGCTAACGCCTAGCATAACCACGCCTAAGTTCCTGGGAGGCAAAGCACATGCTAGGTGCGCGTCAGACTTATGCTGTGGTTAGCTACGACTTACCCAACCGATGCTGTTCAGCACCGTCTCGGCTTCTCCTTTAGAACCCAAGACATCCATAACCCTCTCCTCTACTTCCTTCACGTATCTCCCTTTTAGGTAGGTCTCGTCATCCGTCAAATCATCACCCGCCGCAACGACTACATCCCCGATGATGGCGAACGTCGTTACCATTGCCTCCAGGCTCTCGAATAACTCATTGGCATCCCAAACTCCTCGTCCATGCAGTGCGTACAAAATCCTGCTAGAGGAGCGTGAGAAGATGAAGGGGGCACCACCCTGGTGACCAACGACAAGCCAATCATCCGCCCAACTTGTGAACGGCTCCATCGTCTTAGGGTGAAACCGATACCCTGACTGGAACTCCCATAAACCGGCCAGAGAGGGAAGGAAGAAGGGGTTGCCGTAGGCATCAATGGTTACATCATCTGGACCTAGTTCAGCGTAGTAGCGAGCGACCTCAACGGCAGAGAAAAATCCCCGCACCACTCCCCTTCCAGTTGCGGGACTAGCCGCTCCTGAGGGAAAGCGCGGGTGATAATTTCTTTCGCTAAGCTGTAGCCTGACATCTCTAATAGAAGCTGCTAAGTATTTGATAGATATTTGTGGAACAATGCCTCCAAAATAATGTAGGCGATCGTTTCAGAATCCATCTTAGCAAAAGGGATGGCTAAGCCAGTGCCAAGACAATGTGAACAAGCTTCCGAAAAATCTGCTTGGCTTTTGTAGAGATTTATATTTGCAGCCGAGTAGATACTTTGTAAGGAGTCATGTTGAGATGCACTCGCTCTATCTGAAAAGACTGATGCTTTTAACTAGCATTTTTTTGCTTACGCTGTCCAGTTGTACCAAACAGCCTAGGGAAACCTTGCTAACACCGTCAGTTGAAGCAAGCGCGACGCCTCTTAGTCGTGTAGAACAGCCCAGTAGTGTAGAACAGCGATCGCCTGCCTCAACCGGAAATCTACTCTCTCCAGGACAAGTGGCAAAATTAACAAAATTACCGATTCCAATCGTCGCTCCGACCTATGTTCCAAAAGGCTTTCGACTTATCAGCGCTGATGGGGCTAGCGTGAAGTATGCCAATGGAGGTGATGATACAGGATATTCGATCGCCTACGAAGGAGAAGATGGCACTTGTTTTGCGATCGCTTCCTCAAAAGATAGCCCCCGCAAATTGAAGCAGATTGGGGAAGTGGAATCTGTGGTTGGCGCTGTGAAAATGTATGAGGAAACCTATGAAGGAAGAAGTTCTATACAAAGTTTCATTCCTGTCAAAGGCAATCCCGTGATGATTTCCCCAGTTTGGCAGTTGAATTCAGCAACGGGTAGCCATGAGTTCTGCAAAGCCCTCAATCGCGCTGAATATGAACGCATTCTCAAATCGATGGAGTTGGTGAAGTAAATATCGCGGTAGTTCCTAAAACCATCAATAATAGACAGCGATCGCCTCAAACCCATCTCATCGATCAACATAGGCGATGCTTCACAACCTGTTTTGCCAGCCGAAGCAAGCGATCGCCCCAAAATCCATTTCAACAACCTAAGCAATGATATTTTTCTGATAACGCCCAGCATCACCGGGTGCGAGTGGAAGAGTTGGTTGAAGAGTAAGTCCTACATCGATCGCTCCGGTGTATGCCTAAGTTTGGCGGCAAATAATATACGACATTTGCTGCTGTGATAAATCCGTTAGTGGTAATAGTCAATTTCGTTAATGAATTCACAGTATTCGGTGGGAACGGTTCTCACTCGTGGTCTGCCAAGAACCGTATCAGAAACTTGCCCATACCAAATAGCGTAATGGTCTTCCGGAATGTTTTCATCATCTGGAAGCCCCACGATAATCCCAACGGAGCCACCTACATTGACGAATTTTCCGAGCACATCCTTCTCGTTCATAGATAACGCCTAACAGTGAAAACTAACAACGGCAAGTAACCTTTGCGACCTAAACCAAGAAGCAATGTTTTGATTCTAATCCGCAGTGACTTATCATTCAGCTTAAGCAGAAGCTTTCCTGAGAAGAAAGCGTGGTAGATCTTCTTCAGAAAGCCATTTTCGGCATATGTTCAGTGTGTTTAGCCATTCATCTACAAACAAGTTTTCCTTGTGCGAATGTTCGTTACGATATCCCACACTGAGATTAACGCCAGTAATCTCTCGGCACAACGTGACAATATCAGTATAGGCAAAGCGATCGGGCTCTGTATATCCGGTCATACGCTGCACATAGTCCCGAAATTTATCTGTGCCAACCGAGTAACACTTAAAGTCTGAGCCATGCCGACGATCTAGTTGGATCATAAATTGGTGTTGAGTATTAATCTCGTCTGCAATATCAGAATTTTTTGGATCACTCATCAACCAACTACTTCCTAAACCTCCTGCTTCCTCGCCATCAGTTATTAATAGTGAATGGCCTAAGTCTTTAAGCAACCACAATATTGCACATCCTGCTCTGTCATCAGCTCCAATGCCATAGATTGAGCTTGAAGATTGAAAAACACCGTTGGAGAAAATCAGCTCATGTTTTGCCTTTTCAGGTATTTCAATAGAATTATCCCAAACTGTATCAGCATGAGCCACCAGCAAAACTTTATCCTTTCGCTGTCCTCGGATGTAAAGAAATCGCTCTGGCCGCTCGCCTCGAAAAACGATCTCCTTATCGGGAATATTTAGAAAGTATTGAAAAATAGGTTCTGAATTTTCTAATGGAACTTCTAGAAACTTTTTAAGAATTTCAATATCGTTCATTCTTGAAAGTTAGAAACTTTTGCAGAGTTTGCATTCCTAATATAACCGCAATTTACAGTAGAGCCGACACAGCGCATCTTCCATGCTAATCTCGACTTTAGTTGTCTAGTGCGATCGCTGATGGGTAGCCAATCTAAAGCCAAAACTATTTTCATTCTTGCCTCTATGGTGGGTTGGCTCATTGTAGGTGCAGCACTGATCTACCTCTTTCCAGTGATTGCAGATCTAGTTGTCTCTTCTGAGCGCACCCATCTTTGGATGAAAACTCTCAGCCGTGGTGATTACAACCCTATGTTGGCAGAACTTGGAGGAGGAGCTGCTCTCATTATTACCGTAGCGGCGAATATCATCTGGTATCAGCGATTTGAAGGAAAGCTGTAGGGTGTATGTCTGTCAATTCGCCATCTCCTCATTTTCTGCATCGCTTCTATTGGTTGGCGATCGCCAATCTCCCTTCTAATTTGATGGAGCTATTTCAAGCCCTTGGGCTGGGCGATCGATCAAGTTCATCCAAAACTTTTCTCCAAAGCACCCACAAGGCAATCTACATCTGCCTCATAAAATCCTGACGAAGTTAAACAATTTATCTCGATGATCTTCGGTCCGTTTGGTGTTGTGGCTATATCTATCACGAATGCCCTGTCAGGTTGCCACACTTGCGCGGCAGACTCAGCAAAAGCCCTTGCCTCTTCATCGCAATCTTGAGAATAACGTAGATGGTCTCCAGCTTTGTAAAGCGAACCTGTGATCACTTGCCCGTCAATTACAAAGAACCTGTATTCTTCATAGATCAGTTTTGGTGTTGCTGACAAAACGAGAGTTTCAGGTGTCAACGTAGCATAGCCATCGGAAATACCAAATATTTGTTCTTGCCAAGTTTGCAACTTATCAGGCTCAATAATGAAACCCGCAAAAGTTTTGTGGTCAGAGCAAGGTCGCACAAAAATAGGTTCTTTAGGGTCAAGTTTACCGAATTCTTCGATGGTGCCATCCTCATTCAGAAGCAGCCCTTTATACGCTTCCTTCCATACAGAAAAGTCAAAGTTATCGTTAAGGAACGCACCAGGCTTCCAGCCTCGCTCCATGGCAATTTTCGAGAGCACCGTTGAGCCGGAAACGATGACAGCGTCCTCAGTGATATGCGGTTCTGATACAAAGTCATGGGAAAATGGAATTATCTTGATGATCTCAAAAGGTAGCGATCTTAAATTAATCGCCCGAAGCAACCTTTCAAAACCAATCTCATTCTTTAAGTTTTCCTGAATAACCCAAAACATTCAGTCTCATCCTTAATGAAATTGTTTAAACTCTGTAGATGTTTGCCTAACTATTAATTAGGTGTAGTTTTCCTCTCTGAATCTATCCTTTAAAAATTGGGTTCTACCGAGTAGCTTCCATTGATGTCTACCAATCTATCAACTACTGATTTTCTACGTCGTTTTTCTCGGTTAGCGATCGTCAATATCCTTTCTAATTTGATGGTGCCATTGGCAGGATTGGTAGATGTCGCCTTTTTGGGGCATTTAGCCGAGATTCGACATTTGGCAGGAGTGGCATTGGCGACAGTATTGTTCAACTATCTCTATTGGACCTTTGGCTTTCTCCGCATGGGTACCACTGGGATGACTGCTCAGGCCATTGGACGGGGCGATCGCGATTCAGCTCTTTTAGTGGGTTTGCGGCATGGATTAGTAGCTTTAGGGATAGGGCTAGTAATTCTCCTTTTACAGTTGCCATTGAGAGCCATTGGATTTACTCTGCTTAGCGCCACCGCAGAGGTCAAACTCGCGGGCCAAGATTATTACAACGCCTTAATTTGGGGCGCTCCAGCCACACTGATTAACTTTGTGCTTATCGGTTGGTTTTTAGGACGAGAGCAGAGTGGCAAAGTTCTGTTACTCTCTGCCATTAGCAACCTGACGAATTCCTTCATGGATTATTTCTTTGTGGTGCGTTGGGGCTGGGAAAGTGCAGGAGCAGGATATTCTACCGCCTTAAGCCAATATCTCATGTTATTCACTGGCATGTGGCTTGTATGTCGAGAGTTCCGTTGGTCGCAGATACAGGCGATCGCCTCTAAAATTTGGGAACCCATCGCCCTCAAAGCAGCCTTCACTCTAAATCGTGAGATTCTCATCCGCACCTTTGTGCTAATTTCTACTTTCGCTGTTTTTACCAACCTCAGTTCTACCTTTGGTACCAATGTCTTGGCAACTAATACAGTCTTGCTGCAAGTGGTAACGCTGGCGGCTTACTTTATTGATGGCCTCGCCTTTGCCACCGAGAGCTTGGCAGGAATCTTTCGGGGGCAAGGCACCAACGAGCAATTACGGTTGTTGCTGTGGATCTCTGGTGGAACTAGTTTTGTCTTTGGGTTAGGATTTGCGATTGCCTTTATCCTCAATCCTGATCTCTTTTTTGGACTACTCACCAACCACAGAGATGTTCTAGAGCGCATCAATCAATATGTAGTGTGGCTGTTACCCGTTCTAGCTTCTGGCTCGATTGCTTATATGCTGGATGGCTATTTTATTGGCTTAACGGAAGGGAAAATACTGCGGCAGTCAGTCGTGGTAGCGTCTGTGGTAGGTTTTGCCCCTGTGGCGATCGCGGCTTGGTATTTCCAGAACAGTCATTTATTGTGGTTAGCTTTGGCCTTGTTTATGGTCGTGCGGGCAGTGATGTTGGGGCAGCAAGTTCCTGCGTCTCTGCGCTCAGTTGAGAAATTGAAAGGCTGCTGATTGTTCGGCAGGTTGGATTGAACTTTGCGAAACCCAACCCACCGAAAGCGATCGCCAATACACCAATATAAAATTTATCTGGATAAACTTCCTATACTCAAAGGCACCATCTCTCCTTTGGTGGTAAAGCCTAATAACATTGCTTCTTGCGGTCGAATCACCTTGCCTGTCAGAGCGCAGCGTTCTTCCTGTTGAGCTGTGGCATCGACACTGGCCCGAATATCTGAGAGTGCAATTTGGGGCTGAGAGTTGCCAGATTTCTGCTGGACAAAATCCCACAAAATGTCGCGGATCAATGCCTGATAGCCTTGATTTCCTGACAATTCTTTCAGGTGCTCTTTTAGCTCCCGTTCTAAACGAATGCTGGTAACTTCCATTTCGGTGGTGGGGGTGCGAGTAATTGTATGCATGATTTTTTTCCTCCAAGATCTGGACATGCTTGTAATACAAGTGTAGTATGTAAACAGTCAAATGCAAATTTATCGGTTGAGCGAGTCTTCAGTGAGCCTTTTATCCACTACCCACTACCCACGGCATACGGCCAATTGCATCAGCAGTTGGAACCCGAGCAACATGCCCGTGGAATTTTTGTTTGCGGCAGGCTATAGCCTATCGATAACAGAAACGGGGGTAGGCCAAGGATCGGCAGGATCGCAACGAGCATTTGATGGCATTAATGATCAGCTTGGCCTCCAAAACGAGGTAGAGCCACGAAGCGGGAGGTACAGGTGAGAGATGCTGTACCCATACAAAACTAGAAAACCCACCAGTAGTGTTTTCCAGCCCCCGCTTCTACCCAGCAGAAGTGGGGGTTTTTAGTATGAGGAGTCAAACCGTGAGGATGACAACGAGTGTTTTAGATCAATCGGTGGTGGTGTTCTCCAAGAACTACCTCCCCCTCAGCCGCATCAATATCAAGCGGGCAATTTCCCTCTTGGTCATCGGCAAAGCAGAACCGATGCTCTTAGAAGATACGGCAGGTTGGCAAGTTCGTTCTCCCAACGCGATCTTTTATGTACCTAATCACATTCGCCTCACGGTTGCCAGTACAGAACGGCTCTGGAAAATTCCTGCTGTGAGTCGCAGAGAGATATTGCGGCGAGACCACCACACCTGCCAGTACTGCGGCAGCACAAAGCATCTGACGATCGACCACATTCTTCCCCGATCAAAAGGCGGAAAACACACTTGGGACAACGTAGTTATAGCCTGCGAACGGTGTAATCAGCACAAAGGAGACCGCACTCCCCATGAAGCAGGCATGACCCTCCGAACTAAACCCAAAGCGCCTATCCATCCCACAGTCGCCTTTGCCGAACAGTTCTGGCAAGCCCACACTGACTAGAACAGAGGAATCGCATCCTCGCCCTTAATGGTATGCACCAGAGGAAATCTCCATGCTGAAACTCACCTACACTGACATGGGTTTGCACTTAGAGCGGCTAGCTCAATCACCCGAAGAGCTGGTAGCCCGACGTGCCATCTTAGCGCTGCGAATGTCCCAGAACTTGCATCTGGAACCCAGCCGAGCTGCCTTTTTACTGCCTGCGGATCTCCCTGAGTTATCAACACTAGAAGCTGCAATTCGGCGAGAAGGAAATGCGATCGCGCTCTGCTCAGTCTGTGATGACTACGTTGAAGTCAGCCTGCGTGGGATGTGGATTGCCCCAGAAGTCGATGCTCATGAAGGTGTCTTCGTTGCCGTAATGAGCGATCGCCTAGAGTTCTTACTCCACAAGCTCTGGCAAGTCAGCCAAACGCAAGTTTCGTTTTTGTTATGAGCGGCTGGTCTAAACCAACAGCAAAGCTAAATTTGTACGATTAGAGAGGATAGATGGCTACCCTCTCTAATTTTTTGCTCTCTTTTTTCAGCTCCTAGAATATGCAGTGCCAACTTTGCGATCGCTAATGCTACCGAAGCAACGCCGCTAATGCTACCGAAGCAACGCTAAAATCAAAGCTGCTATTAGCAAACTCATCAACACGATCAAAGGGATATAGGTAGAATGTTTTGCTGGGTTAGCAGTTGAGAAAAGCTGCTTGTCTAATACAACGCAATCAATCCACTCACCTCCCTCAGCCCGAAAGCCAGTTTTGCGAAGTAGCTTGTAGCCTCTGGCTTGATAAAAAGCAACAGCTGTGAGTGATGAGATGACCCAGATGGAGGGATATCTTTTTTCGATCGCGGCTGCTTCTAGTGCTTGTAAAACTTGAGTCCCAATCCCCTGGCGAGCAACCTGAGGATGAGTATAAACTGCGGTAATTTGTGGTCTCTGCGTTGACAAACCAGAGAAACCGACTAGCTCACCTGCGGACTCCGCCAGAAAGATCACCTCATCGCGTCCCCGCCAAGCTGCTTGTCCTGTAACCAACGCCTGAATTTGCTGGGCATTGTAGTTAGCAGAACTGAGGATTTCTAGAGCTTGGGTTTGTAACTCAATCACGCGATCGAGGTCTTCTGGTCGAGCTAGACGGATCTGGATGTCCATGCCCTAGCGAGACTGATAATATTTGTACTGCCGAGTCTTGGTGAGATACTCTAAGTAGCCTTGACGCGGCTCATAACGAAAGTAGCCGTTGGCCTCGGAAGCATCATCATCAAAAGCCATCCAATAGGGGCCTAACTCTTTGCTGGCGATCTTACGAGTTAAGCAACCACGGGCATTACAGGTTTTCGTCGTGGTATTGGTGAGGGTAATGGTTTCTTTACCATCGTTTCGCATATAAGTGCCCAGCGGAATCATTTCCGATAGGGTTGCGCCTTCAGGCCACCAAGCCTGAGTCGGCGGAGCCACCACCGTACCGATCGCGAACGTAATAGCAGTTAGCGTAAGGGAGGTTAATAGTTTCATTTAGGGTTCTCGTCGTGTCGCGATCGCTGAGTTTTGAGTGCCATTTAGCACCACTTCGAGCCATAACTACCGTCTATTAGTGGCTGATTGCGGATGCTGCTCCTAAAATTCCCTAATTGCTGACGTCGCTAGCGATACGTAATGTTGATTTTATTCTTTGGCAATCGCGAATTATGGCTAAGGCATAAAGGGCGATCGCGCTATGGGTTTAGCTCAACAACTTATTTAGTTCTATTAACCGAAATACGCTCACTTTCCGTCCCAATCCACATGATGCACGTTGATAATTGCATCTAGGCCAATCCATTGCTGCACGTTGACAGTCGCATCTATTTTGGCTTCTAAATCTGTCAACTTCTGGGGGGCATCGGGTGAAGGTAAATAATGGTATACCGTCTTAAATTTAGAACCCATTTGGAAGGAAGTAATCGCAGAAGGAGCATCAGTAGGCCCGCCTTCATATCGATCTTGCAAGCTGAAGTATTGCATCCGTTGAAACTCCAGCATCAGTTGTCTAGCCTTCATGGGGCTGATTCTAGTAGTTCTAGTCCCTGTAACCTTTACGAAGCGATGCCCTTCGTAAACGACTCTGCCATCGCCGTAAATCGTTAATTTGTACATGGGGCAGAACCCAAAACAAGCGGTTCGCTCTAGAGTCACTACAGATTGTCGAACTCCCCGCTGAGGTTGCAAGAACAGTTGGGAGGACAAGGTTGAGTTATCAGCTGTTGCGAAAGGATGTGTGGCAACAGGCTTAGCCAAAGCATTGGTACTGAAAGTTAACAGCAGTCCCAAGCTCAAAAACATCGGTAGTCGCATTACAGTTTCTCCACTAAAGCGATCGCTACTGATTAAGAATCCGTTTCGCGCTTGCACGTTCCGCCCGATAGGCTGCTCTAAATGGATAAATTTGGTAACGAGATTGTGGCTAGCTGATGAAGCGATCGCCCCAGCAAGGGTATGGTTCAACCTACTCGCTTTACTTCAGCTCTTGCTATAAGTAACTAAGTAACCAGGAAGCATCTGCGATCGGCGATGTTTGCTAGCAATTAAGGCGAGGGGAGTAGCAGAGGATGGCAGCCAACATCAAAGTCGCTTTGGTGCATGACTACCTGCGTGAGTATGGAGATGCAGAGCGGGTGCTCCAGGTTATCCATCGTCTTTATCCAGACGCACCCCTTTACACGGCTTTTGTGGACTATCAGCACTTAGGCACTGAAGCTAAACGCTTTGCAGGCTGGGACATTCGAACTACATTTGCCCAAAAGCTACCTGGCATCGCTCATCCTCATCGCTGGAGAGGCTTGCTCCCCTACCTCTGGGAAAACATAGACCTATCTGAATTTGATTTAGTGATTTCTTCGTCTGGTGATTTCGTGAGTAAATCAGTCTTGACCAGAGCCGAAACATTGCACGTTAGTTATTGCCACACACCGCCTCGCCATCTATGGGAACGGTTGCGATCGCACCCCCAATCTCTCCACTGGTATAACACTTGGTTGGATACTCGCTTGCGGCAATATGACTTTTACGCCTCACAAAGAGTCGATCGCTACATCACCAGTTCCCACACTGCGGCCCGCCGCATTAGTAAGTTTTATAACCGTCCAGCAGAGGTGATTCCGCCTCCGATTAAAGTACATGGCGAAGGTCAGGCAGGCGATCGCTACTACCTCTATGTCGGCAAGCTAACTCGTCAAATGCAAGTGGATCTGGTAGTTAGAGCTTGCACGCAGCTAGATCGCCCCCTGTGGATTGTAGGCACAGGCCATGATGCGGAATATTTAGACTCACTCCGTAGTCTGGCTGGCCCTGAGGTGAAATTTTTAGGAGAGGCTCCGGAAGATGCTTTGCCCAGTCTCTATGCGGAAGCCAAAGCTTTAGTTTTTCCTTGTAGCAGTGCTGACTTTAGCCGAGAAGCCGTTGAAGCAATGGGACACGGTATTCCTGTCGTTGCGTCCCAGCAAAGTGGATTGCGAGAAGTGGTGTTAGATTACCGAACTGGATTACTCTTTCCTCAACCCACGGTAGAAAGCTTGGTGGATGCTCTCAATGAATTTGAAGGACTCCGGTTCTCCTCCGCTGCTTGTATTGAGCGGGCTGAAGAATTTGCCGAATCTGTTTTTGTAGACAGGTTGCAATGGTTTATCGCTCAAGCCCTCGATGCCCACCATGCAATTGGAGTCGAGCCAGAACGCGATTCCTTTGCGTAGCGAGATTTTCTAATTGAGCGATCGCTAAACAGTCTCTGTCTCGGTGCCTACGACTTCACGCACCCGGTAGATAGGTCTATTTTGAGATTCATGATAAGTCCGCATCAGCAGTTCTGCTAGCAAACCAAAACTAAATAACTGGATTCCTGCTAGGAACAATACCACCGCCAGAATCAGCAACGGGCGATCGCCAATGCTTCGTCCCAAACCTAACTTCAGAAACGTCAAATAGCTCCCCAGCAGCACACCACCTATCATCGATGCCAGACCAAAAGTGCCGAACACATGCATCGGGCGAGTCAAAAATTTCTTCATAAAGAAGATGGTAAACAAGTCCATCAGGACTCGTAGGGTCCGACCTAAACCATACTTACTCTGACCAAAGCGCCGCGCATGATGACGCACTGGAATTTCAGTGATGCGCGCCCCTTCAATAAAAGCTAAGGCTGGCAAGAAACGGTGTAATTCTCCGTAGAGATTCATGTCTGCAACGAGTTCCGCTCGATAGGCTTTCAGAGAGCAGCCGTAGTCGTGCAGTTTCACTCCAGTTACATTGCCAATCAGCCAGTTAGCAATTTTGGAAGGCAGGAGTCTAGTCAAAGCCGCGTCTTGCCTTGCTTTGCGCCAGCCACTTACCAAGTCATATCCTTCTTCCAAGCGAGCCATCAAGTGAGGAATATCGGCTGGATCGTTCTGCAAATCGCCATCCAATGTAATCAGCACCTTACCAGCAGCATGCTTGAAGCCAGCTGACATTGCTGCTGTTTGCCCATAGTTACGTCGCAGGATGACAGCCCGCAAATCAGTCCGAGCCTGGGCTAGCTGCTTGAGCAAATCAGTCGAGCCATCACTGGAGCCATCATCCACGCACACAATTTCATAACTAATCTGGCTCTCAGTGACAGCCGTGGCGATCGCTTCGATGAGGTGAGGGAGACTCTGGACTTCATTGTAAATCGGCACGATGACAGACACTTGAGGTGGCGGATTAGAGAAGGCAGGATTTGAAGCTTGAGAGCGGGTGCTAAGTAAGTTGCTCATTGTGGTAATTACTAATCCTCTTGACTCTTCAAGATACCTAAAGATGGCTTGCGGCAATGCTATCAGTATCCCAGCATTAACTGATTGGCTGTTAGCTTATTCACTAAAGTCTCACAAATTTCTCAGAACGGCTAACTGAGTTAAAGAGTTAATAAAGTCATTGTGAAACTATAGAACCAATTTAATATGTTCGAATAAGATGCTTGGTTAGTTTAGTGTAACCAAGCAACTAAAACAAGCAAGAAATTATTAAACAAAATCCAGCCAGAACATATATTGATTCGTAAACTGCATCAATCAATACAAAAGCCAGAATAATAACTACTATTCTCTTGGAATCTTTACAGCTAAGACAGGAAGTTTTTCATGTCTTAGCATGAATTAACTTTTGAGATTTAGTCAATTAATAAGGCACTCCTCATTAATGCAATGAAGTTACAGTTTATTTCAAGCAAACTGCACGAAGGAGAAGACAGTAAATGCAATCAACTACATTTACTTTTTAATCGACATATTCTGCTTTCAAGCTTGATAGACAAAAGAATCACGAAAGACTAATATTTTCTTAAGTAGCCACTCGTTATGACGTTCTCCAAATGGTTTTCATCATTCACTTGGTTTAAAGCTTTAGTTATTCTAACTTTGAGTTTGAGTATTTTTTTTCGGTTTATTAATCTTGATCAGAAAGTTTACACTGTTGATGAAGTGCGGGGTATTCTTCGGATCGAAGGTTATACTAGCCAAGAATTTACTGACCAAGTTTACAACGGCAATATTATTAGCAATCAGGAAATTCAACAATATCAATATCCCAGTTCAGAAAAAAGCTTTTCTGATACTGTCAAAGCTTTAGCAGGTAACCCAGAGCATCCTCCTCTATACTATTTAATCAGTCGATTTTGGATAGATTGGTTAGATCATCCTGTTGGTGCTAGAGTTCTGTCTGCTCTCGTCAGTCTCTTTATATTTCCTGCTTTATATTGGCTTTGTATAGAGTTATTCGAGAGTCCTTTATCGGGTTGGATTGCGATCGCCCTTGTTGCAGTCTCTCCTTTTTATTTAATGCTGGCTCAAGAGGCACGCCAGTATAGTTTATGGACGGTTTTTATTCTAATATCTAGTGCCTCGCTGCTTCGAGGGCTGCGTACTTTATCGAGAAACAGTTGGATAATTTATGCAGCAGCGATCGCATTAGGACTGTATACCCATTTATTTTTTGTTTTTGTTTTATTAACCCACGGATTATACGTTTTACTGACTGAAAAACTCAAAAGCAAACCTACAATATTTTACTTAATTGCTTCTTTCCTTGGCTGTATTACTTTTACTCCTTGGGTTTGGGTAATTTTAAGTAGCTCTAGTCGGGTGAAAACTACGACTAGTTGGGTAGCTTCTTTTAAGATTGGTTTATTTAAACGCTTTACTTATTGGCAAGCTAACTTAAGTAGTATTTTTTCAGATTTCAATGACCCTAAAATCAATCAACTTGTTTCTTTTGTTTTTCTAATTCTAGTTTTATATGCCATTTATTTTCTTTGCTGCCATGCTCCTAAAAAAGTTTGGCTATTTGTCTTACTACTAATTGGTATTACAGCTTTAGCCCAAATAATTCCTGACTTGATTGGGGGAGGGAGGCGATCGATCCTCTCTCGGTATTTAGTACCTTCTTATTTGGGTGTCCATCTAGCAGTTACTTACTTATTCACTCAACAAGTTTTTAGGGTTCAGGCAAAAGTAAGCCAGCAACGACTATGGCGCTCTGTTTTTGCGGTTTTACTCTCTGTTGGCATCATTTCTTGTGCCGCTAGCGCTCAGGCTAAAGACTGGTGGAAGGGTTCTAGCTCGATCAACTTACAAGTGGCACCACTAATCAATCAAGCCCCTCAACCCCTGATTATTAGCGATAGCAACCTTACCTTTATATTGCCCTTAAGTTATCTTCTAAAGCCTGAAACTCAATTTCAACTATTTGAGAGGTCAAGACTAGAAGAGCAAAATTTTCAGACTGAGCTAAAAAACTCAGTCCAGAAATTTAAATATGTTTTTCTATACTCTCCTTCAAAGCAATTGCTTCAATTACTAGAGCCAACGAATCAGCCAAGCGATTACAAAACTACAGTTGTAGTAGGACAGTCGCAATGGTTTCAGGATCGCAATTATCTTTACCGCGTCCAACTCAACTCTGCGGTTGATAACTAGCCATTACACGGCCTGCACCTCGTAATTGCCGATAATAAGTTTGGCTCACAATATCTCCTTGCTCAGATAGGCGATCGATACCAATACCATTTCGGCCCTGCTCTTTACCTGAGCTATGGATGTAGGAATGATCCCCAACATATAAGCCCACATGAGTTGCCTTGGCAGGAGAGCCAAAGAAAATCAAATCTCCTGGCTGCAATTCTTCGATCGCCACAGGCTGAATAAATGCTTCTTGCTGATAAGCGTCTCTTGGTAGCTGGATACCCACAGAGGTGAAAGCCGCCTGCATTAATCCAGAGCAATCATAATTCGGTCCCACAGTGCCACCCCAGAGATAATAGTTTGCTTGCTGCATCGCCGCATAGGTAAAGGCGATCGCCTCTGGTAGTCGAGTTTGAATCTCTGCTGCGCTCAAAGCGATCGCTTGATACGCTGTGGTTGCAATCGCCAGTTCCGCAACATCTTCAACTCGCAGCCAGCCGAGGTAGTCGTCCTCGCACAAGCGCACTGGGATAGCTGTCGCACCATTAGAGCTTGTTGCTGGAATCGATAGGATCTGTAAATGCCTGCCTTTGGCCGCTTGGGTGGCTAAGCGATCGCTTTCTGGCCCGTCGTAAAGGTTTAAGTGGGCTTGGCACTGATACTCTACTGGCTGAGAGGAGCTAGCCTCGAAAGCTGCTTGTAAGTCGGGGAGGGAAACCATGAATCAAAAATTGGGAGAGAAGCACTTAGTAGTAATCACTTAGTTTTATGCATAATCGGGTCTGAAACCAGAGGCCGCGAAAAACTGCTGATTCGAGCCGCTACCCAGAGTCAGTCGGACTGGTATAAGTGATACTGCTAGAGCAATCTCAAATGGGTTGTCAGAGGCACACTCCACCAACCTAATAAATCCTTTAGGACTGCTATATCCTATTCCTCTATTAAGTTACCCATCGAGTCACAATGGCATTTTTCCGTAAAGACGAACAACTTGAAACCCTAGGCGATCGCGTCCTGGAAACGACTTGGGCCGAGTTTCCCGGATTGGCTCGCAACCAAATCGCGCTTACCTGGGTAGTTTATGATCCTCCAATCCCTGTCAATACTGGAGGTGCCTTGAGTCCAGATGCCTTTTGGAACCATGCCGTGAGAGGGTTTAGCTATCGAGGAGTGGAGCGAATCTACCCAGCGAGTGTAGTGAAATTGTTTTACTTGGTAGCAATGCATGAATGGCTAGAAAAAGGCATGATTCAGCCGTCAGCCGAGTTGGAGCGAGCCGCCCACGACATGATTGTGGTTTCCAGCAATGATGCGACTAGCTTGGTAGTTGATGTTTTGACTGGCACAACTAGCGGCCCAGAACTACCCCCTGGCCCTTTCGAAACCTGGAAACAGCAGCGCAATCTAGTCAACCGCTATTTTCAATCGTTGGGTTGGCCAGAACTAGAAACCATCAATCTCAACCAGAAAACTTGGTGTGATGGTGCCTATGGCCGCGAGCGGGCGTTTTTAGGAGAACTGATGGAAAACCGCAATATGCTGACGACAGAAGCATCGGCTCGTCTGGTACACAGTATTGTGGGAGGGGTAGCGGTGTCATCCGAGCGATCGCAAGCCATGATGGCCTTAATGAAGCGCAGCCTCGACCCGAACGACTTAGCGGCTGATCCAGAAAATCAAGTTACTGGCTTCTTAGGCGGAGGTTTACCTCAGGCAGCCCAGGTTTGGTCGAAAGCAGGTTTAACCAGTCAAGTGCGCCATGACGCTGCTTATGTTGAGCTTGCGGGACAACCACCTTATCTTCTAGTTGTTTTTACGGAAGGCAAAGCCCACAGCCAGAACGAAGCGATTCTGCCATTTGTGTCGCAGCAAGTTGCCGCTGCGAGCGCTTCTATCTCGGCTGACAGTGTTTAAGATTATCCCCTAGAAGTTTCTAGATGCTGGTAAAACTCGCTACAGCTAGTAATCCTCTCAAAACGAATTAAAGCAGGATCTATGTCTTAGGAAGTGGCGAAATTGTTCAAAATTCCCTAAATTAGCGGTATGGCGGTCAATTTGCCGATACATTTACCTATAGCGAAAGATAACGAGAGCTAGCTAAAGCTTTAGGTTGGCCTAAGTTTTAGTTCAAGATACATTGAGGAGTGCTTGTGAATATGACTTTTTTTAGACGCGTTTCTTCCCTACTCAGCCTCAGCGCTCTATTGGTGATTTGTGGTACCTTGTCAGCTCAAGCCGAAACCACCACGCCCCTTGAGGCAACTTTAGCAACGCCGTCTGCTCAGCCTGAAGTGGCGACCCAGCCTGATACGGCTGACACGACAGTTACTGCGACGCAAGTTTCTGAGTCTGCCAATACTTATTCTTTCAGCACCACTGCGCCGACGTTGTTTGCCAACCACACGAAGTCTACTAGTTCTGCTGCCGCTCAAGTAGAAGCTGCTGCTCCATTGGCAGCGACAGAAGCACTACCGGAAGCATCCGCAGAAATGTCTACGGAGATGTCTCCAGAGATGTCTGTAGAGACGGCTAAGACAGCCCCCGTTCCTGGAACCACTGTTACTTCTGCTCAAGTTTTGAACGAGCAACCTGCGATCGCTCCTACCACGGATGAAGCGGCAGTGCCTACCACCGAAGCAGAAGCACCAAAAATTGCTCAATCTGTTGAGCCTGGTCGTGGCACTCGTTCTGGTTCTAGCTACGTCGGTGTCGGTCTTAACGTGGGCATTACTGGAGATACCGCGCTGGGCGATACGAATTTCACGGTCCTCAGCAAAATTGGTTTAACCAGAACCATTTCGGTCAGACCTTCCGTGATGATTGGGGACGATGCAGACATCTTGATCCCAGTCACACTAGACTTTCCCAGCTACACCGCTGATGAGATTGGCATCTCAGCCGCTCCTTACGTAGGCGCAGGTGTCGCGATTACAACTGGAGACAGTGATGTAGTCAGACTGTTGCTGACTGGTGGTGTTGATGTGCCTCTCACCCCACAATTCACTGCGACTGCTGCTGTCAACGCTGCCGTGTTTGATGATACGGATATTGGTCTGCTACTAGGCGTTGGCTATAACTTCACTTCTCGCTAAAGTCTTGCTGGCTGAGTGAGCCTAAGTTAATTGAACCCCCCTAAAGCTGCGGTTAGCTGACAGGGGGGTTCCGTTTTAGGTGCTTGATTTTCTTTCAGGTTGAGGGCGATCGCTTGACTCTCCCTGACCCTGAGGCTTTCCTATTCAGGCTTCACTTTGCTGATATTGGCTAACGTGCCATCATCTTTGACACTCCAGACATCGTAGCTACCAATGACATCCCCATTTTCGTCAATATCCACGTTGCCGCTAGCACCCTGGTAGTTAATATCTTGGCCAGCACGCAATAGCTTCAACCCTTCACAAACATCCGAAACTTCTGTGCCGGGCGCATTAGCTACATCCCGCAACTTGCTCTGTACTCCCTCCCCGGTATTCGCCTTGGCTGCTTCTGCCGCTAGCATCAACAGCACTGCCGCATCCCAAGAGTGCGGTACGTAGGCGCTGACGGATTGTCCTTTCTTTTCTTGCCAAAGCTTAGCTAATGCATCCAGAGACTTGCCATCAGCTCCAGGCACTGTCCCGATCGCGTTGGTAATGATGAATTTGCCGTCACTCGTTTTGCCTACCTGTTTCGGAAATTCATCGCTCTTGACGCCGTCAGTCAACATGACTTGGACTCCTTCCGTCAAGCCTTGCTCATAAGCAGATTTCAGCAGTAGGCTCCCTGTCTCGGCGTAAAGCACAGCCACGACTGCATCGGGTTTACCGCCAAAAGCAGCGGCAGCTTCCGTTTCAAAGGTGGTGGCTTTAGGGTCATAGCGGGTAGGCTTGGCTTCATTGACCACGGTGCCACCTTGTTTCTTAAAGGCTTCCACAAATTCTTTTTCAAACCCAACGCCGTAGTCGTTGTTAATCACGACCGTTGAAACTCGCTTGAAGCCGCGATCGCTCGCCAACTTAGCCAAAGCTCTGGCTTGATAGGTGTCGGGGGGTGCAGTTCGAGCCCAATACCCTTGAAAGTCACCTTTTTTTGCCCGTTCTGTAAACACAGGGCTAGTGCTTCCCGGTGAAATCAGCATCACCTTGTTGCGAGCCGCTACATCCACAGCGGCACTAGAAACGCTACTAGCAAACGAGCCGACTACACCAGCAACTTTATCTGCTTCAGCCAGTTTGGTCATCCCTTCAGCACCTGCGGTGGGATCAGTCTGGTCATCCTCTGCTACCAGCGTCACAGATTCACCATTCACGCCCCCACATTGGTTGGCTTGGTCCACGGCCAAGGGCACAGAAGCTAGCATGGCCTGACCGATCGGTGCTAAGTCCCCTGTAGCGGGCAGCAAGGAACCAATTTTCAAGCCCTTGGCATTAGCAGTAGAGGCAGCGGGAGTCGAATCAGTCGAGCTGTTCTGGCCTTGGTTGCCTTGATTGGTGTTAGTGGCATCTTGGCAGGCGGTCGCGAGTAAACCTGTAATTAAAGTTGTGATGGCTAAAGTGATTGCTAGGCGAGGCCTCAGACCACTTGCTGAAGCAAAATTTTTCATTTGGACCTAGTACTCTTCTATGGTGCAAATGAATCATGACTGAATTGCTGGGGAAACTCAAGTTTGTTACGAGCAAAGCGCTGCAAACAAAAAAGACCCAGATAGCTCTGAGCCTCAGTCTTGAATGTTCTTTTTGAACGGAGAGGGAGGGATTCGAACCCTCGGTACGGTCTTACGATTCGTACAACAGATTAGCAATCTGCCGCTTTCGACCACTCAGCCACCTCTCCAGGGTGACGGTAAACTATCATAGCAGACTTTTCTCAGAATGAACACAGCAACCTATAACTTTCGGTAGATAGTTTGCTGGCTCTGCGGCAAGCCGTGGCCATGAAGCTCAATCATTCTACCGTACTGTTGGAATTATTTGACTATTTTTTTGCAGTGAACGTCTAAAAAGTTCATCCTGGCCAATTACCAGGCGTTTGCCAGCAAAACTGATTGTTATTGACCTCACTGCAACTCATACCGAAGCTAAATGTCTATCGCTCATTGTTCAGAGTGATACAGTTTGGATTTGCTTGGGTGGCTATGCTGCTAAACGCCAGCGATCGCGCCTTCTATCCCTCAACTCATAATTAGAGTTGACCATGACCTAGCAAATTCAAGCAGTCTAGCGCTAGTCCACTGCATCTTCCAACGCGACTTTTCAGTTGCTAATAAACATATTTGGCTGCTCAAAAATTAATGTTTTCTTTATTTATCTAGATTCTACTGAGATTATCTCTCGGTTAGCACGGATGGGCTACCTTGCACCAATAAATCCTGTGTGGGCACAACTCGTTTTCACGGTTAACCAGCTAAAGGTTCGATTATGGCGTGATCCCCGCTGAACTTAATAACTGTAATTCGCCAATATGTTGCTTGGATTTAATATGTAATGGTGAAGGCGATCGGTTTTTTAGATAACAGCAATAAAATTTAGATTCAAAATTAATTGAATTTCCATCGCAGCCAGCAATTTCACTTTTTTTTGAAAAATAATGAATTAACGTAGTATACTATCGAGCAAACTTAATAAACCTTCTGGTACCGCAATGCTGAATCACTCAATCAGTGATTCCAAGATCTGAGATAGCTCTGTGCTCAATTTGTAGTTTTTGTAGGCTACATCAGGTTTTCAAGCAAGAAGTTCATTGAAGTTTAGCGAACGGGAGAGGTTCCATGCACAAGACAAAACGTGGTTCTCCGGAGCTGTTTTTATAGGAATATCCTCAGTTAGTCTTTCGATTCTATTTGCTATCAAAAGCCTGGATTTAGCAAGATATATCCTCTGACTGATGCCTTCAGCAGCCGCTAATCCTAGTATTTGAATCGTAAGAGCAAAAGCAATTTTTGAGAGCCATTTCGCTCAGTTTTTTATTAACTTTAGGTATAAGCTTAAAGCCATGTTTTCTCTGAAAAATCAGCATGTCGCCCTGATTTCCGTCCACGGCGACCCTGCAATCGAGATTGGCAAAGAAGAGGCTGGGGGACAAAACGTTTACGTACGGCAAGTGGGTGAAGCACTAGCCCGCCAAGGGTGGCAGGTAGATATGTTTACCCGCCAGAGCAGCGCCGACCAACCCGCTATTGTGGAGCATGCTCCTAACTGCCGCACCATTCGTTTAGTTGCAGGCCCTGAGGATTTTGTACCTCGGGATGAAATCTTCGAGTTTCTGCCAGAATTTTTGCAAAAGTTTCTTGATTTTCAGGCAGAGTCTGGGATTGAGTATCCGGTTGTTCACACCAACTACTGGATGTCTTCCTGGGTAGGAATGGAGCTAAAAAAACGCAAAAAAATTCAACAAGTGCATACCTACCACTCCCTAGGAGCGGTGAAGTACAAGTCAATTTCTACAATTCCTCTGATTGCTAGCACTCGTCTAGCTACAGAAAAAACTTGTCTAGAAACGGCTGAGCGTATTGTGGCAACTAGCCCTCAAGAGCGAGAGCACATGCGATCGCTGGTTTCCACTCGCGGCAAAATTGACATTATTCCTTGTGGTACTGATATTCAGCGGTTTGGCTCGTTCTCACAATTAGAAGCACGAGAAAAGCTGGGCCTTAATCCTGAAGATAAGGTGGTGTTTTATGTGGGACGATTTGACCCTCGCAAAGGCATTGAAACCTTAGTACGGGCCGTAGGTCGCTCGAAGTTTCGCGATCAAGCGAACCTGAAATTGGTGATTGGTGGGGGTAGTCGTCCGGGACAAAGCGATGGCATGGAGCGCGATCGCATTGAGGGGATTGTCAAGGAGCTAGGTCTGAGCGACATGACCATCTTCCCTGGTCGTCTGGGTGACGACACGTTGCCCGCCTTCTACGCTGCTGCGGATGTATGTGTGGTGCCTAGCCATTACGAACCGTTTGGTCTCGTCGCGATTGAGGCAATGGCCAGCGGTACGCCTGTGGTTGCGAGTGATGTGGGTGGGTTGCAGTTTACGGTAGTCCCGGAAGAGACGGGCCTACTGGCACCTGCTCAAGATGATGCTGCCTTTGCTGAGGCGATCGATCGGATCTTGAGTGATGCAACTTGGCGCAATCAGCTAGGGGTGGCGGCGAGACATCGGGTAGAAACTTACTTCAGTTGGGAAGGTGTAGCCTCACAGTTAAGTGGGCTGTACCAGAAGTTGATGAGCCAACCTGCTGCTGAGAAGGAGTTGCAAAAGGTGGGAGCGTAACCCGCAAATTCTTGAGGTGATAAGTCACTCAAACCTGATTGCTGTGCTTTGGTGCAGTTGTCAGGTTTTTACTTTTTTGGGTTTTTTACTTTTTTGGTTAGTTGCTCACCTCTGTGGGAAACAGCCTTGGGGGAGAATCCCCCAAACCCCCGATTGAGGGACGGCTGCGTCCCCCAAACCCCCTCCAGAGCGCATTGTGAAGGTGTTGTCTCGGATTGTTGGGAGTTTGTTGGTTGAATTATTTGGCTCTTAGGTCTAGTAGTCGGTGATTTCGGCTTCTGGGTCTGTGTTTGGATCTGGGGTGGGGTCGGGTTGTTGTAGGGTTTCTTTAACCATTTGCTGAATTTCCGATCGCACTTGTTCGTAAGCTTCAGCGGCGCACCAGGGTCGTAGGTACAAAATTGTGGTGGTCGGGGAAACTGAGTGAACGTGGCAGGTGGGTTTGGGATCGTTGAGGACTAGAGGGTGGGGGAGTACTAGGGCTAGCAGCAGTGTGATTGTGGAGTCGATGGGGCGATCGCCAATATCTATTTCTAGATCAACGCGGCGGGTGCCCAAGGTGGTCATGTTTTTCAGCGTGCCGCTGAATAGGTTGCTGTTGGGAACGGTAATTTTGACGTTGTCGCGTGTGACCAGGGTGGTGTAGAACAGGCCGATACTATCGACTACGCCGAATACGCCTGCGCCTTCTACATAGTCGCCGACTTCAAAGGGACGAAAGGTGATGAGCATGATACCTGCCGCGAAGTGGGACAAGGTGTTTTGCAGTGCTAAGCCGATCGCTAAACCTGCGGCACCCACGACAGTGACTAGGGTGGCGGTGGGAATTGCTAGAGCGGTTAAAGCAGCGCTGATGCCTACGACTAACGTGATGATTTCTGAGGCCTGCACCAAAAATTTGCGAATGGTGGGTTCGGTGCGGTTGAGGGTCCGACGCATCACCCGTCCCACCAAACCAATCGCCAGACGAGTCAGGACCAAAATACCAATGGCCCCAAAGACTCTCGGTACGATGTCAAAAGCCAGTTCAATCAGGTTTTGGGCAACCTGCGGGGTGACGGCAGCTAGCAAAACGGTCATAGGCAATGTTGAGAATGTCATGCGGATCTAACGCTCCAAAGTTTAGCGTTTTAGGGGTCTGACTGGATGCAGTCACATGGATAGGAATTGATGGGATCAGGCGATCGCTTCGCTTCTAGACTCAGTTCGTTCCTTCCGACACCGCGATTCGTCAAGAATTTTGAATAATCTATTTCGCAAAACGGAATTTGACGATTCACTAAACACAAAAATCAGTTTCTATGTCAAGCAAGACGCAGCCGAAGATGGTACTACCACGGGAAGCTTACCAGGCGTTGCCTCCAGGGGAACGTTATACACCTGTGGTGCCCAATGAATCCGAGATGCCTGAGTTGACACCCAGGTCGTTACTGGTGGGGGTGGCGGTAGGGATTCTTTTTGGTGCGGCCAATGCTTATCTGGGACTGAAGGTAGGGCTGACGGTTTCGGCTTCAATTCCAGCGGCGGTGATCGGGGTAGCAGTGTTTCGGGCGTTGCGGCAAGGCAGTTTGCTCGAAACCAATATGGTTCAAACTATTGGCTCGACCGGAGAATCTTTAGCGGCTGGGGTAATTTTCACCTTGCCCGTGTTGTATCTTTGGGGCGAAACACCGGGTTTCTGGCCGATTTTTCCGCTGTCGCTTTTGGGTGGATTGCTGGGCGTGTTGTTTATGATTCCGCTGCGGCGATTTCTGATTGTGCAGGAGCATGGACGACTCACCTACCCGGAAGGAACTGCTTGCGCCGAAATTTTGGTGGCCTCTCAGGCAGGAGGGCCGCAAGCCAAGCTGTTGTTCAGTGGTTTGGGTGTGGGTGCTTTGTACTCAGCTCTAGAACGGTTCGGGCGGCTCTGGCCTGCGGAGCCGGATGTGGCGATCGCCCAAGCGGGCTTTCGGACTTCGATTGGGGCGAGTGTCACGCCAGAATTGCTAGGGGTGGGTTACATCATCGGCCCTGCGATCGCGGCGGTGATTTTGGCAGGAGGGGCGATCGGCTGGCTGGTAATCATGCCCTTGATCTACTTGTTTGGCAGTGGTGTACCGACGCCAATTCCTCCGGAAACCGTGGCTCGCATTGCCGATATGGATAGCTTCAGCATTTGGAGTCGCTACATTCGCTATATCGGCGCGGGGGCGGTGGCGTTTGGCGGCTTGTTTAGCTTGGTCAAGTCTGCCCCGACACTGTGGGAATCGGTACGATTAACCGCGATCGCTCTCAAGCAACGCAGTACTCAGCAAGCTGAGAGAGCGGATCGTGATCTGCCCTTGTCTCTAGTGGCAGCCAGCTTAATTGTGATTGGCTTGCTCGTAGCGTTTTTACCGCTGCGAACCGGAGGAGCGGGTCCGCTAGGACTATTAGCAGGTTTAGCAGTGGTCGTGTTTTCCTTCTTTTTCGTCACGGTCTCCTCGCGGATTGTTGGCATCATCGGCAGTTCTTCTAACCCAATTTCGGGAATGACGATTGTGACAGTGCTGATTTGTGCGCTGTTGTTTGGCTCAGCCTATAGTCTCCAAGAAGCTAAAGTCGCTGTGCTCACCATCGGCGCTTTAGTTTGTATTGCCGCAGCTAATGCAGGGGATACTTCTCAAGATTTAAAAACTGGGTTTCTAATCGGAGCCAGTCCCCGGAATCAACAAATTGGCGAAATTGTCGGGGTCGTCACCACTGGGTTGGTGATGAGTGCAGTTTTGGAGCTGTTCCGGGCCGATATTGTCTCTGGAGCTTTCAAAGCACCCCAAGCCAACTTGATTCGACTTGTGATCGATGGCGTTTTGGGTGGCAACTTACCGTGGGGCTTGGTGTTAGTTGGTGCAGCTTTAGCGGCTTGCGTGGAAATGATGCGCTTGCCCACGCTCGCGTTTGCGGTGGGGTTGTATCTGCCCATTCACCTTTCAATTCCGATTATGGTGGGTGGTCTAATCCGTCTAGCTGTGGAAACTTGGTCGCCCCCTCGGAGCTTAGAGCGCCGCCGGGAAGCAGGAGTTTTGTACGCCTCGGGGCTCATTGCTGGAGCCGCTTTGCTGGGTGTGGCAGGAGCCGCGATCGCCTTCTTCAACCTACCGTTCGCTCAAGCCGAACCCGTCAATCCCGCTCAGTGGCAAGTAGCCGCGATCGCCTTTACTCTCCTGAGCGCCAGTCTCCTTTGGGTTATCTCTCGCTCTCCACGACGACGGAAGTAACAGCAGCGCAGGATACGTCGTCCGAACTAACGGAATTCCCTCGCAAGGCTCAGGGGACTTGCCGTTGATTTTGTTGCAATGGAGATAGGTGCAATTTTAATAAATCCTGACTTTACAGACCGCTGATTTTACAGACCAAACCATTTTTTAACCTGTTTTAGGAGAACCACCCTGATTTCAGGGAGGCATTTATGGCACAAATCACAGAATGTCCCAATTGCGGCAAAAAAGGACTCGTGCAACGCGGTAACGACGTGTTCCAATGTCTGTCTTGCAACTTTAGTCGCGACCTCTCTGAAGCAGAGCGTGGCAATGATATTTCTTGGGTTCTCATCGTTGGCCTAGGTGTGGCCGTGTTGTTGAAGGTATTGCAAGTATTTGATTCGTCTCAGACTCCCAACTACAACAGCCCCAATTCTAGAGCTGCGATCGCTCCTCAAGTGCTGGTTTCTAAAGTTATAACTTCTTCTGACTTTATTACGTAGTTTGTTGCATTCGGTTCATGCGCCTGTTGAAGACTGCCAGAGGGTCTTAAGATAAGAGGGGCAAATCTTGGCCTCTACGGAGGTCATTGCTTTCCGTGTGAATTCCGCCGTAGATGAGTTATGCAAGATCAACTCTGGTTTGAACCGCTAGTTTGGACAGACTACCGACTGGCCCTTCTGTTTGCTGTCCTTTTTCCTTTAATTCTGCTGATTTGGGCTTTCGTGCAAAAAAATGAAACCATTCAGCATCTGTTAACCATTTACTGGCGGGTCTCGAGCTTGCTAGCTGTCACGGTCTACTTGATGATTGCAGCAGTGCCCCTCAGTTTTATCTCAGGGCTGATGGCGCGGGTACTCATTCCCATTGCGCTGTGGTTTTGGGTTGACCTCAACGAAGAGATTAACGATCAATCCCGGACTCCCTTGAAGCTAGCGTTTAATTCTTGGCGTTGGGCCATGACGGTCTATAGCGCTTTAGGAGCTTTAGCCAGCTTGCCTTTCCTCCAATGTGCGATTTCTCAGACAGCCTTAAACACAAGATTTTGTCGAGTTTGGTTTGATCCACCGCTGCTGTTCAAGCAGTATTTTCATGCCAACACCAGCGTCCGATTTCTTGGCTTCCTGGGAGTAGTGGGTCTACTCGTCTACGTAGCTTGCCTCAGCTATTTCGTCTTAGTGAAGCTGTCCAAGCAAGGCCGCTCTGCCACTCAGCAGTAAAGCTAGCGTTGCTTTATTTGTAAGTTGGTTGTTGCTGACCAGCGCGTAGCAGCAGCCAACCCAGAATGGCTAAAGTCGCTCCCAACGCGAGAAACGCCAAATCCCAGGCCAATTCATTAGGACCTGATTTGACGTGGTGGATACCTAAAATGTGGTGATCAATGATGCCCTCTACCACATCAAATGTCCCCGCTCCAATCAGCAAGGCTCCCCCAAACACTTTTGACGACCAGGCCAAATTACCACGCTCTAAAGCCCGCCACAATACCACTAGCCCGCTGAGGGTAAAAGCATAAGTGACGACATGAAACAGTCCGTCTGCTAGGGTATTCAGCTTTAGCCCCGCCACGGTGGTATCGGCATAGCCTGCACTGGTGAGCATGTGATGCCACTGCAAAATTTGGTGCAGAACCACGCCATCAAAAAATCCACTAAACCCCAAGCCGAACAAAACTCCAGCGGCAACAACTGATTTGCGATCGCCCTTCTGGTTTGCCCTATCTAATGGGTTCGGACTATCCAAGGGAGTTTGGGGAGGATTGGCTGTCATGAATATCACTCTAGGCTTGTGCTGGTCGCCATCAGACTAGCCTCAGGAAATTTGCTTGTTAATCAGCACCAAGAGAGATCATCGTTCAACTTGGCCTGCTAAACTCAGCCTTGTTCTTGCCGATAAGCCCGGATTTCAGCCGTAAATTTTTCGCCATATTGCTCTAGCTTGCGGCTACCGACTCCGGAGATTTGGGCGAACTCGGTCAAGGTTTGGGGTTGTTGTTGGGCCATCAGTTTCAAGCTGGAATCGCTAAAAACCACATAGGGTGGCACAGCTTGCTGATCGGCCAATCGCTTCCGCAGCGATCGCAACCGTTGAAACAGCACTTCTACATCGGCTCTGAAGCCATCGTCATCTGGTTCGTCGTTGTAAGTGGAGGTGGGAGGCACAGCAATTAAGAGCGATCGCTGCTTCTTCAAGATCTCCCAGCTTTGGGCATTGAGTTTAAGCACCGAATAGCCGTCGCTGGTTTCTTCAACTAAGCCTTGGTGCAGCAACGCCCGCCCTAAAATTCGCCATGCATCAGCGGTCTTATCTTTGCCAATGCCGTAGGTGGAGAGTTTGTCGTGATTATTTTGTAAAACCTTTTGATTTTTCGAGCCGCGCAACACATCAATAATGTGGTTCATGCCAAAACGCTCTTGGCAGCGAGCAATGCAAGAGAGAAACTTTTGCGCTTCAATCGTCCAGTCTTCAATCGGTTGTGGGTACAGGCAATGATCACAATTGCCACAGTCCCCCGGAAAACCTTCGCCAAAATAGCTGAGTTGAATCGTGCGGCGACAGACAGTGCCCTCGGCATACCCCACGACCTGCCGCAACTGTTGTCGTGCAATTAACTGGTCCTGCGCATCGTTTTTTTGATCAATCAAATACTCAACCGTTTTGATGTCACCTAGGCCAAAGAACAACGTACAGTGAGCAGGTTCTCCGTCTCGCCCCGCACGGCCCGATTCCTGGTAATAGCTTTCGATGCTGCGGGGCAAGTCGTAGTGAATCACAAACCGCACATCGGGCTTATTAATGCCCATGCCAAAGGCGATCGTCGCCACCATTACCCGCACATCATCTCGAATAAATCGAGTTTGATTCGTAGCACGGGCTTCGTCGCTCAACCCTGCATGATAGGGCAATGCTTCCACGCCATCTTGCTGCAACTTGCTGGCCAATTCTTCGACTTTGCGACGGCTGAGACAGTAAATAATTCCTGAACCATCGGTTTGTTGAACCTGGTTTAGCAATTCCTTGTAAGCTTGCTTTGGGCTGGGTTTGGGCCGTACTTCGTAGTAAAGATTGGGCCGATTGAAGCTGGCGGTGTGAATGTAAGGCTCTTGCAGCCACAACTGTTCGATAATGTCTTGCCGTACCCGCTCTGTAGCTGTGGCGGTCAGAGCCATGATGGGTACATCTGGGTAGCGCTGCCGCAATTGCTGTAACTGGCGATATTCCGGACGAAAGTCGTGGCCCCAATCGGAAACACAGTGAGCCTCGTCGATGGCAAAACCAGCGATGCCTAAACGCGATCGCACATAGTCTAAAAACGGCAAGCACCGCTCATTCAACAACCGCTCTGGAGCCAGATAAAGCAGTTTGATCTCGCCATCTAAAATCGCCACCTCCCGCGATCGCGCCTCCATCGGATGCAAGCTACTGTTGAGGAACGTGGCCCCAATACCGTTGTCTTGCAATGCCTGCACCTGGTCTTGCATCAAGGCGATCAGCGGCGACACCACCACTGTTAAACCAGGTTTGAGCAGGGCAGGCAATTGAAAGCAGAGGGATTTGCCGCCGCCTGTGGGCATCACAATCAAAGCATCCCGGTTTTCTAAGGCAGACTCCACAATCTCACGCTGGCCCGGACGAAACGTTTCATAGCCGAAGAAATGTTTCAGCGCTTGTTCTAGTGAGGAGAATTGAGTTGGTGTGGCTAGGAGGTTCGCTGACATTGATTCCATCTTGGCTACCCATTGCCTCGCTACCCCGCTGATGGCGATCGCAGGTGCAGAGGCGAGAACTTGGCGAGAACTTGGTGAGAACTTGAAGGGGCGATCGCGGGTGAGCGTGGCTCCAGAGACTCCTTAGCTTACCAAAATCTCGGTGGTCGTCTTGCAGCCAATTGGCGGTAGTTGCCAGCCCCTGAGATAGTCTAGAAGAGTTGTGAGGCTTGGCCTGCCTCTTCATAGAGAGCCGCCTGCTACAATTTGCTACGCCTGCTAATTGAACCAGATGAAGATACTTTGCCTAAGTAACGGTCACGGAGAAGATGCGATCGCGGTGCGGATCTTGCAAGCCTTGCAGCAACAACCGCAAGCGCCAGAAATTGCCGCGCTTCCCCTCGTCGGCAAAGGTCAAGCTTATATCAACCACAACATTGCGATCGTTGGTCCCGTCAAACCCATGCCCTCCGGTGGCTTTGTCTATATGGATGGTCGGCAATTGGCGCGGGACGTCAAAGGCGGCTTGCTGCAACTGACGCTAGCGCAGATCAAAATCGTGAAAACTTGGGCGAAAGAAGGAGGAGTCATTCTGGCAGTGGGCGATATTGTGCCGCTGTTATTCGCTTGGCTGAGTGGTGCTCCCTACGCTTTTGTGGGCACGGCCAAGTCAGAATATTATCTGCGCGATGAAGTAGGCCCACTGCCCCGGAATTCCTGGTTTGAAAAAATGGAGGCTTGGTCAGGCTCGGTTTATTTGCCTTGGGAACGTTGGCTGATGAGCCGCCCTAAATGCCGAGCGGTTTTCCCGAGAGACAACCTAACTACTGCTGGTCTGAAGCGATGGTCAATTCCCGCTTTCGACCTCGGCAACCCGATGATGGACAGCTTGGAGCCTAGTGCCGCTGCGATCGCTACCAAAAGCCAAGAAAACCCACCCCTGACCATTGCCCTGTTGCCCGGTTCTCGGCCCCCCGAAGCCTACGCCAACTGGCACCAAATCATCCAAGCGATCGCCAGAATACTCGAAACCTTTCCCAATCGCCCCCTGCTATTTCTAGGCGCGATCGCCCCTGGCTTAGATTTGGATAAGCTGCGCGAACCCTTAGAAGCTCAAGCTTGGCGACTCAGCACCACCAATCATATTTTTAGTTCTGACCCAACTGCGCTGCGCTTTATCCAACGCAAAGCCACGTTAGTCCTTACCCAACAAGCCTTTAACGACTGCTTGCACTTAGCAGATCTAGCGATCGCGATGGCAGGCACCGCCACCGAGCAATTTGTCGGTTTAGGCAAACCTGCGATCACTCTACCCGGGCAAGGGCCGCAATTTACGCCTGCCTTTGCCGAAGCTCAAACTCGCTTGTTAGGCTGTTCCATCACGCTAGTCCAGCAACCTGCTCAAGTACCAAAAGCGATCGAAGCTTTACTCAGTAACCCCGATCGCCTGCAAATCATTGCAGATAACGGCCAGCATCGCATGGGTACCCCTGGTGCCGCTCAGCGTATTGCGACTCAGCTCATCCAGCAGTTCGGGAAACTTCATGTCTGACGTTGAATTCCTTAGGAGTAACCTGGGCACGCTGATCAAATCCAGGCTTCTAAGTAGCCATGAAAGTTGTCAAAAAAACCCCGAATCAATTAACTCTGTTGCACCGCCCCATCTGGTTATGGCTATTTGGTCTCATATTTGCCGGGGCTGGTTTAGCGGCGATCGCAACTTTTGGCAAGGTCGTCACGCTCAACTGTAACCGTACTGCACCTGTACAGAGTAATTGTCAGCTCAAAGCCGCAGGACTACTGGGCTTGGCTGCTCAAGAGACGGCCCTTGATAGCTTGCAGAGCGCCAAAGTGGAACGGAGTAGCAGTAGCGATGGGGATACCTTTCGAGTCGTGCTGGTAACCAACCAAGGCGAGGTTCCTTTCACCGACTACTACAGCTCTGGAGAAAATGGCAAGCAAGAAATTGCCACCCAAATCAGTACTTTTCTCAGCAGTCCTCAAGCCTCATCCTTAACGCTTCAACAGGATGACCGCTGGTTTATGTTTATGTTCGGCAGCGTTTTTGTCATCGCGGGGCTTGCTGTCGCCATTGGCATGGGCGAAATTGTCGTTTGCGAATTTGACCGAAGCTCAGATAGCCTGATGCTCAAACGTCATGGCCTGTTGGGCACTAAAGTTTCTGAGCGCCGAATCCACGAGATTGAAGCTGTGCGAGTTGAAGAATCGCGGGATAGTGATGGCAGCACCTACCGAGTCAGCTTGGTGTTTACCGTCGGCGATCGCCTCCTCCCTCTTACTTCGTACTACAGCTCTGGGAGACACTCTAAGCAAGCGATCGCGGACCAGTTACGAAAGTTTCTTCAGCTCAATTAACAACAAGACCTTGCGGATTGAGTCCAAAGTATTACAGCTAGCTCTTGAAGCGAAATCTACAGCGGAAGCTATCATCCCAATAGTGCTGAGCAGAGCTGAAGGTAATGGGTAGCGTTTGGACTAAAGCGGTTAGTTCTTCTAGATTGCTGTAGAGCTTGCTAGTAAAATGCGGACTCTCTAGCCAGTAAAACTCTTGATCATTAATGGTTTCTGTTTTTAAGAGACAGCCTCTAGATACAACCAAATCAGAAACATTATTCATGGTGGTTCGAACCGTCACGTAACCAGTATTGGTTTCCAATTGTCATCATCTAATGACTCATGGGTGCAACTCATCAGCAAAGCAACTGACTTCTCTGCGCTAGATGATGGATGTTTGGTTGCTCACCTTCTGATCCTCAACCACTGCCCAAAGCCGATAAATTTGATTGGCAGGCAGTGGCTAGATTGAGCCAGCCCTAGAGCTAGCACCAGATGCAGTTACTTGCTAACCAAGACTCCAATCTCTCGCTGAATTGGCAATACATCCAAAATGTCCGCTGTAGCGCAGTACTTCAGATCTTCATGGCAATTGAGACGGAGGAGACGCTGACCGTGGCTAGCGTGGTGCAGTAGTTCTAGTAAGCGGTCTTGCCATTGCGTATAAAGCGCGATCGCCGCAACTACTTCATCATTGCCCGCCCACTCATCCAGCTTGGCTCCACTTTCCGTCCAGACCGTATGCGCGATCGCCCCAGCACAGACCGTATCTTCCAACGAATAACTACCTTCCCAGCCAGAACCCGCAATCCAGACCGTTTCTGGTTGTTGTGCTAGTAGATAATTAGCCACTGCGCGACGATTGATCAGCGCCCCCGCCAATACCGTCTTCGCCTTTTGCACCTTTTGCAGACACCGAGTGCCATTAGTTGTGCTGATGAACAACCGTCGCCCCTGAACGCGAGCAGCAGTGCAGTCCAACGGAGAGTTACCCATATCGAATCCTTCCACCGTTGCACCGCCCCGCTCCCCAGCACGAATTCGCTGTTCAGCAGGCCATTGCTCACTCACTTGCAGCAACTCTGACAAGTCACTAAACACTTGCACCGCCTCCGCACCCTCCGCCAAGGCCGTCGCCATTGTGCTGGTGGCTCGCAAGACATCAATCGCGATCGCGCAATCGGGAATTGCGTCAGACGGAACCAACTCAGGCGTGTGATAAACAAATAGCTTCATGATCAATCGGGCTACAAAACAAAGACGACGTGGCTTCTAATTTTTACCGTTTCTCTAGAGCACATTACAAGCCATTGGCTCAACTTCCCAAGCGAAGGCGTTAAGATGCCAAGGGTGTTCAAGATGAATTGTAAGGAGTTGATCACATGGCCCGCACCGCTTCTACCATGCTGGCACTAGGCACCCAAGCCCCAGATTTTCAGTTGCCCGATGTCGTGTCTGGTCAAACCATTTCCTTATCCACTTTTGCTGACAAACAAGCCCTACTCATCATGTTCATTTGTCAGCACTGCCCCTTCGTCAAGCACATTCAAGATCAACTCGCCCAACTCGGCCAAGACTACGCTACCCAAAACCTCAGCATCATCGCCATCAGCGCCAACGACGCCGAGAAATATCCCGATGATGGCCCCGAATCCCTTAAAACAATGGCCCAAACTCTTGGGTTCACTTTCCCCCTGTGCTACGACGAAACCCAAGCGATCGCCAAAGCCTACACCGCCGCCTGCACCCCCGACTTCTTCTTGTTTGACGCTAACCGCCAACTGATCTATCGCGGCCAACTCGATGACAGCCGCCCCGGAAACGACAAACCCGTTACAGGCCAAGACCTCAGAGCCGCGATCGACGCTGCCCTAGCCAACCAACCGATCAATCCCGACCAAATGCCCAGCATCGGCTGCAACATCAAATGGAAACCAGGCAACGAACCTGCTTATTACGGTTAAAGCCAAAAAACCACTTTTGGAGGGGGTCTGGGGGACGCAACCGTCCCTCAGCGGGGGTTTGGGGGCGAGTGCCCCCAAGGGCTCGGATTTAGTCAAAGTAATCTCATCAAACCCATTGATCTTTCACACTGAGAAACACCAACAG
This sequence comes from Trichocoleus sp. FACHB-591, assembly GCF_014695845.1. Taxonomy (NCBI): domain Bacteria; kingdom Bacillati; phylum Cyanobacteriota; class Cyanophyceae; order Leptolyngbyales; family Trichocoleusaceae; genus Trichocoleus; species Trichocoleus sp. FACHB-591. The sequence continues at coordinate 190,666 of NZ_JACJPA010000045.1, forward strand.
CCCCTCCACCGTCCACCAAAGCATCAAATATTTCTTATTTCAAAAATATTCTTTAGGGTGCTTCATGAACCTTAGCAACAGACTCTCACTCAAGCCCTCAACCGCAAGCTGTAACATAGAAGGAACAGGCTAGACAGCAAAAGCTAGGACTTTGACTCCTAAACTCTGCTACCTAGCGATCGCTAATATTACCGAGACCCACACTCAAGAATCCGTAAATTCCCGCTTTAGCTACATCCACCCGCCCTATCATCGTAGAGAGGAACAGCATCTTCACTGCTCCCTCTAGAGCCTCGGTTTTCTAGTTTTGAATTGCTGCTAATCCTACGTCCTATCCTAAAGATCCTTCATGCAGACTGAAGCTTTTAACGAGCTTTTTCCTCTCTTTAACGCCGCCAACCCCGAAACCTTGGAATGGCTCATGTCCATTGCCACAGAACACGACTACCCAGCGGGCCGTGCGGTTTTAATGGAAGACGCTTGGGGTAACGCGGTTTACTTTGTGGTTTCCGGTTGGGTGAAAGTGCGTCGTCACGCTGGAGAAGATGTGTTGACCTTGGCAATTTTGGGTCAAGGGGACTTCTTCGGTGAAATGGCCATCTTGGACGAATCTCCCCGCTCCACCGATGTCATCGCTCTCTCAGCCGTTCAGCTAATGAGCATCTCGGCCCAGCGATTTATCCAAACCTTATTCAAAGACTCCCAGCTTCACCATCGCATGCTGCAACTGATGGTGCGACGGCTGCGGCAAACCAACATCCGGTTTCAAATGCGGCATCAGCCTCCTGCCGTCAAACTCGCCAATACCCTCGTTTCTCTGGGCGAAAATTACGGTCAAGCCTCTAACAAAGGCACCGAGATCTTCAATATTCCCTTTCAAGACTTGGCAGACGTGGCTGACATTGGCGTAGAAGAAACCGCCAAGATTATGGAAAAACTCAATGACAAAGGGTGGATCAAAATTGACTCAGCGAACCAAGTAGTTCATTTGGTGCATCAGAAACAACTGGCCCATCTAGCTGGCAAAGCCTAAACCGCCAAGTTTTGCAGAATGACCTACCCTGAAGGGATGGGTTGAGTAATGCCTTAGGCTCGCTAGAGCTGCTAGCTCAAACCCTTGCTGACACTTCTTGCTGCTTAACTATCCACTATGACTGAAGCGACGCAGACGCGCCCTAGCAACTCACCCCGCACCAACCTGGAGATTCGCTACCAGGTGGCAATGCCCAACCCCCAAACTCACCTGTTTGAAGTCACCTTGCAAGTACAAGGATGGGCCTCAGCAGTTTTGGATCTAAAGCTACCTGTCTGGACGCCTGGTTCCTACTTGGTGCGTGAATACGCCAAACATCTGCAAAACTTTAGCGCGACAGGTCAAAAGGCTTTGCCTTGGCGCAAAGTCAGCAAAAACCATTGGCAAGTAGACACGGTGGGTCAGTCAGAAATTACCGTTCGCTATCGCGTCTTTGCCAACGAGCTATCTGTCCGCACCAACCATCTAGACGGTACCCACGGCTACTTTAACGGAGCTGCGCTGTTCTTCTACCTGCCCGGATTTGAGCACCAACCGATTCAAGTTGCGATCGCCCCTCCCTCCCCCAACTGGCAAGTCGCGACTCCACTCCCTACCGTACCAAGTCAAGTCAATACCTTCTACGCGGCTGATTTTGACACTCTAGTCGATAGCCCGTTTGAAATTGGCACCCATGCCCTGTACGAATTTGAAGCCCAGGGTAAGCCTCATCAACTCGTGATTTGGGGCCAAGGCAATACAGACCCTGAGCGGATTATTCAAGACACACAAAAAATTATCGACGTAGAAGCTGAGCTATTCGGTGGCCTACCCTACGACTCCTACCTATTTTTGCTACACCTATCCCCCCAAGGCAACGGCGGCTTAGAACACAAAAACGCTTGCTCGCTCAACTACCCCCGCTTTGCCTTCCGCGCGAAAGAGAAGTATCAGCGGTTCATGCAGTTAGTCGCGCACGAATTCTTCCATTTGTGGAACGTCAAGCGGATTCGGCCTAAGGCACTAGAAGTATTTGACTACGAGCAAGAAAACTACACCACTTCACTGTGGTTTAGCGAAGGCACCACCAGCTATTACGACCTCAACATCCCCTTCCGAGCTGAGATTTACGACGCCAAAACCCTGCTCAGCAACTTAAGCAAAGAAATTACCCGCCTGCAAACCACACCTGGTCGGCAAGTCCAGCCCGCCAGTGAATCCAGCTTTGATGCCTGGATCAAGCTGTATCGCCCCGACGCCAACAGCGCCAACTCGCAAATCTCCTATTACCTCAAAGGCGAAATGGTGTCATTCTTGCTGGATCTGCTGATTCGGCAACGGCACGCAAACCAGCGATCGCTTGATGACGTGCTGCGACAAATGTGGCAACAGTTTGGCAAAGACGAAATTGGTTTCACACCAGAGCAACTAAAAGTCACGATAGAAGCTGTTGCTGACACCGACTTGTCCGACTTCTTTGCCCGCTACATTGATGGCACCGAAGAACTCCCCTTTGATGCCTTCCTGGAGCCCTTTGGCTTGCGCTTGCAAACCGAAAACGAAAGCGACGACCAACCCCCATTCCTAGGTTTAACCGCCAAAACCGAGAATAGCCGTGAGCTGATCAAGTTTGTCGAAACAGGCTCACCTGCTCAGCAAGCAGGGATTGATGCTGGAGATGAATTGCTGGCGATCAACGGCTTCCGGATCAGTGCCGACCAACTAAGCGATCGCCTTAAAGACTATCAACCCGGACAAAGCGTCGAGATTACCCACTTCCATCAAGACGAGCTACGCAGCAGCACCGTTACCTTAGCGGAAACCCGCCCTACCCGTTACCAGATTGTCGCAGTTGAAAACCCCTCAGCCGCTCAAGAACAAAACTTTGTGAGCTGGTTAGGAGTTCCACTCAAAGCGATCGCCTAGCTCAATCCCAGAACTCATTAAGAAGCACATCAACTCCTTCAGCGTCTCAGGAGTTGTATGTTAGCGTGAGGGCAAGCATTTGATGTTTGTCCACTTCTTGACGCTTCCCGATGGGAGGGAAATCATGCCGACTCAACCGCCCCCATCCATTACCCCTCGCCAGATGAATCTGTTGCGAGCTGTGGCTTCAATGGCTTGGTCTGACGGCCACCTGGCTACCGAAGAAATTGACCTCATGCTCGACCAATTCAGCCGCCTGTTTGCCAACGACCCTAAACAGCAGCAGAGATTGCAACAGGAATTGCGAGACTATCTACTTCAAAACATTCCCCTAGAAGAGATCATCCCAAAACTCGATCGACAGGAAGAACGCGAATTAGTGCTACGCCTAGGCTACGAAGTCATCCGCTCCAGCGCTCGCACCCCCAACGAACCGGAAATCAACGAAGAAGAAGCCAAAGCCTACGAACGCCTAAAAAGCCTACTAAACCTGTCACCCGACGCCGTCCAGCGAGTTGAAGCCGAAGCCCAAACCAGCCTCGAAACTCAAGACGGCATTGTCGAGCTGTTAGTCGTGCAAATTCAGCACTTTATTAATGGGTAAAGAACCTAACCCCCCAGCCCCCTTCCCTAGAGGGAAGGGGGAGCCAGAAGTTAAGAGGTAAGACCTCAAGCCTCGAAACACTACCGTTACGTTCGTTTAGAGGGAGTCTGGGGGACGCAACCGTCCCTCAGCGGAGGTTTGGGAGCGAGTGCCCCCAAGGCTCGGATTTCTCAAAGATATTTAACTAAAGAAAGACGTTTAACTCATCTCCAGCATCCGCTGAATCGGACGCAGTGCTCTTACCCGCACATCTTCGGGCAACGTAATCTCCGGCGATCGCTGCTTCATCGCCAAATACAACTTCTCCAGCGTATTCAACCGCATGTGAGGACATTCATTGCAGGCACAATTATTCATCGGCGGTGCAGGAATAAACCGCTTGTGAGGGGCTTGCTTCTCCATTTGGTGAATAATCCCCGGTTCCGTCGCCACAATAAAAGCTTGGCGATCGCTTTGCTTTGCATACTTCAGCAATGCCGTAGTCGAACCAATGTATTGAGCATGACGCAGTACTGCAGGTTCACATTCCGGGTGAGCGATCACTTCCGCATCAGGATGTTCCATCTGCAACTGCACAATCTTCTTCTCAGAAAAAGTTTCGTGTACCATGCAGCTTCCTTGCCACAACACCAAATCTCGCCCGGTTTGTTCCATCACATAACGACCTAAGTTGCGATCGGGTGCAAAGATAATCGGTTGGTCTTCCGGGATTTGGCGCACAATCTTGACCGCATTGGAGCTGGTGCAGATGATGTCGCTCATCGCCTTAATCTCAGCGGTGCAGTTAATGTAAGACACCACTAAATGATTCGGGTGGGCCGCTTTGAACTCGGCAAAGGCTTGGGGTGAGCAACTGTCTGCCAAGGAACAACCCGCGTCCAAGTCGGGTAGCAACACCAGCTTGTTAGGGTTGAGAATTTTGGCAGTTTCCGCCATAAAGTGAACGCCAGCAAACACAATCACATCCGCATCAGTTTGGGCGGCTTGTTGCGAAAGGCCCAGTGAATCCCCCAGGTAGTCAGCGACATCCTGAATGTCTGGGTCTTGGTAGTAATGAGCCAGAATAATGGCGTTTAGTTCTTGCTTCAGCGCTTGAATCGCTGCGAACAAGTCTTGAGGAAAAGCGGTGGATGGGTTGGAGCGTTGCTGAGGAAGGGCAGTGGTAAACACAGTTGCAAGCCGCCTAGAGTGCAAAGAAGTGTAAAGTATCTTATTGTACTTCAATTATAGTGTTTTTTACCAAAACGTATTGCTGTGTTACCCCTATCGCACCATGATGCAGAATATATATTGTCAAACTTCCTAAAGAAAATATTGAAAGCTTCGAAATAATTGCGCTTTCTGTAAGTACTAGCGGAAAGTTTGCTAGTCCAATCACCCTAAATAGAGTATTGAGGCTTAAAATCTTAGTTTGAATAATGGTTAAACAATCTCAATTCTTGATATAGCTTCTACATGAGGGCGTTATCAGCTATTGAATAGCTTATCAATAGCTAATTGAGCAGGGATAGGGTCTTAAAGGTGGCGATCGGTGCAAAATATTAAAGATTGGCCTTTATTTATTAAAATTTGCTTTGGTTTAATCTTCCTAGCTCTTGTAGTTGCAGGTTTAATAGAGATACCTAAACTTAGTGAACAACAAACCTCCGAACAAAGTAATCCCAAACAAGCTGCTACAGAGTTAGTAAACGTTGACATCATCGTAGTGTCAGACACCGCTAAACCTCTAGAAAATGTAGAGGTCAGACTAGTATCCAAAGGAGCACCGGAGGTTAGGAAAACTAATACAGATGGATTCGTTCAAATAGACATTCCAGCTAGAAGAGATATTGAGATCACTCTTATTAAGGAAGGATTCAAGACTGCAAGATACACCATAAATCTGAATAATGACCCTAACCGAACCAGGACTTACTATCTGAAGCCACAAAAGCCTAAGTAAAGGTTGAGGATATCAAAGAATAGTGCTTAGAAGGCAAACAAGTCAGATATATGTAGCACAACCAATCTATTTACTGCTCGAAATCCTAGTAAGGCTATTTACACTGGGTATATTCTCCGTACAAGGGGGAGCAAAAGCCTGGTTTGAACTTATCCTTGTTACTGCTGCACTATGCGCTTCCGGCTATATACTTTGGTGGCAGGTTCCTTTACTAATAGCAGCAATTATCCTTGCAACCCTAGCAGCAGGCATGTTCTCTATATTAGCGCCTCAATATACAGAGGCGGAAAACTTTGCAAATAAGCGAATTTCAACAGCGCTTCAAACTATCTCTGAGTATAACCTTAACGAGATATCTACTCTTTCAGGTAGCAGGCTTGAGCAACGTTTGGAACAACTTCATAAGGCTCAAAGAGTATTTGAGAATAATCCGAAGCTAGTTGAGCAGATTTCGGAGCTTCAGTCAGTTCTTATTAATATTAATCAAGCTGACCATGTAGCCACTGAGAGGGTAGTAGTTCAGCGCGAAGCTTATGCTAGGCAGCAAAGGAAATTACAGGAATTAGAAAAACAGCGTAAGGAGGCTGAAGAGAGAAGAGAGCAAGCAGAGGCTGACCAAAAAAGACAAGAATGGAAGGTTTATCAGGAGAAATTAAAGAGAGAAGCTAAATTAAAAACTCAACATGAGGCACTTAGGCAAGCCGCAAAAAACAAAGAGTCACAGGCCGCTGCTGAGCGAGAAGCTTGGTTGTATGAACAACGCAAAAGAGAAAATTTTACAGGTGGTTGTCCTCCAGATGATCGATTTGATCCACCGAGATGTAGACCTGGCTATCTCATCAAGGTGACTCTGAACAAAAAAGAAGACGGTTACGATGGAATTATCTGGAAACCTTCAGACAAAGAATATGACTCCATCGTACCTAAATGGTGCTATAGCTCTGTACAGGAAGCAGCAAATGAGAGAGGTAGATATAGGTTTAGACGACCTATGAATAGTCAAGGAAAGCCTAGACCTTAATAAACTTGTTTCTTAGTCTGTATGTAAGCTGTTGCTTTTCCATAACTCTGCCCTAAAGTTCTGTTAAAACGCCCGATGCTTGCCTATGCTGGAAAAGGGGTTGTTTCGGTCAGCCCCTAGCGACGAAAAGGAATAGGCATGAGCAGTCAGAGCGATCGCAACCAAACCATCAAAATTGCAGTTATTGGTGATGTCCACGATGCTTGGGAAGCTGAGGATGGGCAAGCCCTGAAGCACTTAGGCGTGGATTTAGCGCTATTTGTGGGGGACTTCGGCAATGAATCCGTGGAAGTGGTACGCGCGATCGCTGCCGTAGACTTACCCAAAGCCGCAATCATGGGTAACCACGACGCTTGGTATAGCGCCTCCGACTGGGGTAGAAAAAAGTGTCCCTACGATCGAACCAAAGAAGACTGGGTGCAAGACCAGCTAGATTTGCTTGGTGAAACCCATGTTGGGTACAGCAAGCTCGACTTCCCCGCTTTTAACTTAACCGTCGTTGGAAGTCGTCCGTTTAGCTGGGGTGGTTCCTCTTGGAAAAACGAACAGTTCTACCGCGATCGCTATGGAGTGACCAGTTTCCAAGAATCCACTGCCAAGATTTTAGAAGCAGTCCAAAGTACAGCTTACGAAACGGTGATTTTCTTAGGTCACTGCGGCCCTACCGGACTCGGCGATCGCCCAGAAGACCCTTGTGGCCGAGATTGGATGCCCATTGGGGGAGATTATGGCGATCCTGACTTTGCTGCCGCGATCGCTCAAACTCATCTCCTTGGTAAAGCAGTGCCCTTGGTAGCTTTTGGGCACATGCACCACAACCTGCGCCACACCAGAGAGCGCTTAAGAACGTCTGTCTATGAAGACGCTAAAGGCACTGTTTATCTCAACGCCGCCAATGTGCCTCGGATTAAGCAGGTAGAGGGCGATCGCTTACGCAATTTCTCTTTGGTTTCTCTGCAAGCGGGAGTGGTAGAGCAAGCGTCTTTGGTTTGGGTGAATCAAGACTTTGAGGTGGTTTCAGAGCAATTGATGTACCGCAAAACCAATGCCGTAGCCGAAGCAGTGTAGGAAAAATACCGGATTGCAACAAAAACCTAACAGTTTGCAGCCGAACGGGTTAGAATATTCTTCGGTTTGGGTTCCTCTAAATGGATTGGCACCTTAACCAAACGCCTGGAGAGGTGGCAGAGTGGTCGAATGCGCTCGACTTGAAATCGAGTGTCTCGAAAGAGACCGTGGGTTCGAATCCCACCCTCTCCGTTTTAACTACTTGCTCTAGAGATTCCAGACGTTCCCAGGCTTGAAAAGCGAAAATGTGAAGTGGGTCTTAGTGAAACCGGAGGGAGGTTTCAGTCTAGGATCAAAAACATGAACTTTTTTCTAGGCTGTGCCGTTTGGGCTTACAAAAATTGGGTGGGTGATTTGTTTCCCCTGAAAAGTCGCCCTACCGACTTCCTGCAACTTTATAGTCGCCGCATCACCACCGTTGAAGGCAACACCACGTTTTACTCGGTGCCTGATGCGGAAACGGTAGCGCGATGGGCGGCTGAAACTCCTCCTGGCTTCGAGTTTTGCCTCAAGTTACCCCGCGACATTACCCACCAAGGCTTGTTAGCACCCCAAATTCCCGCAGCCTTAGGCTTTCTAGAACACATGCAGGGGTTGGGCGATCGCTTGGGACCAATGTTTGTGCAGTTGCCACCCAGTTACAGTCCTGCTTGGCTGGATGACCTTACCGCTTTCCTCCAAGCGTGGCCGCGCGAAACCGCTCCCTTGGCCCTAGAAGTGCGCCACTTGGATTGGTTTAAGCCAACTCACGCCACGCAACTTACTACTCTTCTGGAAAATTTAGGTGTAGGGCGAGTTTTGCTTGACACTCGCGCTGTCTACAATGGCCCCACTGACCCGCAGCTCAATTCCGAACGACGCAAACCTAAACTTCCGCTGCAACCTAGTGTGACCGCTCCGTTTAGTTTGGTTCGCTTCATCAACCATCCAGAGCGCGAAGTTAATGAGGAATATTGGGCGGAGTGGGTCACGCATGTAGACCAGTGGCTGCGTCAAGGCACTCGCATTTATTTCTTTATGCACTGTCCCCAAGAAGCGCGATCGCCCGGTTATGCCCGCGCCTTTCAACACCTACTCGAAAAACAAGGCGTACCCGTCCCTGCCCTACCGTGGGATAGCTTCGACCAGCCTCCCGCCCAACTTAGCCTCTTTTAAGTTTGAAGTTGGAGTTTTCCTTGTTGCCCAAGTCCCTTTATACAGAACGGTTACTGCTGCGGCCTCCAAGGCTGGAGGATGCTAATGCAATCTTTCAAACTTATGCCCAGGATCCAGAAGTGACGCGCTACCTGATTTGGCAACCCCATCAGTCTATTACTGAAACCCAAGCATTCTTAACTGAGTGTTTGGCAGCTTGGCATCAAGGCGATCGCTTTCCCTGGATCATGACTCGTGCCGAGGATGGTCAGCTTCTAGGCATGATTGAGCTAAGACTAGAAGGGCACCGAGCTGAGGTTGGGTACGTTTTAGCCCGTCAGTTTTGGGGTCAAGGATATGTAACCGAAGCGTTGCGGGCTGTGTTGAAGGCTGGTTTAGCGCTACCACAGCTCTATCGCATTGAAGCTCAGTGTGATGTAGAAAATATTGCTTCAGCAAGAGTGATGGAGAAAGCAGGCATGATGCAAGAGGGCGTGTTGCGTCGCTTTATGATTCTGCAGAACCTCAGCCAAGAACCCCGTGATGTGTATTCCTATGCCTTAACGCGATGACCATGATTCAGAAAAACGGCAAGGTTTATCTTATTGGTTCGGGGCCAGGGGATGTGGCTTACCTGACGGTGCGCGGCTACCAAGTGCTGACGCAAGCTGAGGTGCTGGTTTACGATGCCTTGGCCGAGGAAGAGTTACTGCAATTCGTCCCAAAGAACTGCTTGAAACTGAATGTGGGCAAGCGGGGTGGGCAACCGAGTACACCTCAAGCTGAGATCGATCGCCTGTTGGTGGAGCATTGCCTGCAAGGAAAACAAGTAGTGCGATTGAAAAGTGGTGATCCGTTTATCTTTGGTCGCTCTACTTCAGAAATTCAGGCTTTGGTTGCGGCTGATTGTGCGTTTGAAGTCGTGCCAGGGATTTCTTCTGCGATCGCGGCCCCTTTATTTGCAGGCATTCCCCTCACCGATGTAACCTTGAGCCGCTGCTTTGCTGTCGCCACCGCTCACGACCTAGAAGCACTCAATTGGTCTGCTTTAGCTCAAATCGAAACCCTCACTTTACTAATGGGTGGCAGAAACTTAGCTGAGATTGTGGCGCGGTTGCAGCAACAAGGAAAATCATCCGATACCCCGATCGCGATCGTGCGCTGGGCAGGACGACCCCAGCAACAAGTTTGGGTGGGCACCTTGGCAACCATTGTGGCGCAAACAACAGGGGTGTCTCTGTCTCCTTGCGTAATTACCATTGGTGAAGTTGTGGGACTACGGGACTACCTGCGATCGCCCATAAACAGGCAGAATGATACACAGCCAAACTCTGTGAACGGTTTGGTGCTGCATTCTCTGTTACCTACAACTGAAACTGTGGTTAGCACTCCTGAACAAGCCCTAACAACCCCACTGCCCCTCGCGGGTAAGACCGTTTTAGTGACTCGCTCGGTGGGTCAGTCGAGCGAGTTTTGCGATCGCTTGCAAGCCATTGGTGCCCAAGTGGTAGAAATGCCCGCTTTGGAGATTGGTCCACCGTCGAGTTGGGATGAGTTAGATCAAGCGATCGCCCAGCTCTCTACCTTTAACTGGCTGGTGCTCACCTCAACCAACGCTGTGGATTACTTTTTTGAGCGTTTGGCCGCTCAAGGCAAGGATGCGCGGACCTTGGCAGGAGTCAAAATTGCCGTCGTGGGCCAGAAAACCGCTGCCAGCCTGGGGCAACGTGGCCTGAACGCAGATTTCACTCCACCCGATTTTGTTGCGGATTCCTTGGTGGCTCACTTTCCCGAAGCTAGCCTGCAAGGTGCAAAAATTCTATTTCCTAGAGTTGAGAGTGGGGGGCGAGAAGTCCTGGTGAAAGAATTCACCGCTCAAGGTGCGGAAGTGGTGGAGATAGCGGCTTACCAGTCGGGTTGCCCTAGTGCGATCGCCCCTGCCGCTCTCAATGCTTTACAACACGGTTCTGTGGATATCATCACCTTCGCTAGCTCCAAAACCGTGAAGCATTTCTGCCAGCTCGTCGAAGCAGCCCTAGGACATTCATTTCTGATTGATGAACTCAAAAGTGCCTGTATTGCCTCTATTGGCCCCCAAACTTCCAAAACTTGTCTAGAACGCTTTGGCCGAGTCGAGGTCGAAGCGCAGGAATACACTTTGCCAGGGCTGACTCAAGCGATCGCCCAATGGGCCAGTAAGGGGGCCACAGAGAGGGCCAGAGATAACCAGCCCTAGCCCCATCTCTATCTCTACTTCGCTTTACAAGATTTGCGATCGCGATCGGACTGAGGTTCTTGCCAGGAATAGGCAAAGTGGCTCACTGCATTAATTTGTGGAGCAGCTTGGCGAATCGCTTGCATCTGAAGTTCCAGAGATGGACGGTTGCCAAGAGACTGTCCCCACGCTCCTGCGATCGCGGGGGTAATTCTGGTCCCTGGAGGAGACATACTCACCACCCGCCGCACCAAGGAAACCACACAGCTAGGGTCACCACAAACGCCGTAGGACATTGGGTGCCACTCGATCGAAGTTGGGAAGCGTTCCCACGGCTGCAATCGAGAATCAAACCCTTGCCCAATCGTCTGATTGCCATCCGGGAAAAAGACAGCTCCCGACGCAATTCCTTGCTGTTGCACTTGTGAGATCGCCAGGTTCAAGAAATCTACAATTCCTTGCAGCGCGTGAGCGACTGTCAAGAGCCACAACTCTTGTTGCAGCACGGGTTGGCGTTGGGCTGCGGGCAATGCCTTAAGTAAGCGAGAAGGAGTGCGCCCCTGCCACATCGGCTCTGCCTCTTGGGGATACAGCTTATCTGCCGCAGCCACATCGCCCGCCGTAATATACCCGCGACCCAAGAATCGTCGCATTAGCTCTAAACCTTTATTGTTCAAAGCGCGTTGATATAGAGCCTGCTGGGCTGAGTCGCCATAGATCCATAAGTCTTTAACTTTACTGGAAATCGAAGCGGCACCTGTGCCTCTGGGATAGCGAATGTAGTCAAACAGCACCCCGTCTGGACGGCGACGGACTACCGCTTGCACCATCTGGTAGTAATCTTGTTTGGCTTGAATACTATAAGGATCGATAAAAGTTTCATCTGCAATCACCACCCCCGTTTCCCCGTTGGGGTCAAAAATACTGCGGGTGGTCGTTGTCGTCTCGCCGCTGCCATTGCGAGCGATCGCTTGCTGACGATCAGGCCGTTGCGAGTAAGAATAGCCAAAGTTCATCGTGAACATCCAGGCATAGACTTTCAGCCCTCGCTCACGGCCCTTCTGGATCGCTTGCGCTAGCAAATCAGCTTTTTCCGAACCTGGTACCCGAACCACTGAAGGCCAAGCTGTGGGATTCTCCGCCATTGGCAACAAGACTTGCCCGTTGTAGAAAACTTCTACATAGACTTGGTTGTAGCCACGATTGATGATGCGATCCATGACGCTTTCTAGCGCCCCTGGCTGGAGATCGCAAGGGTAGAGGCGCAACCAAACGGCTTGTGTTTGCGGCCAAGTACGGCTACGGCACTGCTGCATTTGTGCTGCATGCTCACGAACTAAAGCTTTGTAACGCTCTTTAGCTTTCTCTTCCCCTTTCATGGCTGCTTGGCGAGCTGCTTCTTTTTGCGCGATCGCCTCGGCTGAGAGCTGACAGTAGGCTGCTGCTTGGGCTTGAGGGGGTTGGGTCCAGACGGTTTGGCTGATGAGGCTGGTTGTCAAGGCAGCAGTAGCTACAAAACCGCGGTAGTAAGACTTCCAAGAGGGAGGCTTGGGAATTTGGCTCTGATGACATACAGAGGGCAACAGTCGCGAAAATCTCATGGAAAGGTGGAACACTCCTTCAGACGCACAAGAACAGGACTAAACAAAACTGGCTTGATGCAGCCCACGGCAGTTCAAATTCTTCAACCAATTCACTGATTGAAATAAAGTATTCCCATAAAGTTCCCTGCTCTAGGCTGAGGCACAACCCTAAGCTGGACGTTAAGAGCAATTAAATAGAATTGCATCAGCAGACATCTTAAACCATCCTGGTTCTGTGAATTGCGAAAGTCGGCTTTCAGTACGTCGCGCTCCGGTTCTTAGCTGGCAAAGAACAATCAGAATTGAATCGGGTCAGTGAGCGGTTGGTGAGCAATTGGTGAGCGATCGCCTTACTTCACTTTTCCCGAGCTTTGCCTATTCCGGCGTACAACCGTGGGCTGAGTCAGAGGTTGCAACAGTCTCTCTTTTGCTCGGTGAACTAGCTGCGTGAGTTCGGTAGATTGGTAAGCAAATAATAAATATTTATCAGACGAGACATCGCAGCGAGCCGATTTTTAGCAAGTGGAGACGACTATGACTAGCAGTGGCATCCAACCTTTTAACCAACCCTCTGAGGCTGATGACCTCACGACCGCGCCATCCCACTTGGACCATGCAGAAAGTCATACTTTGGCTGAGCAACTCGGCACAGATCCAGTCACAACGACAGTTGCGGCGGCTGTGAGTGGTGGTGTCGCAGGCGCTGCGATTGGACGCTTATTTGCGGGTCGCGTCGGAGCCACGATCGGTGCTGTGGTGGGAGGTATTGCTGGAGCGGCCATTAGCAATGACGACAGCCCAAGTACCACCCATGCCATCGAAGGAGTAGTTAGCACTGTCAAGGATGCTTCTGAACAAGTTAAGACTTCTGCAACTCATATGGCTGACTCAGCTCAGGAGGTTGTTCAGTCATCTCAAGCGAAGTTAGCTGACACGGCTCAGACAGCTAAACAAAAAGTGCAGGAATCTCAAGCTCAACTCACTAGCGCTGCTAGAAAAGCTGCTGAGCACCTACGCCAGCAACAGCAACCGCAACAGGCAACGCATGGATCTCATCACTTCAGCTTGGAGCAAACCTACGAGCTTTCGGCTGAAATGCATTATCAGATTGGTGTTGCTCTAGGGCGACAAGGAAAACTAGATAAGGCGATCGAGGAATTTCAAGAAGCGCTCGATCTGGCTCCTGATTCTGCGGAAACTCATTACAACCTAGGTGTAGCATTGAGCAAGCAAGGAGATGTGGATCAAGGTTTAGATCACTTGCAGCAAGCCGAAGAGCTATGTTTAGCTCACGGTAATCCTAAGGGAGTCAGGCTGATTAAGCGGGCAATTAAGCGGATAGACCAGAGTTTGGTGTCGCATTAGTCTTGTAAGTTGCTGGCTCTATTCAATTGCGCCACGACTTCTGAGAAGGCTGATTTCTCCTTGAAGACCAGCTTTTTTAGCTAACTGTATCGGTGTATTGCCAGCGCGATCTTTAGCGTTAATTTCCGCTCCTGCGGCTAAGAGAAGATCAAAGGCTTTTCTCTTTTCAATAGCCGGGGCGGCAGCTAAATGGTGTAGGGCGGTCTTGCCTTGGTTATCCTCGGCATTTACATCTGCACCGTGGGCCAGCAGCAGTTTGATTTTGTCTCCTTTCGCGTCTGGAAATTGCGCGGCGATCGCTAGAGGAGTCATGCCATCTTTGCGCTTAACCCGGACATCAGCTTCTCTCGCCAAGACTAGCTTGAGAGTTTCCACCTGGCTAGATCTTGCTGCCCAATGCACCAGAGTCATGCCATAACCATCTGGCAAATTGACATTAGTTCCTTGGCTCAGCAGCAGTTCTACCATTGCTGGCGAGGAGAACTCCGCGGCTAAGGAGAGTGGGGTTCTCCCATCTCTACGTCTAGCCATTGGGTTAGCTCCCTGGCGTAGTAGTAGGTCTGCCACATCAAGTCGCATTATGGCGGCTCCATGCAAGGGAGTGTTGCCGTCCTGCGCTTTGGCTCCAGCCTCAGCACTAGAAGCGAGCAGGAGCTTCACGGTTTCTGTATTTTGGATTGTTGCTGTTGCTGCATGTAATGGCGTTTTGCCTTCGCGATCGCGGGCGTTCACCTCGGCACCTTGTGCTAAAAGTAGCTTAACGAGGTTTCTGGTGGTCGCATCCGTGGCAGCTACATGCAGGGGTGTGCTGTTGTTTAGATCTTTGGCGTTAATTTCCGCCCCTTTTGCGACTAAAAATTGGGCGATCGCTTGCGTTTTAGCTAGATGCAGGAGCGTCTTGCCGGACTCAAATTTATGATTGACATCAGCTCCTTTTTCGAGAAGCGTTTCTATCGTGAGCTTGCCGCTGTTGCCACTATAGCGGGACACAGCATCATATAAGGCTTGATACCAATCTAAATCTGGCTGAGCCAGCAACAACTCTGCTACCTGTGGATTGGCACAGCCCAATAAAGAGACTTGCTGCTCAGTACTTCCCTGCCCGAGGGTAGTCATTGCATTGGGATTGCCACCACTACTCAGATAACGCCGCATGGCGGCAGCATCTTGGCAAAGATTAGGATTGGGTTGAGCGCCTAGTTTGCTTAAGAGCAGCCATTGATAAGGATTTGGCACAGTAGCAGTCGCAGCAGTGAAACCGATGAAGGCGATCGCCAGCCCTGCTAGAGATACCAAAAACTTATTTCTCATGACCTGTTCTAGAGCTTGGTAATTCACTGACCCTGCGGGGGTCGCTACTGTATTACCTACGCTCTAGAGCTTTAGCTTTTCAGGAAAGATCTGCCAATTATGTTAGCAAAGGCTTAATAGCTGTCTTCACCGGGAACCGTGTCTGCACCAGGCTCGGAAAAGTCTTGCTGCATTGAGCCTTCGCAGATGGCTTGCCATTGGCAGAAAAGTTCGTAGCCGTGTAAATCGGTATTCCGATAGCGCTTAATAGCTTGGTCCAACTCTTGAGGAGTTCGGGGAACTGGAACTGTACAGGTAAGCTCAGGCATAGTTAAAACCTCGACTGACAGAACTAAATGCTGTGACTGGAAATACTGTGACTGGAAAACCGTGGCTGAAATACGGAAGTTGAAATGTCTCTAACTCCAATGTAATGAAATTAAGACAGAGATGGTATCTAAAGTTACAATTTTTAGACTGTGGATAGGGTAAGGGGTAGGAAGGTCATCCTGGCGATCGCATTTGCGACATAACTGAGACTTCACTTCCTTAGCCCCTGTTGTAACATCGGTTTTTGATTGAGTGGTGAATTTCCTGTGAAGTTATTTCGAATACTGAGTGGTTTTACGTAAAGCTTGCTACAAACTAAAGATCGCTCTTGCAACGAATTTTCTACAAAGTTAGATTGAACAGGCTTTATGAGAACAGTACTAACAGGAATTTCGGGAGCTGCGATCGCGATCGGCAGTTTGACCTTAATTAGCCAGCCCAGCACAGCCGCCACCCTAAGCTTCAATCAAGTGTATTTTTTTGGCGATAGTCTGAGCGATCCTGGTAACGCCTATAGAGCATCAGCCGGGTTAGTGCCCCCTAGCCCTCCTTATGCCCAGCGATTTAGCAATGGCTCTGTTTGGGCGGAATACTTATCAGTTCAATTGGGTCTTAGCCCTGTCCCTAGCACTCAGCTTTCGGCTCAAAACCCGCCGCTGCAAGGAGCCAATTTTGCTTTTGGGGGTGCCACTTCAGGCACAGCCAATACCGTAGTTCCTCTTTTCCCAGCGCTGCAACAGCAAATTGCCCAGTTTCTTAACTTGCAGGCTCCCGCAAATCCGAATGCTCTGTTTGTGCTGTGGGCTGGTGCGAATGACTATCTACCAACAGAAAGTACTTTTCAACCCTTTACCAATCCCAAGCCCTCTGTCACCAACATTACTACAGCAGTTAGTGCGCTAGAGGCGGCTGGAGCGCAAAATATTTTGGTGGTGAATCTACCAGATTTAGGCACTTTACCGCTAACCCGTACTACCACTGATGCCCCGAGGCTGAATGCCTTATCCAAAGCTCACAATAATTTCCTCTTCCGCCAAATGAGGCGCTTAGAGCGATCGCCTGGTTTTGATGCCAATATCATTCCGCTTGATATCAATACTTTGTTTCAGCAGGTCATCAACCAACCGTCTCAGTTTGGCTTGACCAATGTTACCGATTCTTGTTTTGTTCAACAACCATTCAGCATTTGTAGTAACCCCAATGAGTATTTGTTTTGGGACAGAATCCATCCCACCACAGCCGCTCACCAGTTGATTGGTAATTTCGCCTTCGATAACCTCGTTGCTCTATTTCCACCGACAACCGCAGCAGCTTTCGCCGCACCTGAATCTACCAGTGCAGATTTGGCAACTTCAACCTTTGCGGCCCTTAAATCTGCGTCAGCTTCAGACTCCGCAACTTTGACAGCTCTGCGATCTACCAGCCAGGCTTCAGCTTCTGTCCCTGAACCCACGACTGCTTGGGGGCTTCTAGCCTTAGCAGGTTTGGGAATCAGTCAAGTGTGGCGGCGTCGAGAAGTTTTGGCCAATGGTCCTGCTAGCGTTGTTGAGGCGGCTGAAACGCATACACATCTCGGATAACTTGAACCCAACCTGCTGCCAGCGACTCTAGGAGGCGATCGCCCTTTTCGGCGCTGGCAGTGGTTGGGTCACCAATTACTCCACTTTGGCTCAAGTCTCGCGTGGTCCAAGCAAAAGGTAGTTTACCTTCTATGCTCAAAAGGCTTCCTTCAGGCTGCTCTGGGGGATATTCCGCGATCGCCTTTTCCATCCGAATTTGCTTTGGCAAAATCGCCAGCATCAAGCTAGTTTCCGCATCTCCCGCATGAATGCCCAACTTCAGTTCTTGAGGATTGAGGAGTTCTTTGGCAATGTGTGGAGCTTGCCAAACGAACAAAGGAAAGACACTAAAATCTTCGTACTTGACATGCAAATCCCGCGCCGCAATTTCCAGTACTTGGGGCTGTCCACCGTGGGAGTTCAGCAGCACTAACTTACGGAATCCTGCTCTGTAGACACTTTCGGCAATTTCGCTGATTGTTGCCAATAAAGTTTGAGCACTGAGCGTAATTGTGCCCGGAAAATGCCAGTGCTCATTGGACTTGCCATAGTACAGCGGTGGTAAGGCATAGGCAGGAACGCTGGCCTCTAGCTGCTGCAACGCTTTACCCAAAACCGCTCCCCCGATCGCCGCATCCACAATTAGCGGCAAATGCGGCCCATGCTGCTCGATCGCGCCTAGAGGCTGCACTAGCACCACATTGGCTTTATCGGGCATGGCTTGAATTTCTGTCCAGGTGAGATAGGGAAAAAACCGCTCCGGAGGAATAAAGCTATGCATAAATTAAAGTCTTTATTAAAAAATTATCCTGATTTGTTCAATGCCGTAATTCACTGATTGCTTTGCGCTAATTCACAGCCTTTTATGGTCTGGAATTCCATTCAGTTCAGTATAAGCACGAAGATTCCGCTTTTGCGATCGCCCCAAACATCGCTAGCTCAATCACACGCGATCGGCTCTTAATTTAATTCCGACGCTAACTCGAACCACAGAATCAGTCTTTCAGCGATCGCAGCGCCAAAAATCTCCACTAAATTCTCTCAGCAGAGAGCCGATAGCCGTAGATTTACCGATTTGCTGGTTTAGGAGCACAGGCATCGTAAGGAGACTTGAGTTTTGGTCACTCAAGTTATGCCGTGTGAAGTTGATTTTAGGAAGGTTAGATTTTGCTAAAACAGTGGACAAGTTCGCGCTCCCTCACAGCCGTAACCACTCTGGTCGTCCGAGGTTTGTTGATGGGAGGGCTAGCTCTGCCCGTGGTGGTTCCTGCGGCTCAAGCCAGCACCTATGATTTTCAGGTAGAACCATCATCAACGACCCCCTCGCTTCCTCCTCAAGTGATTGCGCTCCGCCGCGCTATTATTGGACAAGAAAGTGGCGCTAATTTTCGAGCTGTGAACCGCCATTCAGGAGCCTTGGGCTACGGCCAGGTCATGCCTGCCAACATCCCCAGTTGGACGAAAGAAGCCCTCGGTCACTCCATTACAGCTTCAGAATTTCTCAACAGTCCTGAACTCCAACTCCAAGTGATTGACTTCAAACTCAATCAATATTGGCAAGCTGCTTTAGTTGCCAGTAACGGAGATGAAGCGATCGCCGTTCGTCGGGTGGCTTCCCATTGGTACAGCGGCAAGCCTTATCGTTATAACCACACTACAGCCAGCTATTATGGCGGACACCGCTACCCCAGCGTTGCCGAGTACACGCTGGCAATCTTGCAGCGCTATGAACAGCAAAAAGGATTGCTAGGAATCGACCAGCTAGGTTACAGCCCTTGGTAAACGGTTGGAGTTATGTGGAGTGGGCAAAGCCCGTTCCACAAATCCAGTTCGGTGAAATATGTAGATCTTGAGAAAGCTTGCTAGGTGACAGTGCGACTGAGTGTGGTCGCTAGAATAAGGCTGAGAGCGATCGCTAGATTGTAAAAGAGAAAGCGATCGCTTCACCTTAGAAAACAGACCGCCTAAAGTGATGTATCACTCAGGTGAGTCAAGCTGGTAAGCCAAGGGAAAGCAGATGGGCAAGAAGAAGCAGGCAGCCAAGAAGGCAGCAGCAGAGAACGGCATCAGTACAGAGATGTATCAGGCTCAAAAAGCCGCCAATCAAGCCACCGATGCGATTGCTGATGTGATGACTCCGGAGGATAATGTCGGCGATCGCCATCCTAAGCCAGATTACCCTCGTTATCGCATCCGTCCTGGGCACCCGATTGCTCTAACCGATCTCGACCCTAACGAGTCGAATGCTTACCAAAACAAAAAAGATGCAGAACAAGAATTAGAACGACAAAGGCAACGCCTCCAAGAACTACAAGCCCGCTTATTCGCTGAGCAAAAGCAAAGCCTATTGATCGTGCTGCAAGCCATTGATACTGGAGGCAAAGACGGCACGATCAAAAGTGTGTTTCAAGGCGTGAATCCCCAAGGTTGCCAAGTTTGGTCATTTAAGCAACCTAGTGTCGAAGAACTCAATCACGACTTTCTCTGGCGGTATCATCAACGCACACCGGGACGAGGCATGATCGCCATCTTCAACCGATCGCACTACGAAGATGTGTTGGTGACGCGGGTGAAACAGTTGGTGCCAGAACAGATTTGGCGAGGGCGCTACCAGTTGATTAATGAGTTTGAGCACATGTTGGCTCTGAATCACATCACGGTGCTCAAGTTCTTTCTCCACATCTCTAAAGATGAGCAAAAGCGCCGCCTCGAATCTCGCTTGGCGGAACCCGATAAACGCTGGAAGTTCTCGATAAATGATGTCAAAGAACGTCTCCTTTGGGACGACTACCAAATAGCCTTTCAAGATGCGCTCAATTCTTGCTCGACGGAATATGCGCCTTGGTATGCAATTCCTGCTAACAAGAAGTGGTATCGCAATCTGGTAGTGGCTCGCACGATCGCAGATACTTTAGAATCCATGAATCCTCAGTATCCTGCTGAACCCCCCGGATTAAATGAGATTGTGATTCCCGATTGAGCGATCGCGCCAGATCATAAGGCGCTATTAGTCTTAGGGTTGGATGAGCTTCGCCCACTTAACCTGACAAATCCAATTTGGTGAATTAGTAGCTCTAGAAATAGATCAATAATCAGCAGAGAGATTATGCCGAGCCCATTACCAAATCCGGTTAACACACCTGCTTGGTGGCAATTGCTCAATTGGATTGCCGACCCGATCCAATTTCAGCAGAAATACAGCCAGCAGTATGGGGATATGTTCACGTTGCGGCTGGGGAGTCTAGGAAGACCAATCGTGGTAGGCAATCCCCAAGCGATCCAGGACATCTTTAGCCAAGATGCCAAATTTGATATTGGTCGAGCCAATGCGATCGCGGAACCTCTGATTGGGCGTAACTCTCTGATGTTGATGGATGGCGATCGCCACCGTCGCGAACGCAAACTGTTAATGCCGCCTTTTCATGGAGAAAGGCTCCAGACCTACGCCCAACAGATCTGTTTGATCACAGAACAGGTTGCCAGCCAATGGCACGTGGGCCAAACGTTTGTAGCTCGGACTGCCATGCAGCGAGTGAGTCTAGAGATCATTCTGCAAATCGTCTTTGGCTTGAGTGAAGGAGAGCGCTACGAGCAACTTAAACCCCTCCTCACGCAATGGCTAGACATGACAGATTCTCCACTCCGCTCTAGCTTCCTATTTCTGAAATTCTTACAAAAGGATTGGGGAACCTGGAGTCCTTGGGGCCAAATGCGGCAGCGGCAACGCCAAGTACATGCTCTCCTTCAGGCAGAAATTGCAGAGAGACGTACACAAGGAGAAACTGGTCGTAAGGATGTCCTGAGTCTGATGATGGCGGTGCGAGATGAGCAGGGGCAAGCCATGACCGATGAGGAGATCCGAGATGAACTCCTGACCATCTTGTTTGCAGGACATGAAACAACAGCAACCACTCTGGCTTGGGCTTTCTATCAAATCCATCGCAACCCTCAGGTGCGAGAAAAATTACTGCATGAACTAGACAGCATGGGCGATCGCTCATCTCCAATGGAGCTAGCTCAGCTTCCTTACCTCAATGCCATTTGCCAAGAAGCATTGCGGATGTACCCCGTTCTCCCAGTAATTTTCCCTCGCGTTGCCAAATCACCTGTGCAGATAGCAGGCCAGGAGTTTGCGCCTGAAACCACTTTTATCCCCAGCATTTATCTAGTGCATTACCGAGAAGAACTGTATCCCAATGCTCAACAGTTCCAGCCAGAACGGTTTCTAGAGCGGCAATACTCCCCTTCAGAATATCTCCCGTTTGGCGGCGGCAGTCGGCGGTGCTTGGGATACGCCTTAGCGCAGTTAGAAATGAAGCTGGTCTTGGCAACAGTTCTCTCTCAATATCAACTAACCTTGGCAGATAACGAGCCTGTAAAACTCCAACGCCGTGGCTTCACCCTCGCTCCTAGAGGTGGCGTGCGAATGGTGATGACTGGAAAGAGATGAGTTAGGGATATTGAGTGGATTAAAGATGGGGAGGGGCGATCGCACCTTAACCTGAATCGCATCCCAGACCTGGTAGACCAGTTTTCGAGGGCAGGATTTTAGCATTAGTCAATAGGCACTATAAGACACTGCTTTATAACCAGACGTTCTATCAATATATCTTGGGCAGTATACGAAAGCTTGCTGTGTAGTCTCCAATCCAGAGTGGATCTACAGCACAGTAATCGTTGATTTGCTTGAAACCAGAAACTCTACAGTTAAACTCTACTCTGTACAATAAATTGTTCGGCTATCATGCACAGCTTGTTCTATCAGCGGCATAAATTAGTTCGTCATGAGTAAATCTAGCAGTAAATCCTTAGGCATACTTCGAAACCGCTTGAGCATGACACAAGCCCATATGGACATTGTTGACGTAGCCTTAGTGTCGGTAGAGGAAGTTGCTGAACGGTCAAGGTCAACCGGACAATCCTTAGGCGAGGCTCTGAGCTTGCCTAAAGGCTATCATAAAAGAATCAAGTTAAAGGCTAATAACTATAGGCAAATCACAAATCATGCGAGGGCACGAAACGCTGAGCTAGTTATCCAAATGCTCTATACATACTTCACAGAGTATCTCCGCTCTATTCTGCACGAAATGTATGATAAGAAGCCATTAGAGATTGTAGACAAGGCACACTCGAGTCTCAAATTCCATGAAATTGTTCAGTTCGGAAGTTATGATGCCATCTGCAATTATATGGTTGACTATGTATTTCGTAGTTTAGAGAGTCAGCGCAGTACTCAAGGCTTGCTGGAGAAAATTCTTGAGAAGACGGATGTGAAGGTTGATTCAAGCATCCTTCAACCTGCAATAATGTATATGGAGATGCGACATCTTTACGTGCACAATTCAGGTGTTGTGGACGTAAAGTTTGAGAGAAATTTCGGAGCCTTGGTTTCCGATAAAGCTGGACGAAAGTTTAACAGTTCAATAGGACGCTCGAGAGCAGCCATCAAAGCCATCGAGAGATTATGTTCTGAAGTTGACAAGGGATTAACTGCAAAAGGCTATTTGACGCCCACAAGCCAGACAGCAATTGAGACAGAGCCTGAAACAGCCGAAGAAGTCAGTGTATTAAAGTCGAATGATGAGTCATCATTAATAGCCTAAAACAATAGCCGAGTAAATTGTTACAGCAGACTGGTTATGGTTTCGCTGGTTCTATGCTTTGCCTTCGCTAGCCGCTAAACTCTGACGTAGGGTTGGCTGTATTTCTCGGTTGAGGTAGCTGTGACAGCTTAACTGTTGAGTGTAAGACTGAGCTACTACAAGGCACTGCACTGGAACTGTCATAATAAAACCCAGATACTAACCCTGAAAGAGCCCTATGTCCCTTCAAGAGCTGAAAGAGCAGGTTCTCAAATTGTCAGCAAGCGATCGCCTCTCATTGATGAGTGTCATTGTTGAGTCGTTGCAAGAAATTCCTAGCTTTACTCCTGAGCGGTCTGGAGCGATCGGACGGATGCGAGGTTTACTGAAAACCAGCCAACCAGCACCAACGGATGAAGAAGTAGCTGTAATGCTAGAAGAGCGGCGGGTGGAGAAGTATCTTTAGTGAGAGTTTTAATTGATACCAATATCCTGCTAGATTTTCTATTACAACGAGAGCCATTTTTTCAAAACGCAGATTTACTATTTCAGGCAGTGGATTCTGGTCATGTTGTGGGGTATGTCACAGCAACCACACTCACAGACATTTTTTATATTGCTCGTCGGCACACTAGCAGTCTTGAGCAAGCACGGCAAGCGATTTTAGAAACGCTAACTTCTATGGTGATTTGTCCTGTCAATCGGGCAGTTTTAGAATCAGCGTTTGCATTCGATTTGACTGATTTTGAAGATGCTGTTCAGATAGCTTGTGCTATTGCTCAAGGATTAGATGCAGTTGTCAGCCGTGATACTGATTTTTCAAATACATTAATTTCCGTTCTTACTGTCGAGGAAATTCTGCTCCAAATACAAGCTGGTGATTAGCTTAAATCAGCCCGATCTGGCGGTTCAAAAACCAAAACCCACACTCAAACTTAATTTTTTCGGCAATCCACGACATTTTTTGCAGTTGTGCTTAGACTGTGGAAAGTTCGTATCAAAAAATACCTCTACTGATGCGTCTTACCCAAGTTTCAGCGATCGCCCTCACGCTTGTCTTTTCTTTCCTACCCGTTCACTTGCCTGGATGGTCGAGTTCGGTAGCAATTGCCGAGGGCAAACCCCCTAAAATCGATCGCCGAGAACGAGCAATGCTACTGATCTCTAAAGCTGAGTGGGTATATTCTGCCAGGTTTCCAGAAGCCAGTCTGCCTCTTTACGAGCAAGGATTTCGACTCCTGCAGGAAGTAGGCGATCGCACTCAAGAAGCCGATGTTTTGATGGAGCTTGCAAATAGGATTCGCTTCGGAGGACGGCTTCAAGCAGCGCTGCCCTACTATCAAAGAGTTTTGGCACTTCATCAGAAAGGCATTGTGGTTGCCGCTCCGCAGCGTTTGCCGCATCAAGGGAAAGCATCTGCCATTGCGATCGGCGAAATTTATCAGGCATCAGGACAGTTTGACCAGGCGTTATCTGCCTATGAACAGGCATTAGCCTTCAAACACGAGATCGAGGGGGAATGGACGGATGCTAACATCGTCACCAAGATGGGGATAGTTCACCATCTAGCTGGACGACCAGAACGAGCGATCGCGGCTTATCAGCAAGCCCAATCTCTATATCGGCGGACGGGAGACAACTTACCGGGTGTCTTCTTTCAAAAAACCAAACTGCTCAATCGCGTCGGATTGGTGCATCAATCCCAAGGACAGCCCAAGTTAGCGTTAGCCGCTTATCAGCAAGGGTTAGCGGCTCTGAAAAACAAACGTGGAGAGCCTGAAAGAATTGTCGATCGAGTTTTGACGCTAGAAAATATCCGCGATCTTTATCAGGCACAGGGAGAGAAGGCACAGGTTGCTGCCTATACACAACAAGCAAAAGAGGCGCTATCAGAACCGCTGCCAGCCCTGGATGTGGGCGGAACCGATCACTTTCGGATAGCAGAGGTGTTGGCAACCATTGGTAGCTTTTACCTGGAAGCGGGACAGCTTAAGCGTGCCAAGCACTACTATGATCGGGCAGTGGCGATCGCCCGTGAATCCCCCTTTACGCCTGCCGAAGATAACATCCTGAGCAGGATTAGGACCGATTATCGGCAGCTAGGGCGGCTGGAACAAACTCTATCTGTGCAACAGCGACAAATGGAGATTTCTCGACCCAAGGGGCAATCGATTAACATTGCTTCATCGCTACAGTTCTTGGGGGAGACATATCAGCAATTGCAACAATGGCAACCTGCCCTGTCAGCCTATCAACAGGCATTGTCCACCCTTCAGCCCAGCCAAAAATCTAACCACGAGCCTCTCACAATTGCTCTGTTACGCTTTCGAATTGGCACGGTTTATCAGGCGCAGGGGCAACCTGAACAGGCTTTAACTGCCTATCAGCAGGCGTTAGCACTTTATCAAGAATTTCGGTTTCCTGAAGGACAAGTGCAGGTGCTTCAGCAAATCGGCAAACTTTACGAAGCTCAAGGTAAGGTTGAACTTGCACAACAGCATTATCAGCAAGCAGAAACGCTCCTCAATCAGCTTCTTTCATTTTTTCAAACATAGCCGCCCTTAGCGTTCTAGCCAAGCTCGCATCTTGCCGGGATTGAGCAAGCCGTAGGGATCCACCATCTCCTTAAACTTTAGTTGCTCCACGTTAATCGTCTTCATGCCTCCATCTTCCAGAATGTAAGTATGGGGATTAAAGATGAAGGCTCCCTGGGATTCATGGTAGGCAATGATCTCGTTGAGGCGGGCTTCTGTGGTGTAGCGCACCAACTGGAGAGCGGCAGGACGGGCCACGCCACCGACGCGGAAGAATTCCAGGTGCATCATCAACTCATCAGCGAAATGATGATAGATGTGCTCTACTAATTTGAGGTTTTTGTCATCTGGAAAGAGAGTTTGTAAATAGGTAAGGGAAGGGTCAACACTGCGAGCATGGAGTGTGGTGTGGTTCCAAGAAAACTCTCCTAACGGCATGCCGTGACTGGCTTCTTGGGCTGTTTTTTGCTGGCAAACAGCGCCGCCATATTCTTTAACTAAATCCGCTAGAGGTGCAAGACAAGACTCTGCCACCATTAGCAACGCACCGTGAGAGCCTTCTGGGATGCAGGAACGGAGCGCTGCAAAGTAGGTAGGAACTGGCCAAGCGTGGATACTAATTAGTTTCTTGATGATGCCATCGGAGTCTGCCAAGGTTTGCCCAAAGCGAGCCGCTGTCATGAAATCCGGGAAGCTGACGATCCACTCGGCCCAAGGATAAGCAGGCCCCAGAGGAATCTCCAATTCGGTGATAATGCCATTCACGCCATAGGCATGGTTTACTTTCTGCACCTCATCTCCCCGTAGCTCGATCACACGTGGCTCGTCTTCCATTGTCACTACTCGCACTGCCAGGAGATTGCCGCGATCGCGCAGTTGCCCATAGGTAATTGAGCCAATGCCGCCGCTCCCCCCCGCAATAAACCCACCGATGGTAGCGGTGCGGTAAGTCGAGGGAGCCATGCGAATCTCCCAGCCAATTTCTCGCGTTTTCTTGTCAAGGTTGGCTAGCTTCACCCCTGGTTCTACACAAGCCAATCCCGGTTTAATCCAACGAATCGCTTGCATCAAACTCAAATCTAGAATCACCCCACCATTGAGAGGAACACACTGCCCGTAATTGCCAGTTCCCGCTCCCCGCACCGTTAAGGGAACTCGGAACTTGACACAAGCTGCGGCCACGCGCAACACTTCTGCCTCACCCGCCGCCCGCACGACTAAATCGCCCTTCTTCCCAGCCAATTGCGGCTGTAGCACTGGGCTGAAGTTGTAGTAGTCCTGCGATAGCTTCGCGACCTGCGTTGGGTCAGTGATGAGTTCCAATCCTGCCAGTTCCGCAATCAGAGCATCGAGATCCATAGGTTTGACAGGGGTCGTAGTCATCTAGCTAATCTCCGTAAAGCCGCACAGATGATCTAATTCAGCATAATCGGGTGGGGTAGTGTCAATAGCTCGGCCCGATCGCAAGACAACTCGGTCATGTTGCGATCGCGATAGTAATTCGCTGAAGGTACGGCCTTTAAACAAAATCAAATCAGCGGGTAAACCGACGCCAATGCGCCCAATGTCAGGCAGTTGCATCAAATCAGCGGGAGTTGTGGCGATCGCACGGGGCCAGTCACCATAGGGGCGATCTAGGTGGGCAATCTTGGTTGAGAGTGTAAAGACTTCCAGACAATCATGATCGCCAAAGCCATGAAACGGATCACGGCAATTGTCACTGGCGATCGCCACGGGAATACCTTGTTGCCGCAGTTCATGCAGTAGAGTCACCCCCCGCCAACGCGGAGTCCGTTGAGGTACACGGTCTTGCAGATAAAGATTGCACAGCGGCAAACTGACAATACCGATCTGAGCTTGCCGCACCAAACTCAACGTCTCCGCCACTTCTTCAGGGTTTTGGACTGACAAACTACAACAGTGCCCACAGACAATCTGCCCCTTAAAGTCGTGGCGTAGGGCTGCTGCCGCCACTTGCCTCAGCGTTTTGCTGGCTGGATCGTTGGTTTCATCCGTATGGAAATCTAGATTCAGTCCTCGCTCCTGAGCTAAGACGAACACGCGATCCAATTGAGCATCCAGTTCTGGATGAACAGGCGCAAATCCTCCCAACACTCCTCCCAACTCTGCTATTTTGTCTGCCAGAGCTTCTCCTTCGGGGGTGAGAAACATTTCTAGAGGAGCGAGGCAAACGGCTTGCAGTGTCAGGCGATCGCGCCACTCCTGCTGGAGCAACCGAAACGCCTCAAAACTCTGATCCGCAAACTCCCCGATCGCATCAATGTGAGTCCGAATCGCTCGCGTGCCGTGGGCATAGCTGCACTTGAGACCAAACTCCATCCGCCGATACACATCTTCCAAGTCCCAATGTTGAGCGGCATCCTTCTCGACTGTGGTCAACGCACTGGCAAACGTGCCGTCAGGATTTGTTGCTCGTTCCCAAATATGCCCTTTATCAAGATGTGTGTGAATATCCACAAAGCAAGGCCAAACCTGACCTCCTCGCAGGTCTAAGGAGGGTAAGGGAGATGTTTCCTGATTGGGATTAGGCCGCGATCGCGCCACCTGAATGGACTCCACCAGCCCAGCGCAAATCTCCAGATCGACTAACGCCAAACCATCGGCATTTTGTTGAGCCGTAATCTCAGGGCGATCGCCTGCTAGCAGACAAACTGGAATATGGGCATTCAGGAGCCAGTAATGATCAGAAGTTGGCAACATGCAAGGGTTAAAGATTTAATTCTCACGTTTTATCGCACTTTCATGCCAGTGACGCAGCAAGAAATCAGACAACAGCGTCAGTACCACAAAGATCACTACTCCTAAACCAGTCGTCATCAACAACGCCGCAAACATCCGAGGAATTTGCAAGTTATAGCTCGCCATCAAAATCTGATAAGCAATTCCTGCCCTTGCCCCACCTGTCCCCGCCACAAACTCAGCCACCACCGCTCCAATCAACGCCAACCCCCCACTAATCCGCAGACCACCGAGAAAATAGGGCAGCGCACTCGGCAAACGCAGATACCACAAAGTTTGCCAGCGGGAAGCCCGGTAAAGCTGAAACAGATTCAATAGATTGTGATCTGCACTATTCAACCCCAACGTCGTGTTAGCAATGATAGGAAACAGCGCCACCATCCAAGCGCAGACCACCAACGCCGCAAATGTGTTGTTCCGCAGCCACACAATGATCAATGGTGCGATCGCCACCACAGGCGTCGTCTGCAACAGCACCGCATAAGGGAACAAACTCCGCTCAATCCACTTACTCTGAGCAAACAAAACCGCGATCGCCACCCCAGAAACCACCGCCGCCAGAAAAGCCACCAGCGTAATTTGCAACGTCACCAACAACGAAGGAAATAACTCAGGCCAATCTCGAACCAGCGTCCGCAACACCAAAAGCGGCCCAGGCAATAGATAAGGGGGCATCCCTGTCACCCGCACAAAGATATCCCACCCGAATAGAGCGACTACCGCGATCGCCAATGGTGCCAAGATATCAGCAGTCACTAGTACTTTTAATTTCTGCATTTCACCTAAAACCTAACCCCCAGCCCCTTCCCTACAAGGGGAGCAAGACTCGCGAATCATACCAAGCAGTCCAAAGGGAGAAATGATTGAAAATACCTTTTGGAGAGTGTCTGGGGGACGCAACCGTCCCTCAGCGGGGGTTTGGGGGCGAGTGCCCCCAAGGCTCGGATTTTTCCAAAGTAACAAAAAACATAAATCAAAGCAGCGATCGCCCCGCTCCCAAAGATAAAGCCCCCGAAACCTCCCGACAATACTCATTAAACAACGACGACAAACGAAACTCCTCCGTGCGAGGATAAGGAGCCGCAACCTCCACCTCCGCCACCACTCGCCCTGGACGCGCCGCCATCACTACCACCCGATTCGACAAATACACCGCCTCATAAATGTTGTGCGTTACAAACACCACCGTCCAGCGCTTCTGACTCCACAAACTCAGTAAATCACTATTGAGCTTGCTCCGCGTCATCTCATCCAGCGCTCCAAACGGCTCATCCATCAGCAAAACATCAGGCTGCGTCACCAACGCCCGCGCGATCGAAACCCGCATCTTCATGCCACCTGACAACTCACGGGGATAGGCTTGCTCAAAGCCCTCCAGCCCTACCAGCGCGATCGCCTCAGCCACCGCTGCCCTAGCTGCCAGCTTGGACATTCCTACCAACTGCAACGGCAACCGGACATTCTCCAGCACCGTGGCCCAGGGCATCAGCGCCGCTTCCTGAAACACAAAGGCTAACTTTGGTGCCAGTTTTGAACTGGATGGACGCTGCCAAAACTTCCTCGCCGCCTTAGCCTCAGCCTGAACTGCGCCCCACGCAATCTCCCCAGAACTCGCCTCCCCCAAGCCTGCCATAATCCGCAGCGCTGTGCTTTTACCGCATCCCGAAGGCCCCACCAAACTAATGAACTCAGACTCCGCAATCTTTAAGTTCATCTCCTTCAAGGCGATCGTGCCATTGGAGTAGACCTTACTAACTTGGTGAAGCGCGATCGCACAAGAATTCTTGGCAAAACGAGACTCAGGCAAGTCTAGCTGGTAGCAGGATTCAGGGCACTCCTGCGCTGAGGGCGTATCCATTCCCCGCAATCTCCTTATCGTATGACCACAGCCTTAAAGATATCTTGGCAAATATAGCTTCTTGGAGGAAAAGCTCCAGGTTCTTTAAGCTTGATAAGCTTGGACTCCCTTATTCACAAACTGAAGCGTATAAGCCTCTTTGTAGTTAGTATTGGGCTGATATACAGACGCCGCTACCATGCTGTCAAAAAATACTTTCCAGCGATCGTCTGTCATCGCCCCGATTCCCAACTTCTCAGCATCACCAGACACCACAATGCCATATTGCTTCATTTTCTCCAAACTGTAAGCCAGCTGAGCATCAGTCATTTCAGGGTTGGCTTTTTTAATCAACTCATTACCCAGCGCCGGATCTTGAAAGTAGCTATACCATCCCTTGATCGAAGCATCCACAAATCGCTGGACCAAATCAGGCTGCTTCTCCACTAAATCTTTGCGGGTTTCGATCGTGGTGGAGTAAGGTCTGTAGCCGTAGTCAGCCAGTAAAAATGCGACTGGTTCAAACCCGCCTTCTTGCTTGATTTCAAAGGGTTCAGAGCTTAAATATCCTTGTTGCACCAAGGTTTTATCAACTAGAAATGGCCCCACGTTAAAGTTGTAAGGACGCTTTTGGTCATCTGTGAAGCCATACTTGGACTTTAAAAACGGCCAAAAGGTTGTATTAGCTGCCGCAGAAATTAGAATAGGAGCGCCTTTGAGTTTTTCTAAAGAGTCACGGCCTGTCCCAGGATGAACCAGCAGCACTTGGGGATCTTTTTGGAAGATGGCAGCCACAGTCACTTTAGGAATGCCCTCCGCGATCGCTTTAATGGCATCTGACCCATACCCCATAAAAAAGTCAACTGCTCCTCCCATCAACAGTTGAGTCCCGTTGACCTGCGGACCTCCCATTTGAATCGTGACATCCAAGCCGTGTGCTCGGTAGATGCCAGCCGCCACGGCTTGATAAAATCCCCCATGCTCAGCTTGAGCAAACCAATTTGTTCCGTAGTTGACTTTATCCAGCTGACTGTTCCCCGCCGCTGAACCTGCACCGCTAGAAGTAGTTGGCTGATTGTTGCTGGCACAAGCGGCCACAATACCACTGCCTAGGGCCAGCGTGCTATAGCGAATAAACTTGCGGCGGTTCAGTTGCCCCATGATCCCCCCTACCTTATCCCCGAAAACTAAAAATCAACCTTGACTCTCAGGAGATTAGCATTCCCTGGCTCTAGCCTGGGTTCCGTAAATTTAGGACAGGCTACTGTAACTTTGCCAAGCTTGCCAAAAAATATAGAGCGATAAAATCCCCAAAAATCCCCGAAAGATGAGGCTGACGATTGCATCTGGGAGTTTAGGGAGAAACCGAGTGCTGATCTGGGCTCCTACTAGCCCCCCCAGCCCTAAAAGCAAACCTTCCGTTGCTAGTACGTTGCCTGCTAGCGTATGCCCGACGGAAGCTGAGATAGCGGTAAGCACAATGACCCCCAAACTAGTTTGAATCGCCGTTTTGATCGGCTCTCCCAGCAGCAAGATTTGCAAAGGCACCATAATCACGCCACCTCCGACCCCAAACAAGCCAGCCAAGATGCCAGCGGCTCCCCCAGTTCCCAAACGCGCCATGAGTGGGTTGATCCGAGTCTGGGTAGCATGAGGCTCCTTGGCAACGAGGCGTTTGCGCAGATCGACCAAGTAAATATTCAGTAACAGCAACAGTCCAAAGGCTGCCAGCAAAATGTACGGGGCAATGCGGCTCGCCAAGTAAACGCCAATTTGGGCGGTTGCCAAGGCGGGAAACCCCAAGTAAAGCACTTGCTTGGCATTAAAATACCCCATCCGCCAGTTCTGGACAGTTCCAGAAATAGACGTAATCAGAATCGCTAAGCTACTCGTCGCCACTGCTTGCACAGGGCTATATCCCAAAGCCACTAGCAATGGCACCAAAACAGTGCCGCCGCCAATCCCTAAGAGCCCAGCTAGAATCCCGGAGAACAGACCGCCACTGGCAAGAATCAACCAATTTGCTGGCATATTAACTTAGTTGAACTTACTTTTAATTTATTTTCATATACTCAAAGCTTTATCTATTCAATTGTGAAATCGAGATATCACTAGGATGTAGGCTACGCGATTATGGTGACCTATATTTTTAAGCTCAAGTTTATTTAAGTGTTTAATGATTCATGACATTCCAGAAATTCTTTAGCAAATTGAAACCTGTTTTTCAGAAATTTCGGCGATCGCGCTTCATCGCGTTGTGGGTCGCTGGCTTAGTTCTAACCTTGTTGGTGGTCGTGCCTGCGTTCTCCCAGCCCACCGTCACCCTCAGCTTTCTGATTGGA
Organism: Trichocoleus sp. FACHB-591; assembly: GCF_014695845.1. Lineage (NCBI taxonomy): Bacteria > Bacillati > Cyanobacteriota > Cyanophyceae > Leptolyngbyales > Trichocoleusaceae > Trichocoleus > Trichocoleus sp. FACHB-591. Next base: position 222,770 of record NZ_JACJPA010000045.1, read on the forward strand.
GCCCCAGAGCGACCCACCTGGGAACCGATCATTAAAGACTTTGAGGCAAGCCACCCAGGGATTCGGCTCAACTTTGTGGAAGGCCCGAACGCTACCAATGCGGTTGAAGATTTATACACATCTTCCTTTCTTTTAGGCAGCTCTCCCTACGACTTGGTGTACATGGACATTGTCTGGGTGCCCAAGTTTGCCGCTGCTGGTTGGTTAACAGATTTGTCCGATAAAGTTGCGGGTAATGACCTCGCAGACTTCTTGGAAGGAGACATAGCGGGAGGGCGTTATCAAGGTGGGCTGTACCGAATGCCTGTGCGATCGGATGCGGGCATGCTTTACTATCGCAAAGATTTACTAGATGCAGCAGGTTTCAAGCCACCAGAAACTTTTACAGAGTTGATGCAAATCTCCCAAGCGCTACAAAAAAGCGGAGCTGTCACTTGGGGCTATGTTTGGCAAGGTCGCCAATATGAAGGGGCCGCTGCCATGTTTGTAGAAGTGCTCGCGGGCTCCGGTGGCTTCTGGATTGATCCCCAAACCAAAGCCGTTGGATTGGATCGGCCCGAATCAGTTCAGGCTGTGAAATTTTTACTAGACACTGTTAACACAGGCGTTTCTCCCCGTGGGGTTGTGACCTACCAGGAAGAAGAAACGAGACGATTGTTTCAAAGCGGTACCGTCGCCTTTCTGCGAAACTGGCCTTACGCTTGGCCGCTAGCGAATGCCGAAGATTCAGCCATTCGCGGCAAAATCGCTATTAAGCCAATGGTCCATGCTGTTGGCGCTGAGAGTGCGGCTTGTCAAGGTGGCTGGGGCTGGGGGATTGCCAAAACTACAAGACACCCCAAAGAAGCTTGGGAAGCAGTGCAATATCTCACCAGTATCCAAACGCAGCGTAATGTGACGCTCAGCACGGGCTATTTACCATCGCGACGATCGCTCTACAACGCCCCCGAAATTGTCCGCAAATACAACTTCTTCCCCGCCATGCTAAATGTGATCGACAATGCGGCGTTGCGGCCCCCGATCGCTCAATATGCTCAAGCCTCAGATATTTTGCAGCGCTACTTGAGTTCAGCTTTAACCGGACAAATGACCCCAGAACGAGCCATGCAAGCCGCTGCTAATGAAACTCGTCGATTGCTAGGAACCGCTTGAGCTGTAGGAGCACTAAGGCCCAATGACGACAGATACAATTCGTCGAAGAGAACAGACGACAGGCTGGATTCTAGCTATTCCTGCACTCCTGTTGCTGCTATTAGTATTTGCTTATCCGATTGGTCGGGCGTTTTGGGAAAGCTTTTTTACCAAAAACCTCGGCACCGAACTCCAGCCTGTGTTTTCGGGTGTTGAAAACTACACTCGCATGGTGTTTGATGGCCGCTTTTGGGAAAGTTTGCAAAACACAACTATATTTACAGTTGCTTCTGTAATCCTAGAACTGCTGATTGGTATGGGCATTGCGCTGGTGTTGAACCAGTCTTTTCGCGGTAGAGGAGCCATCCGCACGATCGCGATTCTGCCTTGGGCGCTACCAACTGCCTTAATTGCCCTCGCTTGGACTTGGATTTTCAACGATCAGTACGGCGTGGTCAACGACATCCTTCTGCGCTTAGGGCTGATCCAGACGGGGATCAACTGGTTAGGCGAACCGACGCTGGCTATGATTGCCGTGATTATTGCCGATGTTTGGAAAACCACTCCCTTCATTAGCATTCTATTATTGGCTGGGTTGCAATCTATTTCTAATGATTTGTACGAAGCTCACGCCCTTGATGGAGCTAGCGCCTGGCAAAGCTTTCGGCAAATTACTCTACCGCTGCTAATGCCGCAGATTCTAATCGCTGCGCTGTTCCGATTTGCTCAAGCCTTTGGGATCTTTGACCTGATTGCCGTCATGACTGGAGGGGGACCGGGAGGCGCAACCGAAACCGTTTCTCTCTATGTCTACTCCACCGTCATGCGCTATTTAGACTTTGGTTATGGTGCGGCTTTGGTCGTCGTCACCTTTTTGCTACTGGTGTTGGCAGTCGCGATCGCCAGCTTCTTGCTCAGTAAACTCAGAGCTAGAGCGGCAGGAGTGGAATCAAGATGACAACTACTGATCGTCCTACTGGCACTCCATCCGAGGAAGTAGAAGCCGCAAAGCTACCCCCATCAGGTTTTTCTCGGCGACGCTTGGGAGTCGCGATCGCCGCAGTTCTGATTGCGCTGTTTTGCTTGGCTCCCATCCTGTGGCAGCTACTCACTTCTGTCAAAGTCAATGCTGATATTTCAGCCGTACCTACGGTTTATTTCCCCACCCGCTTTACTCTGAATCACTATACAGAACTGTTTACCCGCCGTCCGTTTCTGCAATATGTCGGCAATAGTTTTTTGGTTTCGATCCTCTCTACTCTCTTAGCATTAGGTCTGGGAGCACCCGCCGCCTATGCCTTAGCACGTCTCCGCATTCCTGGTGAACGGGTAGTTCTAGCCGCAGTCCTAATCGTGACTCTGTTTCCCTACATTCTGCTGTTCTTAGGTCTGCTAGAAGTAGTTCGGGCTTTAAATCTAGGCAACAACTACTTAGCTTTGATCATTCCCTACACCGCGATTAACCTGCCTTTGACCATTCTGGTGATGCGGAGCTTTTTCCAGCAGCTCCCCCGTGACCTAGAAGATGCCGCCAAAGTAGACGGTTTCAATACGTGGCAAATGCTGACCCAGATCGTGCTGCCCATGACCTTGCCTGCCCTCGTCACCACAGGCATTCTCACCTTCATCTCTGCCTGGAATGAATTTATCTTTGCTCTCACCTTCATCACCCGTGAGGACATGAAAACGATTCCTGTCGCCGCCGCCCAGCTCGGTGGTGCCTCCATCTTTGAAATTCCCTACGGTCCGATCGCCGCAGCCACCGTCCTCGGCACCTTACCCCTCGTCATTCTAGTGCTGTTGTTCCAACGCAAAATTGTCCAAGGACTCACTGCGGGAGCGGTGAAAGGATAAATCTAAAATCGTTATGGCTAAACTTGAACTACAAAATTTAAACAAAACCTATACTCCTAAAGTTGTCCCGGTTAAGGATGTCAGCGTGAGTGTAGAGGATGGTGAATTCTTGACACTCTTGGGGCCGTCTGGTTGCGGCAAATCTACGATTTTGCGGTTGATTGCAGGACTAGAAGCACCAACGCGAGGTCGCATCACGATCGCAGGTCGAGATGTCAGTCGCATGAGTCCGGGCGATCGCAATATTGCAATGGTGTTTCAGAGCTACGCCCTCTACCCGCACCTCAGCGTCTACGACAACATTGCTTCTGGCCTAAAACTCCGGGGCAAGCTCTCTGGTGAGGAAATTCGCCAACGGATTAGTGAGGTGTCTCATGTGCTGGGTTTGGATGAGTTGATGAGCCGCAAGCCAGGACAGCTTTCTGGGGGACAACGACAACGGGTGGCAGTAGGACGAGCTTTGGTGCGCCGACCGGATGTGTTTTTGCTAGATGAACCGCTGAGTAACTTAGATGCTTTGTTGCGCGAGCATGTGCGAGCTGAGCTAAAGCAACTGTTTGAAGCCCAAAACACGCCAGTTGTCTACGTCACTCACGACCAAACGGAAGCCATGACGCTTTCGACCAAGGTTGCCGTACTTTCCAACGGTAGTGTGCAGCAGCTTGCCTCTCCCCAACGCATCTACACTCATCCAGCGAATCAGTTTGTCGCAGGGTTTGTCGGTAGTCCCCAAATGAACTTGCTGACGCTGCCTTGTCAGGGCAATTATGCCTTGTTGGGAGATACCAAAATTCCTTTACCCGCAGGCATTACTGCCCCCAAGCAAATATCATTGGGCATCCGACCAGAGCATGTGACCTTAGTTGGGGATGAAGTTCCTCAAGCCGTAACGGTGCAGGGCAAGATTTTTCTAGTGGAGAATCTGGGAATGCAGAATTTGCTGAGTGTCCAGGTGCAGCATCAGCAATCCCAGCAAATTAAGCTGCGGGCTTTACTACCAGCGGATCATAAGTGGGACGGTGAGGTAGTGAGTCTCGCTTTGCCCTTGGATAGAATTCACTGGTTTGATGTGGAAACGGGCGATCGCCTCAACCCTTAAATTCTCAAACCTAACTTAGGTCTAAACAGGTTCCAAAATCCAGTAATACCCCTCATAAATCACTTTGAAGCCAGCCTCCCGGAAAATTTGCTGATTCGTTTCTTGATTTTCTGGCGAGGCAGGCAGGAGAGGCACGCTGGTATATAGCAATCCTTGGGGCGAAATTGCTTTTCTGAAGTTACGGAAGAAGTCAGTGATTTGCTCGGGTGAGCTGTAGGTATAGAGAAAATCGGAACGACTAAACAGATGTAGGCAGGCAATGACATCAAACTTCTCTTCGGCAGAGGGCAGCCAGTCGCCAATCTCCGAGAACTCCATGACTTTGTGCTTGTAGGAAAGAGGGTGTGAGTACTCCTGTTTGTTGTGTGGTCTGGGTTCAATTCCAGTGACTTGTGCCCCTAGAATTTGCAGGATTTCGGCGGCGATCGGTGGGTGATCGTTGTAGAAGTGCACTAGTAAGTCTTCATCATCTGGAGAAGGTGCATAAGAGGAAAGGGCACCGCAGCCAATATCTAGAACTTTAAAGCCATACAAAGGGCTGGTGTTCATGTGGTCAAAATTGCCACATAGCGTCCCAGCTAAAAATAGAATATGCGGACTCAGAATATGGTCTTTTAGATCAATTTTGAATCCCTTAAAGCTAGGATTGCTCCTCATCATTTGAATGACGATTTGCTTGCCAAAACTATTGAGGTTATGGATCTTCGGATATTCATCAATCTGGACATCAAAGTTCTCTTTGATACCAAGCTTTGTGTGAAGTAGATCCCGTGACAAAGCTTCGATTTTAGCGGCTTCGCTCACTATCAGCTTAACGGGGGGTAATATCCTACGGTTGAGGATTTTTGAACTTCCACTTGCTTGTCTTTTAGAAGCATCAAAAGACATAAGATTCGGCCTAGACGTAGATGAATTGATCCATACGGATCATATCTGACGGAATTCAATTCTGACCTGTGTTAAGTTATTTTCCCAAATTGCCAAAGTTCAAACCATGCCTCACTAGTTCAGTTGACAACCTTTAGCAAGCCTCGGTGCAGCAGCTCATAAACTTGCTTGAGTAGGTTTTCTTCTTGAGTGGTTAGAGCAGCTTGGCAAGAGGCTTTCATAAGCAGGCGTTGGTCGAGGCGGCTAATTTGGCGGGAAGCGATGATTTTAGCGATGATTTGTTCGAGGGTAGCTTGGGGGGCAATAAGTTCAACTGACATCTGCGTGTGGGGAACATCGACATATTTAATATCGGTGATCCCTCGGTTGCCACAGGTGATGTGCAATCAGGGGGAATGTGACAATTTGAGCGGGTGTCGGTGATTTAGATTACGAAGCTACGCGATCGCCTCCCAGACCCCCTTTTCCGCAAGTGTTTTCGGCTAGGGAAAAGCCACGATTTGACTCAAAAGCAAATTGCTGATGCTCTGGCAGTAGCTGTTCAAACCATCAGTATAGGAAGTTGGTAGAGCAGAGCCAAAGCTAACAATCCGCCAGTTCAAGGCTCTGTTGGAGGTGCTGCAATGTTCAGCAGAAGAGTTACCAGATAACTTAGGACCAAGCGATCGTTCGTAACTTATGATTCAGCTTTAAAGGTGGAAGGTTGTTGGGAGGCGATCGCTTGTTGCAACCTGTCCAAATTCTTACGGATAGTAACGGTATTCGGGTGATTGTTTCCTAAGCATTGTTGTGCGCTCGCCAAGGCTTGCACCAACAGCGGTTCTGCTTCCTCGTAGCGCCCTTGGGACTTGTAGAGGTATGCCAGATTGTTCAGGCTCGTTGCCACATCGGGATGATCCTCTCCCAACAACCGTTTGTATAACGCCAAGGCTTGCATCAACAGCGGTTCTGCTTCCTCGTAGCGCCCTTGGGACTTGTAGAGTCCCCCTAGATTGTTCAGGCTGAGAGCCACATCGGGATGCTCTTCTCCCAACAACCGTTTATATAATGCCAAGGCTTGCATCAACAGCGGTTCTGCTTCCTCGTAGCGCCCTTGGAACTGGTAGAGGTTTGCTAGATTGTTCAGGCTTTGTGCCACATGGGGATGCTCTTCTCCCAAGAACCGTTTGCTCAACGCCAAGGCTTGCACATACAGCGGTTCTGCTTCCTCGTAACGCCCTTGAGACTTATAGAGGAATGCCAACCAGCTCAGGCTAGTTGCGAAGTTTTCTTCTAACCCTAGTTCTTTTTGTAGGTCAGCAGCTTTACGAAGATACTCAATCGCACATATTTGCTCGGCTTGATAATCTTGAACCTCACCTCGCTCTAGCCTGCGGGCATAAATCTGACCCATGCTGAGGTAGAGGCTGGCTAACAACGGATCTTTTGTGCCCCGTTGTTGCTCTGTTTGCCGAATCAGTACTTGTAAGTCTTCTAAAGGCAGCAAAGCTTCTTCATCTAGGCCAGCAATGCCCAAATCTGTCAACGTTGAGTGCAACGGAGACATCTCTGTTTTGGACACCATCACTGTTTTGCGAGAAGCAAACCGAAATACTCCTTTCCGCCAGCTCCAAAAATCGGGCGCTTTTTTACTCAACTCCTTCAAGAGTTGGTTTGTCACCCACAGGACAATTGGATAGGGAAACTCCCGCAACCCTTCTCTAGTCCATTGCAAATAACCGAAAAAGATTTCTTGCTGCGATCGCTCCTGTCCTAGCTTTAAGAAGAAAAGCTGCTCGGCTCCCAAGACTGTAAAAACTGCACTACCACCTTGCTGCAAGTATTCATCAGATTCAACGGTTTGGGCGATCGCTCGTTTCAGGCTGGGTTCTTCGCGATCGAGTTGAACGCGGTAGCAGCGCATCTTGGCTTCTAGCTCTGCTTCATATCGCCCAGTAATCTCATCTCTCAAATTGCTGTCATCACAAACCGCAATCAAGAGGCTCAGAGCACCCTCACTCGCTTCGAGCGCCACCACAAGATCGTCGTAAGCATCTTGATTTTGCACCTGTGGATCTGGCAGTTCTCTAAGTGCCATTGACTAAACCCTGCTCTTTCAGCAAATCCACCACAATCGGGTGTACGTCATACCAGTTTTGACGATTGCGATACTCCAATACATACAGCCCATGTAACAAGTCTAAGAATTCTGCTTGTTTTGGATCATCGGGCATAAAACTTTCATAGGTTTTTCGCAGAATCTCGTAATCAACTTTTCCGAGAGGAACCGCAAAATCATTCCGAATTCCATTCACAGCCAGATCTAAAATCTCATCCTCAATCACAACGGGTTGATCTGGTTTGCGACGGATTAAGCGTAAACAAATGCGGCAACACTCATTCGCAATGCGGATTAACTCTCGCAATACACCGCCACTACTTAGCACAATTTTCTCGGCAGTCTGGTGCTCTAAAAGCTGATCTGAAATTCGTTTTTTCAGAATCTCACACAACACTTCCTGGGCTTCTGGGCGTGGTTGAGCATCTATTTGGCGACTTTTTCCTTTCTCAAACAGCTTCACTACGGACATCACGACAACTTGATCGTTAGTTTCTGTTTCGAGTAGAGGTCTGAGAAACTTATCCCGCAGAACAGCAATGGGAATCGTATAAATAATTCGGAATCCAGGCAAACAAAGCGCTTTAATATTGTCGCGGTAAATATCGTTAACTCTGGACAACTCCAGTTTGTCTAAGTCATCAATAATCACTAAAACATCTTTTTTGATCACAGCTTGGATTGAAGCTGCAATAATATTAATTTGAGCAACTAAATCTGAGATTCTACGTTCAAACTCCTGCTTGATTTCGTGGCGAACAGTTGCATCAACTTTTAACTTGCTACTAATTATTTTTAATAAATTTAATCCACTTGAAACTTCAGCCCCTACCGTTTCAGTCTCGGTTTTAGTTCGAGTGGCAAACCACTTATAAAACTCATCTCTCGTGGACTTGGGAATTTTGATCTGCTGCTTCTCAGCCTCGGTCATCAAATTAACCGCGATCGCAAACAAAATGTTGGTGTGATTTACATCCGACATCTCAATGGTGTCTGCGATTGAGAACAGCACTACAAAATAACGATCATCAAATCGTCGAGAAAATTCAGCCAGCAGAGTAGATTTGCCGCAACCTCGATGCCCCGTGAAAATAATTTTGCCATCTCGATTAGGGCTATCCTCAACGAGTTGCTCTAGCTCCTCAATCACATCATTGCCATAGTCCACCCTGAATCTCTCCAGGTCGTTCTGCCCAATCAGGGGTAACAGCTCTAAATTTCGGTAAGCTTCTTGAAATGCTTTAAGTAGCTCGTCAGCCATAGTTGTCCATTATCAGATGCAATTATTATCCCAGCACTTCATCTACAGCCAAACTAACATCTGTCAATGCCTGCACAGTTAATTCTTGCCCTCGCTGCAACTGCTGCACCTGGTCATAACCCCTCAAACTCGGCTCCCGGTAAACCGCGATCGCATTCTCGTTCAAATCCACCAGCCACACCTCCCGCACTCCACTCTTGGCGTAGAGTGGGATCTTGATCTCCCGGTCAAACTCAACTGTGGTGTCCGCCACCTCCACCAGCAACAAAATATCCTGCGGCTGAGGATGACCCGCTTCGTAAAAATCTGGACGAGGTTGCAGTAAGGCTACATCTGGTTGCGGTTCCAAGCGATCGCTTAGCTCCACTGGATTTTGAGCCGCTACAATCACGCGATCTCGGAGGCGATCGTGGAACAAATAATTTAGACGATTCACACAAGCAGCATGACGGCTACTGATAGGCGATAGATCAATAATTTCTCCCTCAAGCAATTCCACGCGGTCATCCTCAGGCAGAATGCCTGCCTCAACCATTTGGTGATACTGCGTCACCGTAAACTACCGCCGGAGTAACTGAACCGCCATCGCTGCTTCACCTCATGCAATTCGGGTCATGCTCCCATTATGCTTAACGTATTTGGCAGGACGCGATCGCCCAACAAAAAACCCCAGCGAGGAGCTGAGGTTTAGCAAAAGTTTTCGCTAATGAACTTAGAGGATTAGTCGAGGGTTAGCGATCGCCCAGCGTCGGAGCTTGCAGCGATTGTGCTTTGATCCCTAGCGGTAAGAAAGAAGGTAGCGTCGAAGCCGTAGTTGACTGTGGCCTTTGAGCGATCGTAAACACAGAATCACGCAAGCGAGCCGTGAGTTGTTGGGTTTTAGCGTCGTAAACCTGTGTCAACAGCTTGGGGTAGAAACCAATCCCGATAATAGGGATCAGCAAGCAAGCCACGATGAACACTTCACGCGGCTCAGCATCAATCAAAGTTTCGTGAGACGTGAGTTCCTTGTTTTCTGGCCCAAAGAAGATTTCTCGTAGCATCGAGAGTAGGTAAATCGGAGTCAGAATCACCCCGATCGCAGCCAAGAAGACAATGATCACCTTAAAGGTGGAGCTGTAAGCATCACTGGTAGAGAAGCCGACAAACACCATTAACTCAGCCACAAATCCACTCATCCCAGGCAGAGCCAAGGAAGCTAATGAGCAAGTGGTAAACATTGAGAAAATTTTGGGCATTTGTTTACCCACACCACCCATCTCATCCAAAATCAGCGTATGGGTGCGATCGTAGGTAGCCCCTACCAGGAAGAAGAGGCTGGCCCCAATCAGACCGTGGGAGACCATTTGCAGCACCGCGCCACTCAAGCCCAAATCGGTGAAAGAGCCAATCCCAATCAGCACAAAGCCCATGTGCGAAATCGAGGAATAGGCAATTTTTCGCTTCAGGTTGCGCTGAGCAAACGAGGTCAGGGCTGCGTAAATGATGTTCACCACCCCTAACACCACCAAAATCGGGGCGAAATAGGCGTGGGCATCAGGCAACATTTCAGCATTCATCCGAATTAGGGCATAACCACCCATCTTCAGCAGGATTCCCGCCAGCAACATGTGAACTGGAGCCGTTGCCTCCCCGTGCGCGTCCGGTAGCCAAGTATGCAGCGGGAAGATCGGCAGCTTCACCGCGTAAGCAATCAAGAATGCGGCATACAGCCAGAATTGCAAGTTAACGGGCAGATGTTTATCCATCAGCGCTCGCATGTCAAACGTGACCGTATCGCCGTAGAAGGCCATTGCCAAAGCGGCCACCAAAATGAACAGCGATCCCCCAGCCGTATAAAGGATAAACTTGGTCGCGGCATAAAGGCGCTTTTTGCCACCCCAAATCGCCAGCAGCAGGTAAACCGGGATCAGCTCCAGCTCCCATACCAGGAAGAACAGCAGCATATCCTGTACAGCAAACACTGCAATCTGGCCACCGTACATCGCTAGCAACAGGAAGTAAAACAGTTTTGGCTTCAGAGTGACAGGCCAAGCTGCCAAAGTTGCCAACGTCGTAATAAAGCCTGTGAGCAAAATCAGCGGCATGGAGAGGCCATCAGCGCCCACCGACCATTTCAGGTCTAGTTGCGGCACCCAGGAATAGCTCTCCACCAGTTGCAAGCCTGGGTTGGAGAAGTCGTATTGCGTATAAAAAGCGTAAACCAGTAGGGCAAAATCGAGCAACCCCACAATTAGGGCATACCAGCGGACAGTGCGACCATCCTTATCTGGAATGATGGGCAAGAGCAAAGCTGCCGCGATCGGAAACAAAATGCTCGTACTGAGCCAAGGAAAATGTGTCAAATCCATAACAGCTTAAAATCACAATCAATCAAAACTCAGTTTTAAACCGCAAAGGGCGGGATGGTCCCGCCCCTGTCGTTTTAGGTAATGCCAGAGAGAATTACCAAGCCCAGCACCGCCCCAAACACAATTAAGGCGTAGAACTGCGCTCGACCATTCTCTAGATATTTCAGACCTTCGCCTGTAATTAAGGTAACGAATCCAGCTAGGTTCACAACCCCGTCTACAATCCGCACGTCTACCTCTAGCACTTGACGAGCCAGACGACGGCTGCCTTGGATGAAGACTGCGTCGTAGATTTCGTCAAAGTACCACTTATTTTTGGAGAGTTTGTAGAAGGAAGGAATCTTAGCCGCGATCGCCCCTGGATCAATTTGGTGCCGCAGATACATCAGCGAAGCCAGCGTGATCCCAATCAGGGAAACGCCAACGGAGCCGCCTGCCAACACCAGAAACTCATTCAAGTTAAAAGCTTCTGCCGCTTCCATCACCTCATGCGCCGCTTCCGTGGGTGGGTGAATGAACGCTTCAAAGTAGTTGTTGAATGGAGTCCCTATCAAACCAATCAGCATCGAAGGCACTGCCAACACCAACAGCGGCAGCGTCATGGTGATCGGCGATTCATGGGGAGAGCCACTATGCTCGTGCTCGTCCCCGCTATGCACTTCATGATCCTCAGCTTCTCCTAGAGTTAGCTCTTGAGGATTCATCGCCCCAGGGCCAAACGCTAAACCACGAGCTTGCAGCGTTTCAATCCGAATTTTCTGGCGAATGTCAGAGTCTGCACCTCGGAATGGGCCTTCAAAGGTTGAGAAGTACATGCGGAACATGTAGAAGGCAGTGATCCCAGCGGTTAGCCAGCCGACCGCCCACAGAGCGGGATTGGCAGCAAAAGCAGCTCCCAAAATCTCATCTTTAGACCAGAAACCCGCAAAAGGCGGAATTCCAGAGATAGCTAGGGTGCCAATGAGGAAAGTTAAACCTGTGATCGGCATATACTTCCGCAGACCACCCATCAACCGCATATCCTGGGCGTAAGCTGGATCATGGCCTACCACGGCTTCCATGCCATGAATCACAGAGCCAGAACCCAAGAACAACATCGCCTTGAAGTAGGCATGAGTCATTAGGTGGAACAGCCCTGCTGTGTAAGCCCCTGCTCCCATCGCCATCACCATGTAACCCAATTGGGACATGGTGGAATAAGCTAGACCTTTTTTAATATCGTTTTGGGTAATCGCGATCGTGGCTCCTAGGAACGCTGTGAAGGCTCCTGTCCAGGCAATCACGTCCATCACGAGGGGAATGCCCTCAAATACCGGGAACATCCGTGCTATCAGGAATACACCCGCGGCCACCATCGTTGCCGCGTGAATCAGGGCAGAAATGGGAGTCGGGCCTTCCATCGCATCGGGTAGCCAAACATGCAGCGGAAACTGAGCCGATTTCGCGACTGGTCCTAAAAAGACTAAAACCGCAAATAAAGCAGCTAGCCCTGCACTCAAAGATCCAGAAGCCGTGAGTTCATGCAGGCGATCGCCAATCACATCAAACTCGAAGCTATTGGTGGCCCAGAATAAGCCCAAAATTCCTAACAGCAAACCAAAGTCACCGACTCGGTTGGTGACAAAAGCTTTTTGGCAAGCATCAGCAGCAGCTTTGCGATCGTACCAAAAGCCGATCAGCAGGTAGGAGCACATCCCTACCAGTTCCCAGAAGATGTAGACCTGCACCAAATTTGGACTAATGACCAGACCCAACATAGAGGAGCTGAACAAACTCAGGTAGGCGTAGAAGCGCACATATCCTGGGTCGTGAGCCATATAGCCATCGGTGTAGACCATTACTAGGAAGGCCACTGTCGTCACAATCACCAGCATCAGTGATGTGAGGTGGTCAATGGTATACCCCATCGCTAACTGGAAGTTTCCAGCCGCCGCCCAATCAATCATTTGGGTATAAGTTTCGTGTCCTTGCCACTGACTCCAAAGCAACGCAAAGGAGAGCACCATTGCCGCTCCAATCAGCGACACGATGAAGACTGCGCTGACACGTCGCAGACGGGCTGTGGTTTCTCCGTAAGAGATTAGACCTAGGCCCACTATCATCGCGCCTAGCAGCGGCAGCACTGGAATCAGCCAGGCATACTGATATATCGGTTCCATCACTCGCGCCTACTTTAGTTTTTCTACCTACTCTATGTTGGCAAAGCCCTTAACATTCTGGCATACACTTGGGACGGAGACTGTCAAGTAGAAATCAACGTCTTTAGCTTGAAGCAGGGCTTAGCCAAGAATTAACAGTAGATGTTTTCGACTACATCTACGGCCTTAAATGCAAAACAGTCAAGGTGCCGTCAGTATTCCCAGTTTTCATCTCAGCATAAATTTCCCCATTCAAGCATCCTGAATGGGGATTGACGCAAAGAATTAATTTGAAAAAAATAATTGAGTTAATGTGACTCGTTGGGTTGTTATACGCGCTTTTGCAAGTGTTGATAGTACCAATTAAGTCTGTTTAAGTCTGTATCAAAGGTTTGTTGTTATGAGGAAGTCGGCAATTTACTGGCAGAGAGCGTTCGGCTCAGCGCAATTTTCTCTAAAGCCAGCCGTAGGTCGTCACGCCCATGAAAGCTGTCAATCCGATGCAGCACCTTGCCCCCTTCAAACCAAAGTAGGGTCGGCAAGGTAGTGAGTCGATAGGTGCTAGATAGCTTGAGGCTTTCGTCTGCATTGATCCCCACTAGCTTCACTTGCTCACCCCACTCCGCCTGGAAGTGGCTGAGCAGAGGATTAATCATGCGGCAAAGACCACACCAAGGAGCCCCAAAATTTACTAAAACGGGAGTTGGAGATTCTAAAACCTCTTGTTTAAACGTCCGCTCATTCACAGACAATTGCATGATCCCTCAAGGTTTGTTATTTGATCTCGTTTGGGATCATGCTACCAGCCTACGCTCCCCGTGGCACGCATTAAAAGTGGATGTGCCCACCAAAAAATTAGGACAAATCCTGCTACTCCTACATAAGCAGGACGCATAAACTCCCGCCAACTAAGGGTTTGATGACCTTGCCAGACCGCTAAAAAAGGAATTACGGAAGTGCGGGATTTTAGGGTTTCAAAAGATTCACCATAGCGCACTTGGAGACGGCGATCGCCATGCCACACGGCAAAGAGATGATGCGCCATTAGACCCACCGAGGTCAAAAGTGTAAAGGTAGTGCCCAACCATAGCGTATGAGCAATACACCAAATTAGCTGCCCTACCATTTGCGGATGGCGGGTAACCCGCATGATCCCCGTCTCAAACAGGTGCACCTGAGGTTTCTGAATGGCTGCAACTTCCAACAAGTTAAATGTCGCTGGATAAAGAAACAAAAAGGAAATAGCCGAGAGAATCCAAACTGTTTCTTTGACGCCAGGGACCCCTTGCACCTGCCAAAGCTGCAACCCGTCGTAGCGGTGATTAAAGAAGTAAATAATTAGTACTGAGGCGAAGGGCAAACTCACCAACGCAAATAAAACTCGATACAGGCGAGGGCCAATCAATTTCTCGCCACGGGATCGCAGTGCTGCTAGACCGCTGTGAGCGATCGCAAATCCCAAGAGCAGCCCCAGCATAATCAAGTGGCTAGAAGTCAACCAATCGTAGGACATTCTAAAGTTGGAGAGAGCAAATTTAGTTACTAGGTTACAGGGTATCGTTTTTTGCCAACTAACTTACGCTCTAACCTTGCGCCTCTATAGCCGTGCCCCTTAACTGCTAAAACATCAAATCTAGGTCAAACTCTCTCAAGTCAATCGTATGAATGTGCCCTTGCTGAGTCGCTTGCTGCCAGGTCGCCAGCAAAACTCCAAAATTGCTAAAAGTAGCGATCGCTGTAGCTAACGTGGGGGAATCCGCAGAAGTAACGGTAGGGGCAGCGATTTGACCTAATTGTTGGCCTTCTTCGTCTAATAAAACTAGTTGTCCCTGGCGATCGGCCAACACATAACCCCAAGCTGTAGCAACAAATATGGCTGGCTGTAGATTGACTCTAATTCGCCGTACTCGCAGCGGCTTGAGATCGATTAGCACCATTGAGTCTGTACAACCTGCCTCTTTTCCCAAGACGCGGTAGGGAATCGCACTCGAAATGAGTGAGTCAACCGCCAAAGGCAGTAACCAAGAGCCCAACCGCTGTCCCCGTCGGGTGTAACCGACAATTAAGGTTCCAGGAGACAAACCAGATTGGCCGCTTCCACTTAATGGCTTGCTACTGCTAGAGAGTACGCCTGTGGAGAAGCTTTCTGTGGAGTTGTTACCTAGGGTAGAGATCACCGCAAGATGTCGCGAATCTAATGCCAGGATTTGGCAGGAACTAGCGGATTGATGCTCGATCGCCGCTTGAGCGACAAATTGTTGGTCTGGTTGGCTAAGTTGATGACGCCAAATCGTGATTGCTGTCGCCGTCGCCTCAGGTCGATGAGCCGCTGTTGCCAACCAATGGCCTTGGGGTGCGACAGTAGCCACAAATTCTGAATCAAGCTGCACCAGTGGTCGAGTTAAGAGCCGTCCATCATTACTAGCAACAGGAATCGCCTGATCTAAGGGCAACAGATAAATCGAGCGAGACGCGATCGCAAAACAGCCCTGAGGACGAGCCACCAAAGCCTGAATCATCTCCGGAACTGCGATCGCACCCACCCGTTGTTTCCGAATGGCTAGAGGAATGGTTGGAGCAGACATCAACTGATCAGCAATAATCTCTCCATTACAAGCGAGGTTTGTGCTGCGATAAAGCCATTGGCCTGCGGAAGAAGCTATCACTGCCAAGCTAGCCATCGGTGCGATTAAAGACTCCTGCTCTACGCTATGAAAGGCGCATTGGGGCATTGAGGAGTGAGGAGAGGGCAAGAGCGGCAAGTGAATCGACTCTAGCGGCAACCTAGCACCTAGTTCTTCCACAGCCAACTGAGTAGCAGCCAACATTTCTTCAGCCGTCTGGAAGCGTCGAGCTGGCAGTTTTTGTAGCGCAGTCAGCACGACTTGACTAAGTTCGGCTGGGACAACCTCTGGAATATTGACGGGTGAGTTCAAATGAGCCGACATCAACTCCACGGGCGAGCCAGAAAAAGGGCGATAACCGAGCAGCAGCTCGAAGAACAAAATACCTACCGCGTAGAGGTCAGAGGAGAGAAAGTACTGCCCATAGAAGCGCTCAGGAGCCATATAGGCAGGTGAACCCGTATTCCCTGCTTCTTGAGCAAGTTCTCGACTTAAGCGAGCAATGCCAAAATCTGAGATCCTTGCCGTCCAGCCGCGAGGTTGGATATTGAGTAAAATGTTTTCTGGCTTAATATCACAATGCACAATGCTGCGCTGATGGGCATGAGATAGCCCCGCCAGAATATCTAGCATCAGCTTTAGACCTTGGGCCAACGTTAGGGGTGCCGACCCTTCCATTAAGCTGCGTAGTGTGCCACCCTCGCAATAATCCATTACGAGGTAGCGACCGCGACGAGTATGCTCCAAAGCTTGGCAGGTCACAATGTTGGCATGCTGTAAGCTCAGCAGAAAACGCAACTCGCGGAGGAATTTATGCGTAGGAAAGCGTTGATGATCTAGCTCTTTGAGCGCAACCAAACGACCTGTTTTACGATGACTGGCGCAAAAGACACGACCAAATTGCCCCTGACCCACCAACCCAAGCAATCGATACTTGGAGCGTTTTAGGGGTTGGGAAGCAGGTGGCTCAGGACGGGCTAACCGATTTGACACAAGTTAAGCCAATTTAAGCACAGAGTTTTTGCATAATCGCTTCATGGTCTAGCTGATTCTCTACCATAGCTTCTGCTGGCTCCAGCCGCTTGGCTAAACCTAAGATAAAACGGTTGCGATCAGCGCCCATTGATTCACAGGTCGTCTGCACACAGTAAAGGTCTTTATTGGTTAGCTGGCTGAAGAACGAGCTGAGAATTCCAGCTTCTAAAAAGCAGACCGGACGATTGAGTTTAGGAGCATGCTGAGCAAAGGGAGAATTCACGATCTCTACCACCAAAAATCCTCGGTTTTGATGGGATTGATCTAAATCAATTTTCCCCCAACCGTGAGTCAGCCAACATTGCTGTAGAGATTGCAAAAACTCAACCATTGCCATGTCGGCTAAGGCAGTGCCGTAATAGTCGTTCAGCTCTTCGCAAAAGCGAGCATAAAAGTTTTTACCCCACCAGCGACCACAGTTCATTAAAACTAAACGAGTCGCTTGGCCTGTTTCTTTATCTAGGCCCGCATAAATGCCTTGAATCAAAGTCTCAGGCAAGGCCAATAAGCGATCGCCTCGACGGTTTTCCAGCAGGCCCAGTTCTAGGTCGCCCTGAACATAAGCATCGGTCGCAAAATAATTGCCAGGAATACGATTATCAATCAGTAGATCAGCAACAGAAATCATAAAAACTGCTCTAAAGAAATTCAGTGACGAATGGCTAGAAGTTTGTCAGAAAGTGAAGAAAATCGCGATCGCTTCAGGCTATCTCCAAACTTTAAGCCTTAACCTGGTTCAGTAGCGTATTTTGAGCCAACGCTAGCGGCGGTTTCAACAAGTTCAACTGTTGGGGAGTAAGGACTTGGCTTAAACGCTGATTCAGGAACCGATACAGCGTCATGTCAACCGTTTGCGTGTTATAGGTTTGGACCGTGCGAGTCAGCCAACTCAACAGACGATTCTGCACAAAAGAATTGTCATTAAGCAACATCGACATGGCACAGTAACGCAGCAGCAGCAAAGCATGCTTGATGCTCCGCTCTAAAGTCTCTGTTTCTTCCTGGGGCAGCGCTGCTTGCAATTGATTAGCAACCTGTTGCATCACATCCAATTCTTGATCACGCAACTGCCGATAGGCTTCTAGTCGTTGTGGCAAAGAGTCCACATACTGACTCAAGACACCTAATTCTTCAGGTTTTAAGTAACGACTCTCAGCTTCATCGAAAAGCGATTCAATTTGTTGGTGCATAATTACAGGCCAGATTTAGAGAGGTTGCAAGAAAGCGCTCACCCAAAAGCGAGCTGAGAGTGGCAAGCTAAGCTAACTATGAGAAGCCAAAGGGACAAGCTAAAAGCGGCAGCCTAAAAAAGGCTAGAGAAATCATCCAGGGTCAAGTCATTCGCTACCGATACAGGTTGCGATGTGGGAGCTAAAACTGCTACAGGAGCCGCTGCCGCCACACCTTCCCAGTTGATGGCACCAAAGAATTGGTTCACACTCAGAGTCAAGCTTAAAGGAGTGTTGGTTCCTTGTAATCCCTGAAGTTTCAGCTCTTGCACTTCAGCTGACTGGTCTTCCCAATTAAAACCTGTAAAAAAAGCTTGAACTGAAGACTGCAACCAACTCTTAGATTGGGGTTCAGGTTTAGTGCCATTGGGTGGAGCAACAGTGATAGCAGTCATCCCAATCTATCTCCCAAACGTAAACGCTTCTCAATATCTCGTGCTGTAGCACCTTCATTGAGCCAGAAGGCAGCCGCATCAATCCGATCTTGCCCGCCCAACAGAAACTTGCAGTAGGTTTCACCCATTGAGTAGCACTGAATTTCAATGCAGCTCAGTTGCTTTTTCACCATTTCTGTAAAGAAGCCCGCAAATAAGCCTGCGTACAGATAACAAACTGGCTTACCAACGTCCCCTAGAGATCGAGCAACGGCTGAGTCAAACAGGTTGATGAACATAAATCCCTGTTTGCGATCGCCCAAGTCTACTTCCCAGCGTCCCCAACCTTGAGAGGTAAAAGGCCACCACCAAGTTTCTAGGAGGAACAATAAGTTAGTTTGGCGCATGTTGCGTTCAAACTCTTTCTCAAACCATTTTTCAAAGAAAAAAGAATCTTTCTGCCCCCACTCACAACCAATGGTGTACATGATGGCGGCAGAAGCATCACCGACTTCCTCTTCCAGACCTTCGACCAAGCCAATAATAAAGTCTTCACTGGTCAGAAGATTTTGGCTACCGTTCCAATCTACGATCGTGCCGCGATCAGGATCAAACTGAAAGAAGTCTTTGAAGCCGTAGTGATTATGCTTCTTAGCAATTTTGTTTTTAAGGGTTTGGGAGCTGTTAGCTGCGATCACCATAGGATGCTCTTGGCAAAGTGCAAATGGACTGAAATAGAAACAAACGTAAGGGTTTTAATTTGCGCTCTCACTCAGCTCACTGATCCGCAAAAATGGCTAGAGCAATGCGGCAGGCTGATGTTTAACAAAACTGCGTTCCTATTTTAAGGGCTGGCGAAACTAGAGGTTGTTGGGTCTTTACAATGCTTAGTCTCTTAGGATCACCCACGGAGCATTCCAATCTGAAACAGTCTGCAACGGTCCAGGAAAATCCCAGCTTCCCCACTGATCAATATTCCCTAAATGCTATAAATCTAACAGTTATAAATCTATAGCAGCCCTAAATCATTGGGAAACAAGCCTAGTTTGTCAGAGTTGTGCTTCTCACCTAAGAATCCGGCGAGCCCCCTAGCAAAGCACGATTTAGCTCTAGGATGGGACAAAACAAACGGGCTTCTGGAGGAGTTAAGTGTTGCTGCACCACCTCTTGCATGATCTGATAGGTGGCATCGCAACTCCGTTGGGCTCCAAACGCTTTCATCACTGTTTGCATCCAATACAGTAGGCGATCGCGTAGCCAATCGGCATCATTGAGCAACATTGCGATCGCAGAGTAGCGCAATACTCGGATGGTATCTCGTCGCCATTTTCCAGTTACATCTTCTGAGCCATTTTGAAGCAATGCGGGATCGAGCGATCGCAGCTTGGCCTGCACCTGTTGGACAATGGTAGCCTCAGCTACTTGGAGTCTGGCATAAGCACTCAGGCGAAGATTAAAAGACTGAAGATAGTCACTGATGAACTGTAGCTCTTCATCCGTGGCATATCGACCATCTACTGCTTGGCTCAGATATTGAATTTGACTCAGCATGGGTGTGGAGCGTTGGCCAAAGGCTTAAGTTCTCTTAATAATGCCCCAGGTTTGAAGATTAGGAACACAACCAACCTCAACCCATGCGCTAAAGCGAGGAAAAGCTAAGGCAAAAAAGCTAGATTAATTGAGTCACTAAGTTAAAGATCGGATTCACTCCCCTTAGAACAGCCCTTAAACATCAGTCGTATGAGGGAAATATTCTCCGACTTTGAAACTCGTGTCTTCTAGTTGCTTCAGCATAGAACGAGTAATCAATTTTCCGACTTCAACTAGGACTTGGCCTGTAATCGGGTGGAGTAAATCTTGCTCGGCTCGTCGCCCGATTAGCGCCTCAATATCCTGTAACGAGTTGATGTACATACCAGGTGGTAGCTCCACCACCACACCATTGCCCAATACTCGCGATTGACAAGCGAGGCGGGAGTTAGGTTTGCATGTAGTAATGATTTCTAAAGTTCGCTGCTCCCGGCGGTTCATGGGGGAGAGGGAGTCCATCCCCTGACTCACATAAACGTGACAGGTGGCACACATGCCTCGCCCACCGCATTCTTTGAGCACGTCTAAGTCTTTGTTGATCAAAATTGAAAGCAGACTACCGTTAGTTTCAACCGAAGTTTGCTGGGCGATCGGTTCTAGTCGAACAATTTTAGCCATATTTTTAACACCGAATGCTGTAGAAAAACTTATGGAGATTGCTGTAATAAGATTTGTTTTTGGCGGTCATTTAAGGCTCTTTGCTCAACAATGGTGGGAAAGTCACGAATAACTTGAGAACACCGTTTGATGAACGCAACCACCCACTGCTGAATCCATTGCTGTTGTTCAGTCGTAATTGGTTGGTTGGTGCCTTGAGCCAGTGGGCTAGAAAAGGTGAGCTGAGCTGAGCGATCGACCTGGAAGTTACGCAACCAATCCAAATCCGGACGACTAGATTTCCAATAGTTAGTGATCACTGCCGTACCAAGGTACTGGGTGGTGAACTGGCTCAGGTGATTGAGTGTTGTCAGTAGCTCCTTTAGGTCTACAGGGGCATAACTAGGGGCATGGGACTCTAGACCAACCGGAGGTGGAGTCTGCGGGGGTGTGGATGAACTTTGTTTACCATTCAAGGGTGTAGCAGCAGGCTCTAAGTCTGAAAGGGATGGATTGATAGCAGCGGGTGAGTCGCGACTAAAAGAGCGAGCACCTGTGGTTAGGCTGGAGTCTAGAGTGCTGGTGGGGTTGCCATCAATCCGCTGTTTCCAGTAGTTGTGGCCTGACATGGTGACATCGCTGGCTAATAAGCGGAAAGTTGCGATCGCGGTGGTGATGTCTTCTTGCAAAGCGGCTTTGAGGTTGACGATCGCTTCTAAATAGTCTGCATAAACTAGCTGTGAGCGTGCTAACACCAACAAAATAATGCCGTGCTCAAGTTTATAGATGAAAACTTGGTGCCCCGTGAATTGAAAGACGAAAGATTCAAATCCATCTGGGGTCGTTTCAACTACTTGCCGAATTCCTTGAGCGAGTGCTTCTTTCTGTTGAAAGTTTAACGTTTGATCGACGCCACAAAAGTAGGGGCGCGATCGCCCATCCATTAGGGCAACACCCGCAATTCCTGGTAAATTCAGAAAGTCCCGGACAACCTCCCGCTTCATAAATGCTTCAAACGCTAAGTTTCATTTATTTTCAATTTCGCTGCAATGGATCCGGTTTAATTTGTGCCACAAAGTAGTGTGGGGAAGAAATTTGGTTTCCGATTGCCTAACTAGCATCATCCTAGAATCCATACAATACATGCACCCACCGTCGCAAATTTTACATTTCCCTAAATTCTGTAAATTCTGTTAATTTCTGTTCATTGACTTGGTGCTATTAGGCTCCTTTTTCGCAGGTTTAGCCGTTATGTCTGACCTTCCTTTTACCTTGGATCAACTCCGTATTCTCAAAGCGATCGCCGCTGAGGGAAGTTTTAAGCGAGCCGCTGACAGCTTATATGTCTCTCAACCCGCCGTCAGCTTGCAGGTGCAGAATCTAGAGCGGCAACTTGATGTGCCGTTGTTCGATCGTGGTGGTCGTCGGGCTCAACTGACCGAAGCAGGTCACCTACTCCTCAGTTATGGGGAAAAAATCTTAACGCTGTGTCAAGAAACCTGTCGCGCGATCGAAGATCTGCAAAATCTTCAAGGTGGCACCCTAATTATTGGAGCGAGTCAGACGACGGGAACTTACCTACTTCCCCGCATGATTGGCTTATTTCGGCAACAATACCCTGATGTCTCGGTGCAGTTGCATGTTCATTCCACCCGTCGAACCTCCTGGAGTGTAGCGAATGGACAAATTGACCTAGCGATCATTGGAGGTGAGGTTCCTCCTGAACTGCAAGATTCATTAGAAATTATTCCCTACGCTGAAGACGAACTCGCACTCATCTTACCTGTGTTTCACCCTTTTGCTAGGGTGAGCACGATTCAGAAAGAAGACCTTTATAAACTGCAATTTATCGCCTTAGACTCGCAATCCACGATTCGCAAGGTGATTGATCAAGTTTTAACGCGCTGTGGGATTGAAACTCGTCGACTCAAAATTGAGATGGAACTCAATTCGATAGAAGCGATTAAAAATGCGGTGCAGTCGGGCTTAGGAGCTGCCTTCGTCTCAGTTTCTGCCATTGAGAAAGAACTTCAGATGGGAGTCCTGCATCGAGCCAGGATTGATGAGGTCGTCGTTCAACGGATGCTCTCTGTCATTCTCAATCCCAATCGTTACCGCTCGAAAGCCGCTGAAGCGTTTCTCAATGAGGTTTTGCCTCGATTCAGCAACCCAACTCAGGCTATGAAGCAGCACGAGGCTGAACTTTTAGGATCACCTGCTTTGACAACCGTGGTTCCTAGCTCTAGTGGTATGGATTAGCCCAATTGCCATCACCTGAAAGCTCATGGATCTTTACTGCACCCGTCCAGGCTGCCTAAGACCGCAAAATTCGTTTGCTGATTTAGATAACACCCAAGTCTTGAAAACAGTGCCACAAAAGTATTGCACCACTTGTGGCATGTCTTTAATTCTGCTGGGTCGCTACTTGCCACTGAAGCTGCTAGGTAAGGGTGGCTTTGGAGCTGCATTTCTAGCTCGCGATCGCTACACCCCAGCAATGCGCCAATGTGTGGTTAAGCAGTTCCAGCCGTCAGGTGACTTGAGTGCTGATCAGATTGAAGTGGCTAAAAATCTTTTTGAGCGTGAGGCCGAAGTTCTAGAGCAACTAGGCAACAACCACCCCCAGATTCCTGATCTATTTGCTTTTTTCTCTTTGACGGTGCCGAGCCGCACCTCTAATAAGCAAGACGAATTTTTCTACTTGGTACAGGAGTTTATAGACGGCCAGAATATGGAGGAGGAGCTAGCTCAGAAGGGGCAGCTTTCCCAGGATGAGGTGGTGGAAGTTTTGGTGGAAGTACTGAAGATTTTGCGGTTTGTGCATGACAATCATTCCATCCATCGCGACATTAAACCCTCCAACATCATGCGGCACCGCAATGGTCGTATTTATTTACTAGACTTTGGCGCGGTTAAAAAGGCGGCAGGCGCTACCTCAAAATCTTCAACTGGAATCTACTCCACTGGTTATGCCCCACCCGAACAAACCTCCGGCGGCCAAGTCTACCCCGCTACAGATTTATATGCCCTTGCGGTCACTTGTATTCATTTATTGACAGGCAAAGAACCCGGTGACCTCTTTGACTCTTACAGCAATTCCTGGAGTTGGCGATCTCAGGTAACGCTTAGCGATCGCCTGGCTGATGTTTTGGATCGGATGCTCTTAGCCACACCAAGCCAGCGCTTCCAATCTGTAGCCGAGGTGACGGCAGCACTGGCACCAAGGGCTACCCCGTCAGTTTCTCCCCCACCGCCTGTTTCCCAAGGCACCACAGCAACTCCCCCACCACCTGTTCCAGTTTCCACTTCCCCAACTCCTCCGCCACCACCTGTTGTTAGTCCTCCTGCCCCACCCTCGATGACTCGGCCTCGCTTCTCCACGCTGGAACTACTAGGTGGCGCGGCATTTACAGGGTTTGAGGGAGGACTCATTGCGATCGCGCTTACGAGCTTGTTCCAACCGCTTTGGATCGGGGCAGGAGTCTCCCTAGTTGTGTTGAGTGTCTTGGTGTGGGCTCAATCTCGGCGCGTGATCGAAAAGGTGGATCTGGTAATCATTACCGGAATCACGCTGGGTCTAATGTATCTGCTTAAGGGGTTCTGGACGTTGACGTTCTTCCCCAACATTTTAATTGTCGTGACCTTTGCTGGACTGATCGCGATCGCAGTGGCCGCTCTATTTCGTCTGGTTTACACCCTATTGTCTCGTTTTCTGTAGGCAGGATTCATGGCTCAGAAAAATGAAACGGCTACACTCGTCTTGGCGCTTTTAATTACCCTTGGTTTAGTCGGTGGGGGTACTGTGTGGCTCATGAGACGCTCTGGTGCTCCATTAGGTGGGTTGCTACAGCCGACGTCACAAAAGAACTCTGACTCACGTAGTGACTTGCCACCAGCCGTTGCTAGCCAGCCAGGAAGCAAACTTCAAGGCTTTGCAGACGTTCAAAATATACCCTCTGGGTCCTTTAAGTACGGGGGCAGTACTTCTTGGGCTCCTCTGCGTTTAACCGTTGACTCCGCAGTTCAAGCAGCCAGACCTGAATTTCAACTGCGTTACTTGGGACCTGATTCAGGTTCCGCCAGCTCGGGTAGTGGCATTCGCATGTTAATCAACGATCGCTTGGCCTTTGCTCAGTCTTCTCGACCGATTTTGGAGTCAGAGGCAAATAAGGCAGAGCAACAAGGGAAAGAACTCAAGCAGATTCCAGTTGCGATCGATGGGATTGCCGTTGCGGTGAATCCAGGACTCAACTTGCCAGGGCTAACACTGGCGCAACTCAAAGCCATTTACACAGGCCAAACTACCAATTGGAATCAGGTGGGAGGCCCTAACCTTAGTATCACACCATACACCCGCCCCACGAACTCCGGTGGTACAGTTGAACTGTTTGTCGAAGATGTGTTGGGAGGGCAAACGTTCGGCCCTACTGTAGAATTTGTTTCTACGACCACACAAGCGATTCGCAAGTTGGCGGAAGATCCTGGGGGAGTTTACTTTGCTTCCGCTCCCGAAGTAGTGCCCCAATGCACAATTAAGCCTTTACCTTTGTCTCGTCAGGGCAGCAGCTTCATCGCTCCCTATCAAGAGCCACTGGTTACCTCCTCGCAATGCCCCGCCCAGAGAAATCGACTGAACACAGATGGATTTCAACAAGGACAGTATCCTTTGATCCGAAATTTGTACGTGGTGATTCAACAAAATGGTCAAGCTGAAGAAAAAGCAGGCGAGGCTTATACCAATTTTTTATTGACAGAAGAAGGCCAAAATCTAATTGCTAGAGCAGGTTTTGTCAGAATTCGCTAAGCCGCTATGTCACCCAAAAATGAAACTGCCGTTCTTGCTGCCTCATTGTTAATCACGCTAGGTCTTCTAGGGGCTGGTGCTTGGTGGATGACGCATCGGACCCCTGGTTCTGGCATCAGCACGCTGCTCAATCCTAAAGCGGGTGAGTCTCCTGATGCCAAACTGGATTCCCAGCAACCCATCATTAGTTTTGGGGAACAGACGCTGAGCCCAGGAGCACCCAGCCCCCGCAAAGAGAACGGCATGAAAGCCCTTGCTCAGGAAAGCTATGACCAAGCGATTGGTAGTTTTACGGCGGCTTTGAAAGAGCAGCGCAATGACCCCGAAACTTTAATTTTTCTGAATAATGCTCGCATTGGTCAGCGCAAAAGCTATGCGATCGCAGTTGTAGCTCCTGTGAACACTGACCTAAATGGAGCTTTAGAAATTTTTCGCGGGGTGGCTCAAGCGCAAACTGAAATTAATCGGGCTGGAGGCATTAACGGCACGTTGCTCAGGGTCGCGATCGCCAATGAC
Organism: Trichocoleus sp. FACHB-591; assembly: GCF_014695845.1. Classification (NCBI taxonomy): domain Bacteria; kingdom Bacillati; phylum Cyanobacteriota; class Cyanophyceae; order Leptolyngbyales; family Trichocoleusaceae; genus Trichocoleus; species Trichocoleus sp. FACHB-591. The sequence goes on from NZ_JACJPA010000045.1 coordinate 248,359, forward strand.
GACAACAATCCAGAGCTTGCCAAACGAGTTGCTGCGGCCTTAGTAGAAAACAATCAAATCTTAGGGGTGGTGGGTCACTTTGCTAGTGACGCTTCCTTGGCAGCAGGCTCAGTTTACGAAGCTGAAGAGCTGGTAGCCATTTCTCCTGTCAGCACTTCTGTAAAACTATCAGGCTTTAGCAATTACGTTTTCCGCACTGTCCCTAGCGACTATGTGGCGGCCAGAGCTTTAGCAGACTACATGCTGAGCAAGTTACAGCAAAAGAATGCCGCTGTTTTCTTCAATTCTCAGAGTAACTACAGCAAATCTCTCAAATCTGAATTTGTCAGCTCGGTTCTGACGCGAGGCGGACAAGTAACCGCAGAATTTGATCTGGCTGAGGCCAACTTTAGTGCGGCCAAAAGTATTGAGCAAGCCGTGAAGCAAAATGCTGAAGTGCTCATGTTAGCCGCTACGACCGATAGCCTAGACAGAGCGCTCCAAGTTGTTCAGCTCAATCGCAAACGCCTTGATGTTTTAGGTGGTGATGATGTTTACACCCCTAAAACTTTAGAAATCGGGGGCGATGCCGCCGCAGAAATGGTCTTGGCTGTGCCGTGGCATATTAATACTGATCCAACTTCTCCCTTTCCCCAGGAATCTCAAAAACTGTGGGGTGGTGATGTCAACTGGCGGACCGCCCTCGCTTATGATGCGACGCAAGCACTCTTTGCAGCCTTAAGGCAAAACCCAACCCGAGCAGGCGTCCAACAAGCGTTATCTAGTGCCGACTTCTCTACCACAGGCGCTTCAGGCACCATCCGATTTCTGCCTTCTGGCGATCGCAATGCTTCGGTCCAACTCGTCAAAATTGCCCCCGGCTTGCGATCGGGAACGGGTTATGATTTTGTCCCTGTGCCATCACAGTAGTTGCCCACTCAGTTCCCGCAGCAATATTCCACCCTACTAATTTTGGCTTCGCCTGCCCAGGAGAACCCTAAGTTTAATTTGGCGAAGTAATATAGCAATCCCAAATGGGTTGTAACTGTTATAGCAAGCAATTAATTTTGATTTCGCTGTCAACTTAGCGAAATCAACTGGATTTACACTGATATTTTCTGGCTTAACTAAAGATATACTGCTGTGGCAATCAGTACGAGATAATACTAAAACTGGACCTTGTCGCCTGCCAATTAACTTAGTAAATAAGTTAACAATATTAATCATTTTATTCTTGTATAGCAGTTTCCAAGAATTTGGGAATAAATAGGATTTGGGACGATATATCCTTTAGGCGCATCCCTCATTCACTACTTTAGGATAGCTATATATTTTTTTATTGAAGAACTAATTAAAGTCCTGATTGAACAAAAAATTATTCCTACACTAGAATGAGTGGACTTCACCACTCTCAATCCATCCTTACTAAATCCACTGCTTTCGCAGGGAATTAAAATAACAAGAGCTTGAAACAATAATTTTACAGGTTAGCTTTGCTGCCGATGGATAGTATAAATCAGCTACTAGAAAATGCGCCAATTGGCATTCTCTATGAAAGTTTAGAGGGTGGTATTTTAAGAGCCAATTCAGCTTTTTGTCGCTTGATTGGTTATAGCGAAGCTGAACTACGACGGCTGGATTATCGCAGCATTACTCATCCAGAAGATTTACCCTTAGAACTTAATTTACTACAACAAATTATTCAAGGCCAGCCAAGTGAAACGACAGTAAAAAAACGCTTTTTCTCTCAGGATGGCTCAATTATTTGGGCAGAAGTGAAACTGGCTTTAGTTGGTGAGCCAGTAGATGAAGACAGTTACCTGATAATTTTTGTCACAGACCTGAGCGATCGCCAGCGTGTAGCGGAAGAAATTCAACAGCGACGAGAACGCGAGGCCTTATTAAGTGACATTTCGGCCCAAATTCGCACTACGTTTGATTTTTCAGCGATCGTCCAGCTTGCCGTAGTCCGACTACAACAGGCCCTAGACACGGATCGCGTCTTAGCATATCAGTTGCTGCCAGATCAAAGTGGCACCTGTATTGCCGAGTCAGTTAACTTGTGCTATCCAGCGATGCTGGGGCAAAGTTTTCCAGCGGAGTGTATCCCTCCGCCTTATATAGAGGCATACCGTCTAGGCAAGCTTTGGTGCGTAGCCAATGTAGAGCAAGAACCCTTGGCAGACTGCCACCGAGCCATGCTCAAACAAGTGCAGACTCGCAGCATGATTGCCGTTTCTATTCAACGCATTCAGGAAACAGTAGATCCCCAAAAGCGAACCTTGTGGGGCTTGCTGGTCGTCCACCACTGTCGAACTCCGCGAAACTGGACGACCGATGAGCAGCAATTAGTTCAAGCGGTCGCCGACCAAGTCACGATCGCGCTAGAGCAAGCTAGCTTACTGCAACAGTTGCAAACCTATGCTCAAGAATTAGAAGATCACGTCAACCAACGCACTCGATCTCTAGAGCGATCGCTGCAATTTGAGCAACTCATCCGCAGCTTAACCGAAACCCTCCGCAAAGACTTATCAGAAGATCAAGTCCTCAAAGCCGCTGTAGAAGGTTTAGTCCAAACTTTAGCAATCGATGGCTGTTATGCCAGCCTGTTTCACCCCCGTCAGCGATCGCTAGAAGTTCGCTATGAACACTCCTTCCCTCCCTCAGATCAATCCTTAGTCGGGCAACGCTTTGCAATCCAAAGTTGGCTAGAACCATGCCGTCAAAAGCTCTTAGCGGGCGAAGCCTGTATTCATGAACTCCCCTGGGCATCCCTTCGAGAGTTACCTTTACCCATATTGGTTCGCAGCGATCGCGCTAGCTCAGAGCCATTAAACTCTGACTCCACAGTGATTACCCAACTGATTAGCCCCATCCTAGATAATCAAGGTTTGATTGGAGCCTTATGTGTCTACCACACTCAACCCCGCCACTTTGAGCCAGCCGAAATCAAGCTGATAGAGCAGGTAGCTAACCAATGCGCGATCGCCTTACGCCAAGCCTATTTGTATCGCCAAGAACATGAGCAACGCGCTAGCGCTGAGCATTTCCGTTTATTTCTAGAAAAATCGATTGATATCTTTGTCGAATACGACCAAGAGCAGCGGTATATAGCCATCAATTCCGCTGGCCTCGCCTTGTTGGGATACCCGCTACCCGAAGTTTTGGGTAAAACCAACCGAGAGCTGCTAGGTTCCTCCGGGCAGGAGCTTGATCAACTCATTGCCCAAGCCTTCAAAACTGGAGAACCCGTTTTCGTCGATCATGAGCTCTCTCTACCATCAGGCACCAGACTCTTTGAAACCATCTATACACCCATCGCTGATCCAGCCGGAGTTGTGCAGCGAGTCGTGGGAGTCTGTCGAGACATCAGCGATTTTAGAAGACAGTGGCAACTCTTAGAAACTCAAAATCATCAACTCACTGAAACAACTCGGCTAAAAGAAGAATTCATTGCGACTACTAGCCATGAATTGCGGACCCCTCTGACCGCGATTTTGGGGTTCTCCAACGTTCTATTGCAAGAATTTTTTGGCCAGCTCAATCCCAAACAAAAAGACTATATCGAGCGCATTCATCTGAGCGGACAGCACCTGCTCGACTTAATTAATGACATTTTGGATTTGTCACGCTTAGAGGCCGATCGCCTAGAACTCGAACCTCAGCAGATTTTTATCAATGATATTTGTGAAAGCGTCATTAGTTTGATTCAAGAGCATGTCGAGAATCAAAATCTGAGCTTAGAAATGGAAGTTGAGCCAGAACTAGAATATATCGTGGCTGATCCTAGACGCCTCAAACAGATGTTGCTTAACCTACTGACCAATGCCGTGAAGTTCACTCCAGCGGGGGCAGTGGGAATGAAAGTCTACCGATCTCACCAGCAACAATCCGATAGTATCCCAGATACCGTTAATTTTCTGGTGTGGGACACAGGAATTGGCATCGCCAAAGCCGAGCAAGATCTACTATTTACGCCATTCTCACAAATTGACAACTCTCTGTCTCGGCAACACCAAGGTAGCGGACTAGGGCTGGTAATTACCCGCAAGTTAGCAGAACTTCATGGCGGCTCCATTACACTGGAGTCTGAGAGCGGAAACGGGTCACGCTTTATCCTGTCCTTGCCACTACAAGAGTCTGCGCAGCCCTTGCTAGGCTTGAATTACATAGCCATAAAGCCCATGACCTAGCGTGACCGCATTGGGCTCAAACCACAACTGGCATGAGCGACTAGCTAGCACCAACTGGGCTAGTTAGCCCTCATACTCAGCACTCTAAGAATAGATTGTCAACAGAAATAATAAATAGTTTTAGCGATGCGCGATCGACTCGGCAGGCAAGCACAGCAGATTATCGCCTTGGGTGTAGATCAAGCCCTTCTGTCGCAGCTTACCCATCAAGCGGGTTACCGTGACGCGAGTAGATCCGATCGCACTCCCAATTTGAGCATGCGTAAGAGACCAAGGAAGGAAATAACCATTCTCGCAGGGTTCACCAAACTCTTCAATTAGCAAAGTCAGAAACCCTAACAAACGGTCAATGGTCCGACGCTGGCCCAAAGTACTCAACCACAGCAATTTGCGTTGGTGTTGGTAGCGGAAGGCGTCTAGCACTTCTCGGCGAAAATGTGGCCAATTATCTAGATCGTGCCAATACATCCAAACCACCGAGGTTTGGTCTACGTGAGCATAGCTTTGCAGTGTGAATGGAGACTGAGCTACAATCTCAAATGGTTGTCCTGCACCCACAAAACCTAGAAAAGCTTCTTCTGGACTAATGCGGGGAAGGCGCGAGTTGCCTGTAGCGCTGACTTGGGCGCTTCCCACTAGGCGAACAGAGCCCTTTTGTACTAGATACAGTAAACCAGGACGAGCAGGGATTTTCTCGTCTTTGCTGAAGACACGACAGCGGTAGTGCTCCTGAGACCAATCTAAGATACGCTGCCAGGTTAGGAAAGGTCGAGATGCTTCTGAAGGTGAGGATACTGAGTACATAAGACCAGGCTTTTAGAAACTAAACAGATAAGGACCTAAGACAGCAAACTTGTTAAGGGGGCACGGATGATTAAGCTCAAATCAACTCCTCAGGCTAGGTCAATTTTATACAGCTAGCTTGGCTTGACTCTGTTCAGTGTTTCCATCTCTGTACTAGCAATCGCACATGAAGAAATGTATAAACACGGAGAAGGTCGAATGCCATGGACTCTCATTTTTTAAGAAAGTTCCGACGCTCTGCTGACCTATTAGCCTAAAGTGAGCAGGTTAAACCTGGTTATCCTCGTACCATACGTGAGTAAGAGTTTACCGATCGTTACCTACCCTGCGCTGCAATTATTGTTACTGAGGCAGTTACAAGAGGTAATCTGCCTACGGAGTGATGTTTTCCCAAAAGTTTGCTCTTCAACAACACCAATGATAGAACCCAGCCTGCTACCAAATGGAGAGCCGAAACTGGTGATTTCTGTACAAAGGGTCAAGGGAAAAATGCCGATTTTGTACAGTTCGGCGATCGCTTTACAACTCGCCAAGCATTGCCAGCAGCCAGCTATAGAGCTTGCGAGGCTAATCACTGAGCACTTTTCCCAAGCAGCGATCGCTCAAAATTTACCTGGTAACCCTCCCTTAGCAGGCGTGAGTTTTGGCTTAAGGAATTTTACGGTGAAGCTTGAACCGTCTGGTTGGCTTTATTTTGAACTGATACCTCAAGGCTTGGCTGATTGGCTACAGTGCATGACGTATCATTCGACCCCGCAATTGCAACAGTCAGTTGAGGGGGTTGGTCAAAAATTGAGCCCAGTAGTAGCTCCACAAAAGTCATCAAAGGTTAATCAAGGTCATATTTTTGACCCGCTTACAGTTCAGTATGCTCACGCTCGCTGTTGCGCTTTGCTACGTTTAGCCCGGGAGCAGGGATTACTAGCTGAGGAGCCTGTCCATATAAATAGCTTGACTCCAAGTGCGATCGCATCCCCAGCGATTCCTTGGTCAAACCCACAGAGCGAACTGCGTTTAGTGCACCCTGCTGAACAAAGTTTGATTTTTGCCCTCATTGACACAGTCGATGAGTTACAGAGCCTGTTAGCCGCAGCGATCGCATTGCCTTTAGACCCTAGAGGGCACTGCATGGTTGAGAGGTTAGTCGCAGTCCTGGCTAAAGCGTTTTTAAGTTTCTACGATGCTTGCCGCTTTTGGGGGGATGTTCAGCAGAGCGATCAAGCTTTGGTGCAAGCGCGGCTAGGTTTAGTCTTGGCGACTCAGCCTCTCTTGCAAGTACTAATACAAGAGGTATTGGGCTTAGTAGCCCCTACCGAACTATAGAAGTAGGATCAGCACTTAAGACAGAATTTTGGCTCAAAAGCGGTTGGATGAAGCACCCAAGCCCTAGATTTACTACCATAAAACTCTCATATTGTGGATATCAAATGTAGTATCTTATGAAATTTGTTTGAAGAGGGGGTGACAAAGTTGTGTCAGTCAGTTATATTAAATCTTGTGTGAGGAGCGAACCAGTCAGGGCACCGAGACGAAACACGGCCAGTCGTCGGTGCCCTTTCTGACTTTTAAACCAGTATTTCCCTCACCCGAATTACAGAACAAACTCTTCGATCGCGGCGGCGGCTCCATCCAACTCTACGCTGGGAGCAACCCAACTCGCGATCACTTTTACGTCATCCGGTGCATCTCCCATCGCCACACCAATTCCGGCGTATTCCAGCATTTCTACATCATTAAAGTTGTCACCTACGGTCATCACATTTTCGGCTTTAAGACCCAGCATCTCTTCGGCTAGGTATTTCACAGCGACTCCTTTATTCACTAAAGGATTAGTCGCTTCAAAGAAAGTCGCCACTGATTTGGTCAGGTAAAGTTCTGCGGGGGTGTAACGTTGGCGCAGCCCACCAAACAATCGCTCAATTACGTCTGTGTCATCGCTCAAGGCCAATACCTTTGTGGGTTCATCGGTCAGCGCTCGACGCAAATCTCCCACCACAATCGGCTCTACTTCGGAGCGCTCAGCATAAATCTTGGTTTCTGGCGTTAGTTCCCGAACATAGAGCTGATCATTGATATAGAAATGCACCGATAGCAGAGATCGCAACTCTGGCTGCTCGAAATAATCTAATAAATGGTGGGCTGTTTCCTTAGAGACAGGCCAATGGCGATGTGTTTGTTGAGTCGATACATCTTTAATCAAGGCTCCTTGATAAGCTAGGAGCGGCAAGTCAGAGCCAACAGCTTGGTGGAAGCGCACCGCTGAACAAAACATCCGCCCTGTGGCAATGGCCACCTTCACACCTTTGGCTTGAGCGGCCCGAATCGCTTGCTTGACAGGCTCACGAACTTGGTTGGAAGTTCCAGCGATCGTTCCATCAATATCCAAAACCAATAACTGAATGTCTTTGGGCGTTACCTCGGTAGACTTTGCTGAAGCGGGTGGAGTGGCTGTAGATTCCTGCATCGTGACTTCCTCAGGTGCTAGCTGGTAAAGGCTGAACTGTTGTGTTGGTATTCAATCCTCAGGGTATCAGGCTCAGCCAACCTGCCTTCAGGTAACAGCGAAAGTGCGATCGCCCGCCTTAGATTGACACAAATGCAGCGCTTAATCTGGCACGATCCTGATCTAACCATCAACACAGGAGAGTTGCGGTGACGCAGGAACCTGAGGAGTTTCAGGGACAGGCAGCAGAGAGCGATCGCGCTCTAACTCCGAAACAACAGCGATTAACAGAACTTGCAATCGTGTTTTTGCGGCTGGGGACGATCGCTTTTGGTGGGCCTGCTGCCCACATCGCCATGATGGACCATGAGGTGGTCAGTCGCCGTCAATGGATGAGCCGGGAGAAACTGCTCGATTTACTCGGGGTCACGAATTTGATTCCTGGTCCCAATTCGACAGAGTTAGCCATTCATATCGGTTACGAACGAGCCGGATGGCGGGGCTTATTGGTGGCAGGAACTTGCTTTATTCTGCCTGCCATGCTGATTGTTTGGGCATTGGCTGCTATTTATACTCGCTATCAAACTGTGGCCCAGGTGTCATGGCTACTCTATGGCATCAAACCTGTCATTATTGCCATCGTGGTTCAGGCGGTGTGGAATCTGGGTAAAAAGGCAGCCAAGGACAGGGCCACGATTGTTGCAGGGGTAAGCGCGATCGCTGCCTACTTAGCGGGCTGGAACGAGATTTTGGTGCTCGTTTCGCTAGGTATTGCGGTCATGCTCGTGAAAAACGGGCTAAGTAAAGGCAAGCCTTGGGGAGCATTTTTCTTGCCGTTGTCGGGAGCCATGTCCCAAATCAGTACTCCTACAACGACCGTCACCTCAGTAGGTTGGGTTAGTGTCTTTCTATTCTTTCTCAAGCTTGGCTGTGTGCTCTATGGCAGTGGTTACGTCTTACTGGCATTTTTACAACGGGATTTAGTTGAGCGTAACCATTGGCTAACCTCCCAGCAGCTTTTAGATGCCGTTGCCATTGGCCAAATTACACCAGGTCCAGTCTTCACCACAGCGACGTTCATTGGCTATCTGCTGGCAGGAAATGCAGGAGCGATCGCTGCGACTCTCGGCATTTTTTTACCTGCTTTTTTGTTGGTGTGGGTGGTTAACCCTTGGGTGCCTAAGTTGCGTCAATCTCCCTACGCTAGCGGATTCCTCGATGGGGTAAATGTGGCTTCTTTGGGACTCATGGCAGGAGTGACCTATACCTTGGCGCAAGCGGCATTGATGGATTGGCTCACAGTGAGCGTGGCAATTTTGAGTGCGATCGCGGTATTTTGCTTCAAAATCAACTCTATGTGGTTAGTGCTAGCAGGAGGAGCGATCGGATTTGCCTCGCATCAACTAGGATTTATCGGCTGAGGATGCTCAAACCCCTAGAGACAGAATTTCCCTAAGTCCTTAGAATCATTCACTGAGGCGGGAATAAATTGTGATAGCCTTTGGGTCTATGGCAGAGGCATACAGTCGCCGTCGAGCGATTCATCAAGTTTTATTGGCTACTCTTTGGTTGACACTGCTAATTTTTGCAGTGAAGGTTTGGGCTGGCTGGGCAGCTAAATCTCTTAGTCTTTTAGCGGAATCGGTACACACCTTAATTAATGGTTTTAGTACGCTTCTCAGCCTCTTAGCAGTCACTTCTCCCCATCGCACTTCCGGGCGAGAAGTCTGGGGGCATGGGCGCTTAGAATCAATCGGAGCTCTCCTCCTCGTAGCCCTACTAGGATTTTCTAGCCTCAACTTGCTGGGTGGGGCGTTGAAACAGTTAGAAACGTCGACGCGCAACGCCGTTGTTCCCTTTGAAGCCAGTATTAATTTACCCCTGATTCAACTTTTGGGTGTGGCGATCGCCATTGGCATTTGTCTGGCGTTTTTCGAGCGCTACGAAGCCAGGGTGCTAGAGAGTGCGGCTCTCCGGCTGAATGCCAACCATATTTTGCAAGATGCTTGGCTGAGTGTGGTTGTGTTGATCGGCTTAGTAGGAGTCTGGCGTGGTTATGTGTGGCTCGATCCCCTGCTGGCGGTCATAGTGATCTTCGTCGCGATCCGCAGTTGCTGGCGTGTGCTGAACTGGCAGTTACCTTTACTCGTGCGGCAAGTGGCAATCGCCCCGGAGATTTTGGCACAACTGGCACGGCAAGTTGAAGGCGTTACTCATTGCTACCGCATTCAGTCGCGTGGAATTGTGGGTCGGCAAGTGTTTGTTGAAATGTATTTGGTCTTGCACCCAGAATTTCTCGGAGCCGCCCGTGTGATTGCAGAACGAGTGGAGGGCACAATTCGGGAACGCTACGGCCCGGTGCAAACCATTATTCATATAGATACTGATCAATCATCGGCAGAAAATTCCTACGACTCTTTAGGAGCCAACAACACCAACGACAAACCCAGGTGAGAGCCAGGTAAGGAGCGGAACTCGCTAGAATGGGATCTATGGCTCAATCTACTTCTGCTCCTGATTTGTCTACTCACAATTCCCTCCCAGAAAAGCACCCCAAGGTGATTCTGATTGATGGTCACTCTTTAGCTTTTCGCTCGTATTTTGCTTTCGCCAAAGGGCGAGATGGCGGGTTACGCACGTCCACTGGCATTCCCACGAGCGTGAGTTATGGCTTTCTCAAAGCGTTGCTAGAAGTGATGGAATCTGAGCAGCCAGATTATGTGGCGATCGCCTTTGACCTGAGTGCGCCCACGTTTCGCCACGATGCCGACGAAACCTACAAGGCAGGTCGTCCAGAAACGCCAGAAGATTTTAAGCCCGATTTGCAAAACCTGAAGGAATTGCTCCAAGCCCTCAACTTGCCCGTGGTCACTGCTCCCGGTTATGAAGCCGACGATGTGATTGGCACATTAGCGCGGCGAGCTAGTGCGGCGGGGTACCCCGTCAAAATTTTGAGTGGCGACCAAGACTTATTCCAACTGATTGATCCCGATCAAAAAATCAAGGTGTTGCATCTGGGCAATCCTTTCGCCCGCGGCACCACTGGCCACCCCAACGAATTTGGCGCTGAGCAAGTGCAAGCCAAATTGGGCGTCTTACCTAGCCAAGTTGTCGATTACAAAGCCCTCTGTGGAGACTCTTCCGACAACATCCCAGGGGTAAAGGGCATTGGCGCGAAAACTGCGGTGCAGTTGCTGAGTACCTATGGCTCTTTAGAACAGATCTATGCCTCCTTAGACGAAATCAAGGGAGCCGTAAAGCAAAAGCTGGAAGCAGGACGGGAAGAGGCGCGGCACTCGCAATGGATGGCCCAAATCCATCTGGATGTGCCTTTGGAAATTAGCTTAGAAGACTGCCAACTCAAGGGGTTCGATCGCGAAGCAGTAGTGCCATTGCTCGAAAAACTAGAATTTCAGTCTCTGATGAAGAAGACGCTACAACTGCAAAAACTCTTTGGCGGCGCAGGATCAGATGCAGAGGCTGACAATGATGCCACCCCCGACTTCTCAGAAACCGACGGAGCCAAAGCTGCATCAGCGATCGCCACAGGAACTCCTAATAACCCGTTTCTCGCCGACTTTGAAAGCGAGGATCTGGCTTTCTTCAGTGCTGAGGAAACCGATGCAGCTCAGCAGCAGAAGCAAGGCCCTGCCCTAATCTACCCCCAAATTATTCAATCGTCAGAGCAGTTAGCCGAACTGGTACAGCGGTTACAAGCCTTGACCGATCCAGCGACTCCTGTGGCATGGGATACCGAAACCAGTGACTTAGAACCACGCGACGCCGAACTAGTTGGCATCGGTTGCTGTTGGGGAGCAGGCGAAAGTGACATGGCTTATCTGCCCGTAGGACATAAAACCGGTGCCAACCTGGATAAAGCCACCGTTTTAGAAGCATTACGACCCTTCCTAGAAAGCACCAAATACCCAAAAGCCCTACAAAACGCCAAATTCGATCGCCTGGTGTTCCGGTGTCAAGGCATTGAACTAGCGGGTGTAGTGTTTGACTCTATGCTGGCGAGCTACGTGCTTGACCCAGACAACAGCCATAATTTGACCGATTTAAGCCGCCGTTACCTGGGCATCACACCGCAAAGCTATACCGAGCTGGTTCCCAAAGGCCAAACGATCGCAGATATTGATATTGCGAGCGTCGCCAACTACTGCGGCATGGATGTCTATACTACGTTCCATCTGGTTGCCAAGCTGCGAGACGAGTTAGCACCCGTTCCAGAAATACACCGCTTGCTGCTAGAGATCGAACAACCCCTGGAACCCGTGTTAGCCGAGATGGAATATTGTGGGGTTCGCATCGACCAGGAATATTTGCGGGAGTTTTCGCGATCGCTGGAAAAAGAGCTAGCTTTGATCGAGGCCCGAGCCTACGAAGCTGCGGGTGAGAAATTCAACCTTGGATCACCGAAGCAACTGAGTGAGCTGCTATTCGAAAAACTCGGTCTCGATCGCAAAAAATCCCGCAAAACTAAAACAGGCTACTCCACGGATGCCGCCACATTAGAAAAGCTGCAAGGTGATCACCCTGTCGTCGATGCCATGTTGGAGTCTCGGACTCTGTCCAAGCTCAAGTCTACCTATGTCGATGCGCTGCCTAATCTAGTGCGGCCCGACACGCATCGAGTCCATACCAACTTCAACCAAACAGGCACCACCACAGGCAGACTTTCTTCCTCCAACCCCAACCTGCAAAACATTCCAATTCGGACTGCCTTTAGTCGGCAAATTCGCAAAGCCTTTATTCCAGAGGAAGGCTGGCTCCTCGCGGCGGCTGATTACTCCCAAATTGAGTTGCGGATTCTGGCCCATCTCAGCCAAGAACCTGTTTTGGTGGAAACCTACCGCAACAATGAGGATGTCCATACCCTCACTGCCCGGTTGTTGCTGGAAAAAGATACCATCACCTCCGAAGAACGCCGCTTGGGTAAGATCATCAACTTCGGCGTCATCTACGGCATGGGAGCGCAACGGTTTGCCCGTGAGTCCGGCGTGAAAGCCTCAGAAGCCAAGCTCTTTATCGATCGCTTTAACCAACGCTACCCGAAAGTTTTTGCCTATTTGCAAACTATGCAACAACAGGCGATCGCGCGAGGCTATGTTGAAACTATTTTTGGTCGTCGGCGCTATTTCAACTTTACGAACGACAATTTATTGAAGTTGCGCGGTCGGAAACCAGAAGAGATTGATCTTGATAGCTTGCGGCCTGGTCAGTACGATGCAGGTTTGCTGCGAGCTGCCGCCAATGCCCCAATCCAAGGCTCCAGCGCCGACATCATCAAAATCGCGATGGCAAAACTGCACGAGATTCTCCGCTCTCATCAAGCCAATCTGTTACTACAAGTCCACGACGAATTGATCTTTGAACTACCTCCAGAAGAATGGAAGTCACTAAAACCTCAAATTAAATCCACTATGGAAACTGCTGTTCAACTCAGCGTGCCGCTTCTAGTGGAAATTAATGCAGGTAAGAACTGGATGGAAACCAAATAGCAAGTTAGTTTGAATTGGCAATTTCTCATTTCCCACTCAAGGAGCGTTAGCGTGGCCTTCTGAAAACCAATTACTACTTTGGGTGGCCTCATGTGGTGGCAAAACATCAAGCAGGACATGTATTTCTTGATGCAAGAGCACAAAGTTGGTTTACCAATGTGGCCTTACAAATATCGCATCCTGCTGCGGGAGAACAGAATGGAGATTGCTAACTCTAACGATCTTCAAGACATTGAGTTGGATTGGGAATATTTACAGGTTCATGCAGTACCTCAACTGAATCAAAAGATTGACTTAGGAGCGATAAATCCTGTTGATACGATGACAGTTTTGGCAGGAGTGCTCAAAATCCTGGTTCTATAAAATAAAGTGATGAGCGTCACAAACAGCCCTAGGGAACCTTGATAAAGGATGTTGCTGTGGCTTTGAAGGTATGACCATTCGGAGACGATTTTTCCTTCAAGCTGGCGCAGGAATGCTACTGACATCAGCGGCTCATGGTTGTATTCAATCGCCACAAAGCGGCTCAACCCTCAAAGCCAGCAATGCTTTGCTGACCCAAATCAAGCAACGAGGACATTTACTAGTTGCCACCGAGGATGACTATCCTCCTTTCGAGTTTTTGGTCAACGAAAAGCCGATTGGTTTCGATCACGAGTTATTAGCACAGCTTAGAAAGACCATTGCATTTGAGATTCGCCAAGAAATTCTGCCTTGGCAGGGCATTCTTCCGGGAGTAGCGGACGGTAAGTATGACTTAGCCCTAACCGCAGTGGGTATCACCGACGAGCGCGCCAAAACTTTAGACTTCACCATGCCGATCGCCGAATCCACCATTGCTTACATCAAACGCAAAGATGATCTCACCATCAAAACCCTTGCAGACCTCTCAGGCAAAGTTTTGGGAGTCCAGCAAGGGGGAGTTTCTCTAGCAGCCATCCCTGACCTTGCCGCTCAACTGAAGCAGCAGGGCGGCACTCTGGGCCAAATTAAGCAGTATCGCGGCTTCGCACAGGCTTATCAAGATTTGCTGAACCAGCAACTGGATGCAGTCCTCCACAACATTGTCTCCCTGTCGGTATTGGTCAGCGAAAAACCCGCCATTTTTGAGTTGGGTGAGCGAGTCAGCCGTAAATCTTATGCAGCCTGGGCTGTGAAAAAAGGCAATCAAGCTCTACTCGACCTCCTCAACCGTTTCTTGGATGATTTGCGTACCCAAGGAGAGCTTAAACGCCTCCAGGAAAAGTGGTTCAAGATTACCTTTGCCAATTTACCGACTCAACCGCTTCTCCCCGGCGATCGCCCTCTGTCATAAGCAATTCTCTGCTGCCGCGCACTATGAAAATTTTTAGAAAATACTTTAAGCCCCAACGTTATTTAATGAATCTGGTGATTGGCGGCACAACCCTGATTGTGAGTTTAGGAGCCTATTACAGCTACCAACTGGTCCGCCATGTGATGTTGGAGAGTTTGCAGCAAAACGCTTTTTTGGAAGTAGAGCAGGGTGTAGACGAGATCGATCGCTGGCTGGCAACTTTAAAAGTTCAGATAGAGACGCTGGCCAATACCACAGTCGTCAAATCAATGGATTGGTCGAGCGCTGAACCGTACTTGAAAACTGAAGTTTTGCGCTTTAACGATGTCTATGCCATTGCGATCGCCCAGGCTGACGGTCAGCGCCAAGTGATCGGCGGGAAACCTGCAAATGTAAAAGATCGCGAGTACTTCCAAAAGGCAATGGCAGGACAGACCAATGTCAGTGATCCCCTCATCAGCCGAGCCGCCAAAATTCCCACCATCTCAGTGGCGACTCCGATCCGACGAGGTTTGGATACGACCAGTCCTCCCATCGGAGAAATTCATAATTTAGTACGGCTCGACCGTATTGCTTATGTGGTTGACAGCCTTAACTATGGCGACAATAGCTATGCCTTTGCGCTTGACTCAAAAGGACAAGTCATCGCACATCCCAACTCAGAGCTGATGTTTACATCGGAGCAGCCCTCTGCCAACCTGCTAAAGTCAGCGGACAAAAGCTTAGCCGCGATCGCCCAACAAATGGTGAGCCAACAAGAGGGAATCAAGCTATTTCCCATTGATGGCACCTGGAAATATGTCGCTTACCTCCCCCTCAAAGAAGCCAATTGGTCAGTGGCACTGGTGATTCCACGCGAAAATATTGAGTCACAACTGCGATCGCTAAATGTAATTGCCCTAGTGATTGTGGGGTTGACCGGAGCCATGATTGTCGTGCTCTGGCAGGTACAGGCTCGCGAACAAGGCCAACTAAAAAAATCCAACGAACTTCTAGAGCAACGGGTCGCCGAACGCACCGCCAAGCTCTCCACCACCTTAGACCAACTCCAACAATCGCAACTCCGACTCGTGCAAAACGAGAAAATGTCGGCTCTAGGCAGTTTGGTTGCTGGAGTGGCTCATGAGATCAATAACCCTGTCAACTTCATCTCTGGCAATATTAGCCATGCCAACGAGTATGCGCGAGACTTGCTCCAACTGCTTCAGCTTTATCAAAAACACTACCCTCATCCGCACCCAGAGGTGAGCGACTGTGCAGACACAATTGATATCGATTTTTTGGCTGAAGACCTGCTAAAAATTCTTACCTCGATGCGTATGGGGGCTAACCGGATTCAGCAGATTGTCCTCTCCCTCAGAAATTTTTCTCGCCTCGATCACGCAGAAGTCAAGCCTGTAGATATTCATGAAGGCATTGACAGCACGCTATTGATTTTGCAACACCGCTGCAAGGCAAATTCTCAGCGTCCTGCGATAGAAATCATTAAGGAATACAGCCCGTTGCCCCTCGTAGAATGCTATGCGGGCCAGCTCAATCAGGTATTTATGAACATTCTTAGCAATGCTTTGGATTCTCTAGAAGAGCGGGAGAACCAAAGCCACACAGCGACCTTACAGCAATCCCCCAGCACGATTCGGATTACTACTCACCAACAGAGCAGAGATCGGATTGCCGTTTGTATTGCTGATAATGGTTTAGGAATGACTCCAGAGGTGCAGCAGCGAATTTTTGATCCCTTCTTTACGACCAAATCTGTTGGCAAGGGCACAGGCATGGGCATGTCGATCAGCTATCAAATTGTCACAGCGAAGCATCAAGGGCAAATTTGGTGTGAATCGTTCTTAGGAGAAGGCACTAAATTTTGGGTTGAGATTCCGATCAAACAAGCTGCTAGCTTAGTCACTCAAGGCGTTGCTCAAAATTAGTTAGAGTCCAGCAAGTAAGCATAGTAAACCAGCTTCGGTCCACTCCACGGTGGCTCCGTACGTATCACCCGTATGACCGCCGAGCTTGTGGTTGAACCATGTGCCAGTTAGCCAAGCGATCGCAATGCCTCCCGTAGCCATCCCCAAAGCAACAGGCCAGTGAGCTGGATTGAGCAAGACTTGTAGCCCACTCAGGCTGAACAACAAAAATAAGCTAGGCACTGCCTCCCAGAGCGAACGAATGGCTTGCTTGTGAAAGGCTCCTTTCCCCGTGGGTTTGAGGTAAGGGTAACGGGCGATCGCCACGAGTTGTCCCCAACGGCCCCAACCTGCCGCCGCCATTAAAGCCAGCCATCGATCCCCTTCTAAGTCATTCAAAGCTGCGGTTTTGAGCAAGACGAGCGCGATCGCCGCCATTACCCCAAAAGCTCCAGAGCGACTATCCGCCATTACCTCCAGCCGACGTTCTGGGTCTAAAACTGCCAAGCCGTCGGCGGTGTCCATTGCTCCATCTAAATGCAAGCCCCCTGTCACAGCCATCCAAGTCACTACAATCAAGGCACTGCGAGTCAAAACGGGCATCGCGATCGCCTGTAGCCCCAGATTCAACGCGCCCAACAGCCCTCCGATTAGCAACCCTATGTAAGGCGCGAGACGAGCTACACCCTGAAACTCCAACGCCCAAGTCGGAGGAACAGGTAAACAGGTATAGAAGGCGATCGCCGCTGCGACTCTAGAACCAATTCTCATAGCTTTCTCACTCTGCTTTACTTGTGCCACAGCCCTTGCTCTCCAATGCTCCCAATCAGATAGCTGATGCTTGAGAGCAGATTTTCAGCCTTTTGACCGAACTCATACCTTACTAGACCAAGCACAATTAAAGAACAGCCTAAATCTTGCCTCTGTGCCCAATTCCTTAACACCATCTACCCGGTGCAGCTAGGTCAGCGACCGAATCTATAACTGGTCCAGTCTCAGCCTTAAAACAGGCATAGATTTATTAAAGTGAAATATATTAATCAATCACTCAAGAGGGTGTTGCTAAACTAGGTCAGACCAGTCCATCCCCTGAAATTTTGTTAGTAGCGAACCGAAAATCTTGAGCTAAGATTGTTTCGTACACAACCATTTTCTACATCCAGCGATTACCCTCTCAGGGGTTAGCTGTCCTGAAGTCGTCCCATTAGCGCCTCTTGAGAACTTCTCTGACTTTGGTTAACCAGCCTTGGTTGCCCAATCCTTGCCAAGTTCTACCGTCAAATTTGATCACTGCATCCCGCTATAAGGCCCATTTGAGGCTGTTTCCCATGAGTCATGATCCCCTGCCTAGAGATATGAGGTTGCCAGCGCCCTGCATTGTTGACACTGGCATCATTGTGAGTAAACAAGACATGCAGCGGCTGCTAGCTGACTTGGGTCGAGTTCGCTATATCTACACCCAAGATGACAACCTCCTCAGCGAAGGGGAAGGGTGCGTATTAGAGGTTTTTGCCGATCCTCAACAATCAACCTTAGTCGCCAATCATGCCCTGTATCTGAACGT
Organism: Trichocoleus sp. FACHB-591; assembly: GCF_014695845.1. Classification (NCBI taxonomy): domain Bacteria; kingdom Bacillati; phylum Cyanobacteriota; class Cyanophyceae; order Leptolyngbyales; family Trichocoleusaceae; genus Trichocoleus; species Trichocoleus sp. FACHB-591. The sequence continues at coordinate 266,068 of NZ_JACJPA010000045.1, forward strand.
CTGTAGCTTCGATTATTTAGAACTTAAGAAATCAGCTGAACAGGAACCTTGTTTTGATTTAATTCAAGATTCAAGACAACTCCGGTTGATTCCAGTCTCCAATCCTCTGCAAGAGCAAACTACCCGCACCTTAAATGCCGCCGCCCTAGAAGCAGTCGTGGCCGAGGTACTGTCTGCTAATTGGGATGTCAGAATTGACGATGAAGAAAACTTTTCGTTTTAGGTTCTATTCACTGTTAGGTCTTGCTGGATGAAGGTTACGGTTCTTCAGCAGCAAAATCTAGGACCAAGCATTTCTAGCAACTGCTAACGATCTACATGGTCACGAGCGGCAATCATCGCTCCATATAATGCTGGCTTTAACCATGTAGATTTACCAGTGCGGAGAGACTTAGCTTAACAATAGTCCGAGCGCTTGCTTTCCTGATGCGAGCGCAGAATATACAGTTGACTTAATTCTGGCGCTCAACTGTAAGGTTCATCGAGCTAACTCGCGTAGCAGGCTTACTCGCTGCGGCCAAATCATCATACTGGATGCGCCCATCACCCGTGATACCGTCACTTAGCGCCAATAGAGTCATCTTCCCAAACAACCCAACCTAAGACAGATTCAGGCAGAAATTTCTGATTCTAGTCTTATGGGATGCTGTAAGCAATCGTTTAACTGAAACTTTACTTAACGAATTTTGAAGTCGCAGTTGTTAACTATCTTGCAATTTGTGAAGCTCTGCTTTAGTGTCAGATATGTTTGAAAACTAGCAAAAACAGTTCTCTAACTCTGCTACTGTCTGCCGTTAGTTGGAGCTTCCCAAAGCTATATTACCCAGGTTGTCGTTCTCGAGATATTCATATGAATCCCGAACTGAAAACATCTGATTATACTGATTCCAGCACCCCTGAGTTTGCTGACGTAGAAGGTAGAGCAGACATTGAAGTAACTTCTACTGAACCTGCTCCGCTCGTTGTTCAACCTCATCAGCAGTCTCAGTCTTCTGAGCAATGGTCACAAATTGGCGATCGCGTTTCTTACTATTTAGGACAGTTGCCCGATCTGCTATCAGATTTCTTTAATCAGAATCAGCGCCTTCTGATTAACTTAGGCCTTCTGTTTGGGGGCATTGTTACTGTCAAGATCACCCTAGCGATTTTAGACGCGATCAACGATATCCCTCTTCTGGCTCCTACTTTTGAACTAGTTGGAATTGGTTACTCAGCTTGGTTTGTTTACAGATATCTATTGAAGGTTGAGAATCGCCAAGAGCTATCTCAAGAAATTGATGTGCTGAAACAACAAGTTGTCGGCGGTCAGAAATAGGTAGCCTGAGCAGTGTTGAATCTGCTTGGTCTGCTAGTTTAACTTCAAAGATTTATCCATTGATTTAGCTAAAAAGCCCACTAACTTTAATAGTGGGCTTTTTTATATGGCAATCCTAAATGATTTATGAAATTGACGGGTTGGAGAAGCACACCCCTCCATCCACCCTATTTAGGATTGCTATATCAGGTCAGGAACGTAGGTACGGGCGCTATAGGGAAAAGAATTGAAGAATGTAAGTTAAGGGGTTAGAGGGCTGAGACGGTTAGTTGGTTAGGTTGGGCAGGGTTGCCGTGGAGGGTGACGGTGCGTTGGTTGGCGGCTAGGTGGCGGACGATTTTGTAGATGGACTCGATTTGGTCTGGGGCACCTGCTTTCTCAGCGATCGCCTGTAAAGACAGAGGTTGACCAGATTGTTGCAACGCCTCGACCACTTGTTTTTGCAGGTCAAGTACGGAAGCGGCGGCTTTTTTGCCTGCTTCTACACCGGGCTGATGGTAAGCGTTGACGTTGACGAGAAAGCCGTAGAAACCCACAGCTCTTTCGTACAGGGCAATCAAGGCTCCAACGTTGTAGGGATCAACTTGGGGAATAGTAACGGTGATGGAGTCCCGCTGGTTTTCGTAGAGGGCGCGGCGAGTGCCTTGCAGCAAACCAGAAAGGTAATCACCTGAGGTCACGCCGGGTTCAACTTCTACAGAAGGGCCTTGGCGATCGCGCAGTACTTCAATGAAGGTAACGAAGAAATTGGCTACGCCTTCGCGCAACTGCTGCACATAGGCATGCTGATCGGTCGAGCCTTTATTGCCATAAACGGCAATCCCCTGATGCACCACTTGACCGTTTAAGTCTTTCTCTTTGCCAAGAGATTCCATGACTAGCTGTTGCAGGTAGCGACTAAACAGCAGCAGGCTGTCTTTGTAGGGCAGCACTACCATGTCTTTTTCGCCTCGACCATTCCCGGCGTAATACCACGCCAGAGCTAGGAGAGCGGCTGGATTACTTTTAAGGCTGGCGATACGAGTCGCAGCATCCATCTCTTTCGCACCCTCTAGCATCGTGCGGATATCAATTCCTTGCAGGGCCGCAGGTAGCAAGCCGACTGACGAAAGCTCGGAGGTGCGTCCGCCGACCCAGTCGTGCATGGGAAAAGTGGCTAACCACTCTTCTGACTTAGCGAGTTTATCTAAGCTGCTATCTTGCCCTGTAATAGCGATCGCATATTGCGGAAAGTTCAGCCCTTGGTCGTTGTAGGCTTTTTGCACTTCCAGCATGCCATTACGTGTTTCTGGGGTACCGCCAGACTTGGAAATCGTAATTACCAGCGTGCTAGAGAGCCGATCTTGAAGCTGAGTCAAGACGCGATCGATGCCTGCGGGATCGGTGTTGTCAATGAAGTGAAGGTTGAGGGGCGGAAAATCTGGTGCTAGTGCTGCGGCAACAAACTGCGGCCCTAATGCCGAACCCCCGATCCCGATGGAAAGGACATCGGTGAATTTTTCAGCTTGGGGGGGACGAATAGCCCCACTATGAACTTTTTGAGTAAACGCTTCAATCTGCCCTAGCGTTTCTACAATGTCTTGTTTGAGTTCCGCTGTGGGAGCTAAGTCGGGGTCGCGGAGCCAATAATGCCCCACCATGCGATTTTCATCCGGGTTGGCGATCGCGCCTTTTTCTAGCTCAGCCATGTCCCGAAAGGCCCGCTCAAACTTAGGCTGTAGTGCTGCGACGAAGGCATCATCAAACCGCATGCGGCTGATATCTAGATAAAATCCCAAGCCCTCGTGGTAGTAAAGCCAGTCTTGGTAACGTTGCCAAAGTGCAGCGGCATCCATAAACAGTATTTCCACCTATTGTCTTTACCATTCATCAGTTTACCGATGGAGTTTAAAGTCTGTCTGAGTCCTCTAAACATTCGGCTTTGGAAGGATACGCAGAAACTTAATAATTTGACCTGTGACTTCGATGCCGACGAAGTGATGATCGAGGGTGAACCGATAGAAAATTGCTCTAGAACCCATTTGTCGAAGTTCTGGCAAGTCTTGTAATTGCGTTATCTGTAAAAACTCCACAAAGACAAATTGGCACACCTGCTGATACACAGTCGGCTCTAGCTCTTTTAGGTCTAAGAGAAAAGACCTCTCGTAACGAATTTCCAGCTTCAAAGGTTTATGCAATCTACTCTTTAGTGGTAATTCACGCATGTTGGCGCTGCCACAGCATTGGATTACAACGTTTTTCACAGCAAAGGCAGCGATCGCAACGCTTCTTCACGAGTGAGCGTGTCACCGGGTTGCAGGGTTTGCTTCGATTCTTCGATCGCCCGGAGCATATAAAAATCGTAATAAAGCGCTTCTAATACTGGCCATATGCTTTCTATCTCCTCATCCGACAGTTGATCAATCAAGCGATGTACCCTACTTCTCAGAGGATTCATATTTCAAATCTGCTGTAGTTACCGAGTAGCCAACGATCGCGCCGCCACTTTTACAACACACAATACTGCATTGGCTCAATTTAATGGCGAAACTACCCTGAGAGATGTTGTTCGTTCCAAACCTTGAAGCCAAGCATTTTTAACAACACCTGTTGGCAACACTTGTTGACTGAAGACACCGAGATGATGCAGATTGCTTAATGCAGCGATCGCAGAGTTCATGAATATTCGCATTGGCAACGGCTACGACATTCACCGCCTTGTGGAGGGACGAGCCTTAATTCTGGGTGGTGTCAACATTCCCCACGAACTCGGTTTACTGGGCCATAGTGATGCCGATGTGCTCACCCACGCCATTATGGACGCCATGCTAGGGGCGCTCAGCTTGGGCGACATTGGCTTTTACTTTCCCCCATCCGATCCCCAATGGGCGGGGGCCGACAGCCTGAAGCTGCTAGAGCAAGTGCATCAATTAATTCGGAACGAAGGTTGGCAAATTGGCAATATTGACTCGGTGATTGTGGCAGAGCGGCCCAAGCTCAAACCCCACATCTCCGCCATGCGCGATCGCCTTGCCACTGTTTTAGAACTCAACCCCAATCAAGTGGGTATCAAAGCCACAACCAACGAGAAGCTAGGTCCAGAAGGCCGAGAGGAAGGGATTTCCTCTTATGCAGTCGTACTATTGCAGCAAGCAACGTAGCAAGTAGAATCGAGGCAATTAGCTGCCCTTTTAAACATGTTCGATCCATTGCGCCGCTTAAAGTTTTTGCCTTGGCGATCGCTCGCCTTACTGACACTTGCCACTTTAGCGATCGTGGCAGTGATAGAAGTGGCCTTAGGAATGGGTTACACCCAAGTGGGTTTGCTCAGAGCGGTCTTAAACGCTTTATTTAGTCCACCTTGGGTAGTGATTATGCAGGTGGCTGCTGGCATTGGCATCGGAGGGTTAGCAGTTTTCCTACTAGAAACAAAATGGCAACAAGTATCCATCAACGCTGGCGTGCTGTGGGCATTAGTGCTGTGTTTGATTTTGGGATCACTGGTTCGCTCATTCATTCCGTTGCCAGCCATCCTAGTCAATCCTGGAGAAACGCTGTTTATGGGCTTCATTGTGGGGGTATTTTGGCGAGGCCGCCCTTACTGGCGCTAAACCAGCCACATCGTTAGGTAGCCTCAAGCAAACTTCAGCCGGAAAATCTGACTTTTAGCTTCACCTACCTACTTCAGAGAAATTGAGATCTATGATGGCAAAGAAGCTTGATGTTCGTGCAACATGTTCTCTGCTGCTTTTTTGACTGTACCGCTGCGTCGTTGGGGTTTAGTTGCCTTGATCGCTATGTTGGCGATCGCCCTAAGTGCTTGCAATCCTACCAACTTTAAGACTGAAGCAGCCCAGGTGCCTCAGATTGTGGTTAGCACCCTCAGTGATCCCAAAACTTTTAACTATCCCCTCAACCAAGAAGCTCCTAACGTTTTCACCTATATTTACGAAGGGTTGGTCACCGAAAACGGCAACAGTGAAATTGAGCCAGCTCTAGCGGAATCTTGGGAGATTTCGGAGGATAAGCGGCGGATTGTCTTTACCCTCCGTGAGGGCTTGAAGTGGTCAGATGGAGCACCTCTGACAGCAGACGACATTACGTTTACTTACAACGACCTCTACTTCAACGAAAAAATCCCCACTGATACGAGGGATGTTTTGCGAATAGGCGAGAGCGGGGCCTTACCAACGGTTCGCAAGCTGAGCGATCGCCAGATTGAATTTACAGTACCAGAACCGTTTGCGCCGTTCCTCCGCATCACTGGTTTGCCGATTCTACCTCGTCACGCTCTGATTGATTCTGTTAAAACCCTAGGTTCAGATGGCAATCCCAAGTTCTTATCGACTTGGGGCGTGGATACAGATCCCAGCAAGATTATTGCCAATGGTCCTTATATGCTGGCAGGCTATGTTCCTAGTCAGCGAGTGATTTTTCAGCGCAACCCTCATTACTGGCGTAAGGATGCTCAGGGCAACGCGCTGCCCTATATTGAGCGCTTTATTTGGCAGATTGTTGAGTCTACCGATACCTCACTGCTTCAGTTTCGCTCTGGGGGCTTAGATGCTTTAGGAGTTCAGCCCGAAAATTTCTCGCTGCTGAAGGGAGAAGAAAAGCGTGGCAAGTTCACAATTTACAATGGCGGTCCCGCAGCAGGCACCAACTTTATTTCTTTTAATCTCAATAAAGCTCGGCGGGCAGATGGTCGCCCGATTGTAGACCCGATTAGGTCCAAGTGGTTTAATACCCTGGCATTTCGGCAGGCAGTTGCCTATGCGCTCGATCGCCAAACCATGATCAACAACACCTTTCGGGGAATCGGTCAGCCGCAGAACTCTCCCATCTCATTGCAAAGCCCCTACTATCTCTCGGCTGAGGAAGGGTTGAAGGTTTATAACTACAATCCCGAAAAAGCCAAACAGTTATTGCGAGGGGCGGGGTTCAAATACAGCGCCCAGGGACAGTTGCAAGATGCCGAAGGCCATCCGGTGCGATTCACTTTGATTACTAACTCTGGCAACAAAATTCGGGAGGCAATGGGGGCACAGGTAAAGCAAGACCTCCAGAAGATTGGCATTCAAGTAGATTTCAATCCGATTAACTTCAACACGTTGGTGGAAAAACTCTCCACGACCAGAGATTGGGACTGCTATCTTTTGGGCTTAACCGGAGGGGTAGAACCTAACGATGGCGCGAACGTATGGTTAAGCCAAGGCGGATTACACAGCTTCAATCAAGGTCCATCACCGGGACAACCTCCCATTCAGGGTTGGGAAATAACGGAGTGGGAAAAAGAAATCGATCGCCTTTATATCCAAGGTGCTCAAGAGCTAGACGAGGCCAAGCGCAAAGCTATTTATGCAAAAACGCAGCAGATTACTCAGGAGCAAGTGCCTGTGATTTATCTGGTCAATCCACTGTCATTGTCGGCAGTACGCGATCGCGTTGAAGGGGTGAAATTTACGGCTTTGGGTGGCTCCCTCTGGAACATTTATGAACTCAAGTTAAGCGAGTAGTTTGTTCAGAATTAGCCATCATTCGGACACAAACAACATAGCGGTTTATGATGCGGAAAAGCTTTGCAACGTCTCCATGACCGCTATTTCTTTTGGGATGAAATTGCTCCGTCGTTGGCTCTCTGTCCTGCTGGTATTGAGTTTGGCGATCGCGCCCTCTCTACTCTTAACTGGGTGCCGTCCAACGGAGTTCCGCACTGCTGCCGCCCAAGTGCCGCAATTAATTCTGACATCCTTGAGCGATCCCAAAACGTTTAATCCCACCTTTAACCAAGAATTTCCCAATGTGTTTCTCTTTACCGAGGAGCATCTGCTGCGAGAAAACGGGGTGACGGGTGAGGTAGAACCTGCTCTGGCAGAATCTTGGAGCATTTCAGCTAATAAACAGCGGGTAATCTTCAACTTAAGGCCAAACCTGCAATGGTCGGATGGTCAACCGCTGACGGCGGCAGATGTCGTCTTTACCTTTCAGCAGGTCATCTTCAACCCAGAAATCCCCACGGATTACGCTGATAGCTTACGGATTGGTGTTAACCGAGCTTTCCCGCAGGTACGGCAACTAGACGACCGCCGGGTGGAATTTATTTTGCCCGAACCGTTTGCGCCATTGCTGCGATCGCTGGCGGGGCATGATGGTGCGCCGATTTTGCCTAAACATGCTTTAGAGCGATCGGTGCAGACACTCAGTTCCGATGGCAACCCCCAGTTCATTTCCACTTGGAGTACAGCCACCAATCCCAAGCAACTAGTCGTCAACGGTCCCTACCAAGTCGAAAGTTACGTTTCGGGACAGCGGATTGTGTTTCGTCGCAACCCTTACTACTGGCGGCGCGATCCTCAAGGCCAAGCCCTACCCTATATCGAGCGCGTTGTTTGGCAATTTATCGAAAACACCGACACTCAACTGCTCCGATTCCGCTCTGGCGATTTGGATGTGATGGGCGATGTGCGACCTCTACGCCCAGAGTATTTTTCGTTGTTAAAACGGGAAGAAAAGCGGGGCAAATTTAAGCTTTACAATGGTGGCCCTTGGTCAGGCACTACCTATCTCACCTTTAACCTGACGGAAGCGAGAGACAAAAATAATCGGCCCTTTGTGGACCCAATCAAGTCTAAGTGGTTCAATACCTTGGCCTTTCGGCAGGCGATCGCCCACGCCATCGATCGCCCACGCATGAATAACAACCTGTTTCGGGGTATTAGCGAGTTACAGGATTCGCCCATTTCGGTGCAAAGCCCTTACTATCTCTCACCCCAAGAAGGGCTAAAAACCTACGATTACAATCTGCAAAAAGCGCGACAGCTCTTGAAAAGCGCAGGCTTTAAGTACAACGCCCAAGGCCAGTTGCTTGATGCGGAAAACCACCCAATCCGTTTTACATTGCTCACTAACGCAGAAAATCGTCAGCGAGTCGCAATGGGAGCGCAGATCAAGCAAGACCTAGCTGCTATTGGCATTCAAGTTGATTTCACTCCAATTAGCTTCAACACTCTGCTGGATAAAGTTTCTAGCTCGCGAGATTGGGAAGCCCACATGATCGGGTTTACGGGCGGCATTGAACCCCACGGAGCGGCGAATCTGTGGCTGAGTAGTGGTGGGTCGCATTCCTTAAACCTGAAGCAACAGCCAGGGCAACCACCGATTCAAGGCTGGCAACCGAAAGATTGGGAGTTAGAAATCGATCGCCTGTATACTGCTGGTGCCAGAGAGCTAGACGAAACCAAGCGCAAAGCGATTTACGGCGATTTTCAGCGGATTGTGCAGGAGCAATTGCCCGTGATTTACCTGGTGAATGAAATTGCCATCGTGGCAGTGCGCGATCGCATCCAGGGAATTCAGTACACAGGTTTACCCAGTTGGGGATTGTGGAATATCGCAGAACTTAAAATTGAAGACAACAAAGATTAACTAATCCTGAATCCTGTGACCCAACCCGAAGCCATCCGTCTCCTCCTGCAAGCTGTAGCTCATGGTGAAGTCAGCCCTGACTCAGCCCTAGAAAAACTTAAGCATTTTGATTTTGAACCTGTTGAGGATTTTGCTCGCATTGATCACCACCGCACCTTACGAACAGGCTTCCCTGAGGTAATTTGGGGTCCGGGCAAAACCCCAGAGCAAATTATTGAAATTATCAAGGTAATGCGCGATCGCAATCCGGTGGTGATGGCAACTCGGATCGAACCTGGTGTGTACGCTCAATTGCGAGAGCAGATTCCAGAATTGCGTTACTACGCAATGGCGCGGATTTGTGCCTTGGCACCTGCTCGCTTAGAGCCTCGCCATTATGGGACGATTGGTTTGCTGTCAGCGGGTACAGCCGATCTGCCTGTGGCTGAAGAAGCCGCCATCACCGCCGAACTGTCTGGTTTCCAAGTCAAGCGGTTTTGGGATGTGGGAGTCGCAGGGATTCACCGTTTACTCAGTAACCGTCAGGCGATCGCAGAAGCAGACGTGTTGATTGTGGTGGCAGGCATGGAAGGAGCCTTACCCAGCGTGGTCGGAGGTTTGACCGACTGCCCCGTGATCGCTGTGCCTACCAGTATTGGCTATGGCGCTAGTTTCAATGGCTTAGCTGCTTTGCTCACCATGCTCAACTCCTGTGCCGCTGGGATTGGTGTGGTGAATATTGACAATGGTTTCGGCGCAGCAGTTTTGGCAGGGCAAATTCTCCGCACGGCGCAGAAGCTGCGATAAAGATTTGCAAGTCTGCCTGGAACCCTGCACAACTCTGATGAATTCTACAGTAGCTATTTCATAGTCCTGGTATAGGCTGACACTGCTGCCTGTATCAATTCCTTGAGCTTCTGAGTTGGAATTCGCCTGCAATGGAAACGTCAATCCCTGATCTTTGGCTTCGTCAAGCAGCGGCCAGTGCGATCGCTGGGTACCAAAAACATCTCTCCCCCCGCAAAGGCTTCTCCTGTGCCCATCGGGTGCTGCATGGAGGTGAATCCTGCTCACAATATGTGAAGCGGGTGATTCTAGAGCAAGGCTTGTGGACTGCCATTCCAGCCACGCGATCGCGCTTCGCTGAATGCAAGGTTGCTAACCAGATTTTGCAAGCTCGGAGAAACCATTGCAGACTACAAGCGGCCAGCAAGATCGAGCAAGAGGGAGAAGAGAAAAGGCGCGATCGCGGCTCCCAGCCACAAAACGACTGTTATGGAGTAGACGGGTTACTGTCCTGTGTTGATTGCGCCGAGCCCTACTCACGCATTGATTGTGCCGATTGCATGAACTTTAAATGGGGAGAGCAGGCCAATTGCGCTGACCTGGATTGCGGCTCTGGTCTAGACTGCTCTAGCTGCGATTGTAGCGGGGGTGACTATGGCAGTTGTGATTGTGGCAGTTGTGGCTAAACAATTTATCCTGGCAGTACTTCCTGCTGCCGAATTCCCCCTAAATGAGACAATAAAGGCACAAAACCACGGAGCCAGTAAGTTCTTGAGTTAACTTCACGGACTCTTTGGTTAGTACATCGGGGAAGGGTATGGCAATGCTGAGAAAAATCGCAGCACTCTTGATCGTTTTATGTCTCAGCCTCTCTGGTTGTGCTGCTTCAGCCACCAGCGGCATGACTAGCTATGTGGACAGCATTGATGGTTACCAATTTCTGTATCCACTCGGTTGGAGCGAAGTTAAAGTCACCAACGGTCCAGATGTCGTGCTGCACGATTTGATTGAGCCGACTGAGAACGTCAGCATTGTGATCAATCCTGTCCCCAACCAGAAAACGCTACAGGATTTAGGCAGTCCGGGTGAAGTTGGCTATCAACTCTCCAAAAGTGCGATCGCTCCCACAGGGTCTAAGCGCAAAGCCGAACTGGTCACCGCCGATTCCCGCGAGTTCAATGGCAAAACCTATTACACCTTGGAATATGCAGTGCAGTTGCCCAACAACCAACAACGGCACAATCTCGCTAGTGTAGTGGTGAGCAATGGTCGGCTTTACACATTAAACGCTTCCACTACCGAGCAACGATGGCCCAAAGTGCGTAGTTTATTTGCAAACGTCGTCAACTCTTTTTCAGTTAATTAAGTCCAGTAAGTCCAGTTAATTAAGGTTGGATGGGTATCCCACAGTTTGTTTTAGCCTCCGCTTCTCCCGCTCGTCGTCGCCTGTTACAAAACGCTGGCATTCAGCCGCTCGTGAGTCAGAGCAATTTTGACGAGTCTCAGGTACAGCTATCGAATCCAGCGGACTTGGTGCAAACGCTGGCACTGCGTAAAGCTGAAACTGTCACCCCTTACTTCACAGAAGCCCTGATTCTAGGCTGCGACTCTGTCTTAGCGATTGACGGAGAAATTCACGGCAAACCCGTTAATGCAGCCGATGCGATCGCCCGTTGGCAACAAATGCGGGGCAAAATTGGTGATTTATACACAGGCCACGCCCTGATTGACCTCACCCGAAACCAATCCCTAGTCCGCTGCCGTGTGACTCGCGTCTACTTTGCCAATGTCAGCGATCGCCAAATTGAGGCATACGTGGCGACAGGTGAACCGTTGAATTGTGCGGGCTGTTTTGCCTTAGAAGGTAAAGGTAGCGCTTTTGTCGAGAAGCTAGAAGGCTGTCACACCAACGTGATCGGCTTGAGCATGCCACTACTCCGACAAATGCTCAGCGATTTAGGCTATGACATTACCGACTTTTGGGGTAGGACTATTAGCTGATAAGCAAACCCAATATTCTAACTAAGGTTGTATAAAGATTTCAACAAAACCGAGGCATCTCTGACTAGACTGTAAATAGCAAGCAAATCCTTTGGTGGTCTGTCCTAGATCACATTGCTAAGGCTCCATACCAGTTAAAGTTTGTATGAAGCTGGCTTGGAATCTTTTATTCCAGCAGTCATGAGTAAAGTCTGATGGCTCCTTCATTAGCAGATCTATCTAATTTTCGCGCTAACATCCTGAACCAAACGGCACCAGGCCAGGTTTGTGGTTCAATCCAGTTGTTTCGCGATCGCTACAAGGTTTTGCGAGTTCTAGGTCGTGGTGGCTTTGGGGTCACTTTCCTAGCGCGGGATGTCTCCTTGCCATATCACCCGCTCTGTGTCATTAAGCAACTGTGTCCCAAAGTCAACGATCCTGTGACGTTGGATCGAGCCCGGAAGCGATTTGAGCAAGAAGCCAAAACTCTTAGCAAATTAGGCAGTCACGCGCAAATTCCTCAATTATTGGACTACTTTGAGGCGGACGGCGAGTTCTATCTCGTGCAAGAATACGTCCGTGGCTCTACCCTCGCCCGGGAGATTCGGCGCTACGGTCCCCAATCTGAGGCAGTGGTCAAGCGATTTCTGGTAGAGATGCTGCCGCTTCTGCGCTACGTTCACAGCCACCGAGTCATCCACCGAGACATTAAACCCCAAAATATTATTCGTTGCCGAGATGACGGTCGGCTTGTCCTGATTGACTTTGGTGCTGTCAAGGAGCAGATTGCGCGATTGGAAGACACCAGTCAGCGAGCCCCTACTACACATTTTATTGGCACTGTTGGCTTCGCTCCGCCAGAGCAACTGTCCATGCGCCCCGTCTTTGCTAGTGATATCTACGCTTTGGGCGTCACTTGTGTGTATCTGCTCACGGGTAAGTCCCCCTTCGATTTTGACTACGACCCCAGTACAGGGGAAATCGACTGGCAAGGCTCAGCTCAAGTCAGTGAGCATTTTGGTCGCGTGCTCACCAAGATGTTGCACCATGCGCCACGCGATCGCTACCTATCAGCTGAGGCTTTACTGCGGGCGCTCAATCTGGAGCCCTATCTGGATAGCCTTTCCAATTGCATGACGGTGCAACCTCACCGCCCTGAACCAGAACATCCAAGTACCGCTGGAGCGGCTGATGGTTACCAGTCTCCGATTACCAGAACGGCGATCGCTATTCGCGAATGGAAGACAAAGTTACAAAACCGAAATTTGATCAAACAGAAGCACCTAGTTCCGGTCGGTGCTGTGACTACCCCAGCTCGGACTCAGTTTCGTCACCAAGACACTTGAGGCAGCAACTCAGCATCAAAACTTTCATGAAGTGCTCCGGACGTTAGAGGCGTTCCGGAGCTAATTGAACTTAGATTGAACGTAAACAGGTTTTAGTTAAAGTTAAACTCAGACTCGTTATCCCAAGCTTGGATATCTGAGCAACTGAAGTTATTCTGACTGTAACGACCTGCGACTATTCACTTTGCTGCGTAGTGCCATGCCATTTTCGAAACAGCTTCCTGCTCCAGTTAGTCACCTGAAAGCCAGACTACGGGCTCTAAAGCAGCCTATGGTATGGGGACCTGGCATCATCTTGATGCTGATTGTGCTATTTACCCTGGAATATTGGTTGCATCCAGAGTGGTTTGAAAATACTCAGAGCGCTACGAATGTTGAGGGTGGGTTTAATCCTGCCGTCTCATCGGAAGATGGAGCCATTGGCGCGGATATTGACAGTTTGCCGCTACTACTAAACCAACTTAACAGCGCTCCTGCTGACCAAGCCCAAAATAAGCAGGAAGGCGGCAAGGACAAGGTAGCTACCAAGCCGAGCCTGTTTAGTGAGCTGCTGAAACCTAAGAACCCAGCCACTACTCAGAACGGCAACAGCACGCCCAGCAACAGTTTATCTGCTCCCGGATCGGCTACATCACCCCTGCTCAGCTCTAACGGGGGTTTACCCAGTCAACCCGGAGACGGGGCAACGCCTGGATTTACAGGGCTTAACGCGCCTGGCTTGCCCACTACAGCGCCAAGTGCTTTATTAGCTCCCCCTAAAGCTTCCACTATCCCTAGTTTAAATCTGCCGAACACCTCTAGTACCCCTGCTTCAGCCCCTGTTAGTGCCCTTCAAACCGCAATAGAGCAGGCTCAATTACAGAAAAATGCTGCGGGCGGTTCTACATCAAGCTCAACGACTCGACTGGACAATAACAGTACTGCGCCTAGCTCCACTCAGCCCTATGCTCAACCCAACGCGATCGCTCCTGGTTTTAGTAATGGCGGCATCAACTACAGTTCCACTCCAGGGGTGAGCAGTGCTCCTCCTAGCAACTCCTTTAACTATTTGACCCAGCCCCAGCCAGATAGTAGCCTCCCCTCTGGGATTGCGCCTGTTGTCCCTGATGCCCCGGCGATCGCCCCAGTGGTGCCGAGCACTAACTCAAACCCCAACTTCGGGCAGTCTTCTTTTTCAGGATCTCAAAACAACAACGGCTTCAACAACTCTGGCTTTTCTGGGAATGCAGGCATTCAGCCCAGCCAACTGAATCAACAGCCCTTCTCCACGCCGCGCCGGGTTCCAGGACGAAACATTGGAGGCGGACAAATTAACACCTTCTCTAATCCGTAAATCATTGAGCCGAAACTTACAAGGAAGGCAGGAACCAAGAAAACTATAAAATTCTGGCTCCTGCCTTCTAGCTTCTAGGCTGCTCTTTTCAGTCGCTTAATCGTTAAAGTGTTGAATAATTGCTTCAGCAAATTCCGAACACTTTAGTGGTTCTACCGGAGGTTCCATCATGCGAGCCAAGTCATAGGTGACTTCACCCTGAGAAATTGCCGCACCAATTCCCTTCTTGATCAGGTCGGCTGCTTCTTGCCAGCCCATATATTCCAGCATCATCACCCCAGATAAAATCACCGACCCAGGATTAATGCGATCGAGCCCAGCATGCTTAGGAGCCGTGCCATGCGTCGCCTCAAAGATGGCACAACTATCCCCAATATTGGCCCCGGGCCCCATGCCCAAGCCCCCGACGATCGCCGCTGCCGCATCAGATAAGTAGTCTCCATTCAGATTCATCGTGGCCAGAATCGAGTATTCATCCGGTCGAGTCTGGATCTGCTGGAAAATGCTATCTGCAATGCGGTCATTCACCATCACTTTGGTCTTCCACTGACCGTTGCCGTGGGTATCCCAAATAGCGTTAAGCACTGTTTCCACTTCTTGACGAATCTGCGCTTGCTTTTCCTCGGTTAGAGCATCATAACCCGGTTCAATTTGGCGAGCATTGTCTTCTACAGAAAGGTTAGGGTTGCCTTCTTTGTTACCCAGAATCCAAGACTCTCGCTCTGTCACGCATTCATGACGAAACTCAGTTGTGGCTAACTCATAACCCCAATCCCGGAATGCACCTTCGGTGTACTTCATAATGTTGCCTTTGTGCACCAAAGTCACCATTTGCTTTTTCTCGGGAAGTCGTAACGCATGTTTAATGGCTCGTCGCACGAGACGCTGAGAGCCTGTCTTACTGATAGGCTTAATGCCAATCCCCGAATCTAAGGGAATTTGTTTGTTGCGGTGCTCTGGAGTCGCAGGAATCAAATCGGTGTTTAGCAACTTAATCAAGCGATCGCCGATTTCACTGCCCTGCCGCCACTCAATGCCTAAGTAAATATCTTCAGTATTCTCCCGATAGACAATCACATCCAGCTTTTCTGGGCTTTTGTGTGGCGAAGGGGTACCTGGATAGTACTTACAGGGACGCACACAGGCATAAAGGTCGTGAATTTGACGTAGAGCCACGTTGAGAGAGCGAATACCACCACCCACCGGAGTTGTGAGCGGCCCTTTAATCGCAACTCCATACTCCTTAATGGCGTTTAAGGTGTCTTCTGGTAAGTATTGATAGGTACCGTACTTCTCGCAAGCTTCATCGCCAGCATAAATCTTGAACCAAGCAATTTGGCGCTTGCCGCCATAAGCTGCTTGGACTGCGGCATCAAACACCTTTTGGGCTGCTGGCCAAATATCAATTCCCGTACCATCTCCCCGAATAAACGGCACAATCGGGTTGTCAGGAACAATGGGTTCTCCGTTCTCAAACGTAATGCGGCTTCCAGTTTCGGGGGGCGTAAGCTTTTCGTACATAACCTAACAGCGGCTCCTGATTACCACACAGCAAAAGGGTTCAGGGGAATATGCTAAGCGATCGCGCGGGTAAAAAAACACTCAATCTGAACCAAGTTACTTTTGTTGACGTGGCTATCCATGCTCCATATTTCTCTGGTAGGCTATCAGGCTTGTGGCACTGCTAGGACGCAACCAGCTCTGGTAGGCTCCAAATTCTTGAATGAATTAGCAACATTCCTAGAGTGCACAACCTAAATAGTGAGCTGACAAGAGGGAATTCTTACAATAGAAATGGCAATAGAAGTATTTTTAGCAAATCAAGGCAGCATTATAGCGATCTCCAATGGTTTGTCAGAGTCGCATCCCGGAGGTGCGCTTTTCACAACTCCAATTTCATAAATTATTTAGGACTGGTATATCAACAAAAATCATTCCTAGTTTGCTTCAGCAATCTTAAGCAAACTGATATACAACCCATATTAGGAATAGATTGAGTGCCTGTTAAGCTGTTTGTACTGCGTGCGTGAGAGCTTGGATGAAAAGAATTTTAGTCGTCGATGACGATACTACTTTACGAATCGCTTTAACACGCTACCTCCAAAATCGTGGATACGTGGTTCAAGACGCTGGCTCTGGAGTCGAAGGACTATCAGCTTTTGAACAAAGCTCTCCGGATTTAGTTGTATCGGATGTCATGATGCCAGAAATGGACGGGTTCGAATTTTGTCGCCGTCTTCGGGCCATGCGCTCTGGTCAGCTTGTACCCTTTATCTTTCTGTCTAGCCGAGGAGAAGTTGAAGACCGCATTCAAGGGCATGACATTGGCGCAGATGACTACTTAATCAAACCGTTTGAGCCTAGGGAACTAGTCGCCAAAATTGAGGCCCAGTTAGAGCGATCGCGCCGCACTCATGCTGAGATCATTCGCTTAATTCAGCAATCCAACGTTACTACTGAAGCCAGTCCCACCCCCCTACCGCTCACTCCCGCCGAGGAAAAAGTCTTTTGGGAAGTGATTCAAGGCTATACCAACAAGCAAATTGGCGATCGCTTATTTGTCAGTCCCCGCACTGTGCAAACTCACCTCAGCAATATCCTGAGTAAGTTGCAGCTAGAAAATCGTTCCCAGCTCGTTCGCTTTGCCTTTGAGAGAGGCTATCATCCTCCCACGGAAGCGAAAGAGGCAGAGTAACTAAGCCGAATCCAGGCTCAGCAGAGTTACGGAGTGATTTGTTGGTACCATAAGGGTTGGGCGGAGCATCTCCGCAGGAAATTGATTGACTGCTGAGAGCAAAGCTAAGTGATGATTCCTGGCGTTTATACCTTGACTGAACTACAGCAAGCAATTGCCGCAGCGCCAAACCGCTGGCGACCTTTAGTGTTCACTAACGGTTGCTTCGATCTACTCCACGTTGGGCACATCCGCTACCTCCAGTCGGCAAAAACTCTAGGGCGATCGCTAGTGGTTGGTCTCAATCATGACGCTTCTGTTGCCGCCATTAAACCTCACACACCAGGACAGCCACCTCGACCAATTGTTCCCGCAGAGCAGCGAGCCGAACTCTTAGCAGCGCTCAAACCTGTAGATGCAGTCGTTGTCTTTGCAGAAACCACTGCTGATCCCCTAATTGCCGCCCTCAAACCTGATGTCTATGTCAAAGGCGGAGACTATCAGCTGGAGACTTTACCAGAAGCGTCCAGTGTCCGAGCCTGTGGGGGTCAGATAGAGTTTGTTCCTGTAGAAGTACCTACCTCTTCCACAGCCATCATCAATCGAATTTTGCAGTCCAGCGGATAAAATGAGCTTTCTGAGGCGCGGCTATCCAGCAGCGATCGCAGTCATTTAAATTCCAGCTAATTTTTCCAGCCTGCGTTGGGCAAGAGCTTCCAGTCCATGAATGAATTGCAGCAACTTGACATGAGCGGTTTCACTACTGATTCAAATCTCTCTTCTGCAACCCATACCGCGAGTCACCTAGACGACCTCCGGCTCAAGTTAAAGTCGGACTCCCCTAAGACTCAGTTGCAAGCCTTGCAAGACATCATTCAGGCAGACGAAGTCGGGCTAGCCTTATTGATGGAGTTTTTGCTAGAGCGCCGTGCTGCCGTTCCAAGCTTCGTTGAAGGCACAGCGTATCAAGCGCTTTATGCAGCCAATTCCCCCAAAGCCACAGATTTTCTTCAAACCCACTTCCCTACAGGCATTGTTCCTCTACGCTCTGAGCGCAACCTCGACTACAGCGAACTGCAAAAGTTACTGGCTCAACAAGAATTAGAAGCAGCCGATCGCCTTACCTTAGAGAAACTCTGTGAATTAGCGGGTCCTGCCGCAGCCCAACGTAAATGGGTTTACTTTACAGAAGTCGGTAGCCTACCAATCACAGATTTACACACCATTAATAGCCTCTGGCTAGTGCATTCCGAAGGCAAATTTGGCTTTTCTGTGCAACGAGAAATTTGGCTGAGCGTTGGCAAAGACTGGGACAAGCTTTGGCCTAAAATTGGCTGGAAAGCTGCCAACAACTGGACTCGCTATCCTCAAGGGTTTACCTGGAACCTTAGCGCTCCTAGAGGCCATCTACCCCTGTCTAACCAGCTACGAGGCGTGCGAGTAATGGCCGCCCTCCTAGCTCACCCTGCGTGGCTTAGCGCTCCTACCGCCAAATAGCACTGGCAAAAGTACGCTCAGTCACCCAAACAGTTAGCACTCCAGTCTAAGGCATAAGCAGGGATAAATCCTGGCTGAATCCAGAAATATGTAACACGCCAGAGGTACTATAACCTTGTATTTAACAGCTTAATTTGATACTGCAGCTTTATAAAATTTTTACTTTTTCCGGGAATTTTTCTACTACACCTGAAAACTGTAGCGTAGCCAAGAGTTGTAGGCTCAAATCATGCCTTCGTCTTGGGTCGCCCTACTTATCGAGAAGTCCTGAATTGATTTCTCTCCCTGTCTAATATGTCCTATTTCGAATTCTAGATAGTTTCATGGTTGGCATCAGTATATTCTCTGAGGTATGGCATCAATTTACATCTCATAGCATCATCCAGATACCTGATTCAACGGACTCTAGAATGTTGATTGCATCCTAGGTTTGGGCATAGTGATGGCAGAGACGATTGTGAGCCAAGTGCAGCAGATTTTAGGGTTGGTTCATCAATCATTCAATTCGTTAATCTTTCACTTCACCACGTTTGTCAAGCACAGAGTTAGGGCATTCTCTGTATAGTTGACTACCCTTGGTAAGAGCTAGATGAGTCACATGGTCAACACATATGGGGGTAGGGGTTAGAATAATGAACCCTGAAAACAGACTATTTTTTCATCACAACAGCTTGGCAAGCTCAGCTCAAGAACAGCAACGCTTGTTAGCGTTGGTAGACTTGGGGCTGCTAGAGGCAGAAAGTGTTCCAGTTTTTGAAGAGGCTACGCAAACAGCTGCCCTCTTTTTAGACATCCCTGTTTGTATGTTGGGTGTTATTGATCAAGACCGCCAATGGATTAAGTCAGCGGTAGGCTTGTCTCGGCTAGGTCTGATGAATGAGTTGGCCGCCTCTCGCCAGATGCTACGCAGTGATTCTTTCTGTAGCAAGGTGATTGAGAACCAGCAAGTCTTAGTGATTAATGACACTAGTGCCGATCCAGACTTTGCCACTAGTTTGCTAGCACAACGTTATCGTATCCGGGCTTACTTGGGCGTTCCCTTAGTAGACTCCGCTGGTAATTGCCTGGGTACCTTAGCTGTGATGGATTTAGTCCCCCGTAATTTTACTAGCCGGGAGATTCAGTTCTTAGAACTCACAGCTCGCTGGAGTATGAGTGAGTTTGAGCGCAATCGTCTTGTCAAAGCTCAGCAAATAGCTCCTCACGTTCAGGCTCTCCCAGGCTCTGTTGAAGGTGAGTTAGGTTATGAAATCAATGTCGCCTCTACCAGTGCTCTTGCCATTTCATTGGAGCAAGCAGCTCGGAATGTTAGTCAGGCAGAAAAATTAGCGTTAGTCCAAGCGCCCTTCAACAATCCAGTCAAAATTCAGTTGCTGGCCCAACTGACTCAAGAACTACGCACCCCCTTAACCTCAGTGATGGGAATGGCGAGTGTGTTGAATCGGGAGATTTACGGCCCGCTTACGACTAAGCAAAAAGAATATCTCAACATTATTTATCAGAGCGGACAGTATCTCCTCTCGCTAGTGAATGAAATTCTAGAGTTAGGAACACTAGACGATCGCGCTGAAACGCTCAACCTGGCTTCTGTAGATATTGAGATGTTGTGCCAGCAAGCGATCAATACTTTGGAGCAGGCTGCCAACCGACGGGAACAACAAATTCGCCTAAGCATTGAGCCAGGTTCTCGCATTTGGTTGTTAGACAAAAATAAAGTCAGACAGATTCTGTATCACTTAGTGTTTGGTGTTATCCAGGCATCAAGTGCCGGAAGCATTGTCCGGATTCATGTTTCTCGGAAGCAAAATCGACTAAATATTGCAATTTGGGTTTCTCATCCTTGGTTAGGAGATAGTCTGCCCAACACGGAACTCTATACTTATCAAGCTCCTACTCCTGCCGGAGTTAATGGTTCTGAGACAGCCTATTCTGGACATCAGACCTGGAATAATAATGCAGACAATGGTCTGGCGATCGGGACTACGAGCACCAGTGCTTTGACTGCCGCAGAAGCCGTAGAAGCCGTAGAATCTAGTCAAGAAATTGGTTCTCGCGAAAGTTTGGGAGTGCTTTTGAGCCGCCAGTTAGCAGAGATGCATGGTGGGCAAGTCTCGATCCAAGGGACCCCGGAGTCAGGATATCGTTATGTGGTCAGTTTGCCGCAAATGACTGAACTGGAGGAAGTCCTCTGATCAGGATTCTTCCGGACCGAGCTTGCTGAGGGGTTGTTTTTAGGGATAATGGCAATGACCTTTGCGGTAGCTACAGCCGTTTCCCTTTGACCGATAGAAAACAGCCTATGAACTCAGCGTGGCAACAGCTTACTCTCGCCAATTTGTCCCTGGCTCAGTGGCGAGGTGGGAGCTATTTATATCGACTGGTCGGCCCATTACAAGCATGGCGGCAAAGTAGTTGGCTGATGCAATGGTCGGAACCCATTGGAGCCTTACTGCTGAGTTTTGTCTTTGGCCTCGCTCCGTTCGTCTCTAATGGCCTGATCGGCATGCTGCTGGCTGCCTGTCTGGGCTATTGGGCACTTCTGACAATCTCAGATCCATCTGAGTCAAAATTCAGCACCCCCATTCACTTATTAGTCTTGTTGTACTGGGGTGTTTCGACAGTTGCAACGGCTCTATCTCCGGTGAAGCAAGCCGCGTTGGTGGGTTGGGGCAAGCTAACCCTTTATCTGGTGCTGTTTGCTCTGATGGCCCGTATCTTGCGATCGCCTAGACTCCGCTCTTGGGTGATTACGCTCTATTTACACGTGTCCTTAATTGTCAGTGTGTACGGCTTACAACAGTGGCGTCTAGGGACAACCGCCTTGGCTACTTGGGTTGATCCAGAATCACCTCTGGCTAAGACAACGCGGGTATATAGCTATCTAGGCAATCCCAACTTGCTTGCAGGATATTTGGTTCCAGCGGTAGCTTTTAGTTTGGCAGCCTGCTTTGTTTGGCGACGATGGCCCGCGAAGGCATTGGCTGCGACCATGACCTTAGTCAATACAAGCTGCTTGATGCTGACCTTTAGTCGGGGTGGCTGGATTGGGGTTGTGGCCGCTGGTTTTGTCTTGTTGATGCTCTTAACCCATTGGTTGAGTACACGCTTACCTCGCTTCTGGCAAACTTGGCTGCTACCCATGGTTTTGGGGGGAGTCACAGGCTTTCTAGTGCTGGCCGTGCTGTTGGTGGAGCCATTGCGCGATCGCGTGGCTAGTATCTTTGCAGGTAGGGGAGACAGTAGCAATAACTTTCGGATCAATGTGTGGGCTGGGGTGATTCGGCTGATTCAAGATGATCCAGATAATCGTTTGTTGCCCAACTACATCTTGGGAGTGGGTCCTGGCAATACCGTCTTTAACAAAATCTATCCCACCTACATGGTGTCGCCCCGCTACAGTGCCTTGAGCGCTTACTCGATTCTCCTGGAAATCATAGTAGAGACGGGACTTATTGGCCTAACCTGTTTTGCTTGGTTGTTATTAACTACATTTACTCAAGGGTGGCTGCAACTGCAACGCCTACGAAACATAGGCAGCCAAGAGGGCTTTTGGCTAATGGCTGCGATCGCCAGCCTTGTCGGTATGTTGGTGCATGGCCTTGTCGATACGGTTTGGTATCGGCCTCAAATCAGCACGCTTTGGTGGCTGATGATCTCGATCATTGCTAGTTACTATGTACCTCAACCCTTGGCAGACAAAAACTCATCTGCTGAGTTACCTCAAACCTAACCTTACTGTAGGGGCGAACGGCTGTTCGCCCTTGTTGGCTTTGTGAAACAAACCGTTGCGAAACAGTAAGGGTTTTAGCGCTTCATTGCTCGTTCCATGTCTCGCTTGTCATCACGACGCTTGAGATCTTCTCGCTTGTCATGCAGCTTCTTACCTTTCACGAGTGCTAGATCAACCTTTACCCAACCTCGCTTCATATACATTTTTAGCGGCACTAAAGTTAATCCTTGCTGCTCTACCTTGCCAATCAGCTTGCGAATTTCTTCGCGATGCATCAGTAGCTTGCGGGTGCGGCGCGGGTCATGGTTGAACGCTTGGTTGGTGGTTTCGTGAGGAGAGATGTGGACATTGAGCAACACCACTTCTCCATCTCGCACCAAAGCAAATCCATCTCGCAAGTTGACTTGTCCGGCTCGAATAGATTTGACTTCGGTTCCCCTTAGCTCAATCCCCGTTTCATAGGTTTCAAGAATCTCATACTGAAACCGAGCTTGGCGGTTATCACTAACGATTTTGTAGCCTGTACTATCCTTACTCATAATTTACGCTTCAATAAAAGATTAAAACTTTGTGACTGCCAGCAATTAATTTAACTACAGCTTATTCAACTACAACTCGCCACTCATAAAGTTGATAATCCACACAGCCATTTTGTACGAGTGGGTCTTGAGCCACGATCGCAGCCGCTTCATCCATTGACTCTGCCTTAAAGAGCAACATCCCTCCTCCTCGTTGTGCCCAATAACCCGTTTTGGCTTGATGTCCCTTCTCAATCAGAGATTGCACATAAGCTTTGTGATCTGGGACGTATTGGTCAAAAAGCGGTTTATCCACTAAACCTTTTTCAATTTTCACGAACCAGGGCATGCATGTCTTCCTTATAACGGTGTATCAATTTAGGTAGCCTGTCTAGATTAGCTTGCACTTTGAACCAGCAAAAACGTCGCTTCTTTGTTGCCTTGTTGCCGCCGCAGCCAATTCAGGACTATGCGAACGAGATTAAGCAGCACTTCGCCGAGCAATACGCCAGTCGAGCTGCCCAAAAATCTCCGCCGCATATCACGTTACAGGCTCCCTTCGAGTGGTCAATGGATGAGATTGACACACTGAAGCAGAGTTTGAGTGAGTTTGCGATCGCTCAAACCCCTATCCCGATCTCATTATCCGGGTTTAGTGCCTTTGTGCCACGGGTGATTTATATCAATGTTTTAAGAACTCCCGCCCTGCTCGATCTGCACCAAGCTTTGATCGCTCATATGGAAACAGCACTGGGAATTGTTGACCCAAAAGCAAAACAACGTCCGTTTGCCCCACACATGACGGTAGCGTTCCGAGACTTGTCTAAGCAAAACTTCCGCGCCGCTTGGCCAGAGTTTCAACATCGGTCTTTAGAGTTTGAGTTCCTGGCGTTGCACCTAACCTTACTGCTGCATAACGGCCAGCACTGGAACAGCTACGAAGACTTCCCTTTGGCATCATCTACTTCTACCCCTCTGCGGACGGATTAGTCGCTCACCCGATTGCTGCCAACAGCTTCCCTACTTCAGAGCTTTAATGCCTCTATCATAGAGAATAATCTATGCCATAAATTAGAAACATTGTATTTTCTTTATGGAATTCTAAGAGTATTATCTTGACTATAGAGAAGTTCAATTCCCTTCCACAAGACGTTGCACAGTCCCAAATCGCAGGCTTTGGGGTTGTGCTTTCCCTCCTGACTTTTACCTATTTCAGCAGCAAGAGTCCGTCAAACTGATGATTCGGCATTGGGTCTAGTCATCCGTTCACGAAACTCTGCCTCAGCTTAATTGCATCTAGAGCCTCTTTGTCTCTAGAGGATTGATATTGGCGTTCTTTCGAGGACAGCCGCGCTATTCACCTCTGAGTTTCTAAGGATAGGATATGAGCCCGTTTGATCGTTCGGTTTCGCGTCGCAAGTTTCTGATCACGGCTGGAGCCTCTGCGGTGGGCTCTATAT
Source organism: Trichocoleus sp. FACHB-591 (assembly GCF_014695845.1). Taxonomy (NCBI): domain Bacteria; kingdom Bacillati; phylum Cyanobacteriota; class Cyanophyceae; order Leptolyngbyales; family Trichocoleusaceae; genus Trichocoleus; species Trichocoleus sp. FACHB-591. The sequence goes on from NZ_JACJPA010000045.1 coordinate 290,090, forward strand.
TTCTCCACGGCTGTTTAGGAAATCCTCCCGATTCATTTACTAGGTCTCAAGCCGTACAACCTGTGTCAGCAGCTAACTTGAGCCCAGAGCAAAGGCCAGAAACCACCACGATCAAGCTGGGTTACATCCCTATTATCGAGTCTGCTCCGCTGATCATTGCCAAAGAAAAAGGCTTTTTTGCGAGGCATGGCATGAGTGATGTGGTGCTCGATAAGCAGTCTTCTTGGGGCACCATGCGAGACAACACAGAAACGGGCTTCGAAGGTGGCGGCGTGCATGGAGGGCAATATCAGATGCCGATGCCTCACCTGATTTCAGAAGGGATTATCACGAAGGGTAATAAAAAAATCCCGATGTACAACCTATTGCAACTCGTTACACATGGCAATGGGATTGCGATCGCGAATAAGTATCGGGAGGCTGGGTTTGCCTTAAATGCGAGTCAGGCAAAAGGGGTAATCAGCAAAGAGAAATCTCTAGGAGCCCAGTTTGTGGCGGCGCACACTTTTCCACATGTGAACCAAGACTTCTGGATTCGCTATTGGTTCGCCGCAGGCGGGATTGATCCAGATAATGACATCAGTTTGTTGCCTGTGCCCTCAGCGCAAACCGTTTCCAACATGAAGACTGGCACAATGGGAGCTTTTAGCACCGGAGATCCCTGGCCCTACCGGATTGTGGCTGACAAGGTTGGTTATATGGCAGCTTTAACCGCCGAGATGTGGAAAGAGCACCCTGAGGAATATCTAGCGATTCGGGCTGATTGGGTAGATAAGCATCCCAAAGCTACTAAAGCAATTCTTAAAGCCGTGATGGAAGCCCAGCAGTGGTGCGATGACTTCAACAATCGCCAAGAACTATCTGAAATCTTGGCCAGTCGGCAATACCTCAATGTGTCTGTCAAAATTCTCCTCGATCCCTTCATGGGCAAAATCGACATGGGCACAGGTCGCGTAATTGACGATCGCTCAATGGCACCTCTGTATTGGAAAGGCGAGAAAGGAAGCGTTTCTTATCCTTTCAAGAGTCATGAACTCTGGTTCCTCACAGAGAGCGTGCGTTGGAATTTCCTACCTCCGGATACCTTGGCGAGAGCTAAAACCATCATCGACGCAGTTAACCGAGAAGACTTGTGGCGAGAAGCTGCCAAGGAATTAGGAGTTGCTGCTGCGGATATCCCTCAAAGTACTTCCCGTGGTGTGGAAACCTTCTTTGATGGCATCAAATTTGACCCGGAAAACCCCAAAGCTTATCTCGACAGTCTCCAGATTAAACGTGTGTAAGTAGACCATTTTAGTCCCGCTCCAAACCCTAAGAAGCAACATCAAGGAGAGTTTTTCAAATGACTATCAGCCTCAAAAGCCGCCGTCGTAGCTTTGATCTACTTGGTTCTGTTGGTAGCCTATTCAAGGCGGTTAAGTCACCTGCGATCGCGATCGCCGTCTTTTTAGCGATTTGGCAACTATTTAGCTGGCTGCCTGGAGCCACACTTCCCGGTCCGATTCAAGTGGTACAAGAGACTTGGATTTTGATTTTGTATCCTTTTTACGATCGCGGTGGCACCGATGTTGGTTTGTTCTGGCAGTTGTTGGCTAGCTTAAAGCGAGTTGCTGTGGGCTTTACAGCTTCTGCTATCGTTGGCATTGCCCTCGGTATCCTGATTGGGGTTAATACCGGGATCTACAAATCCCTTGATCCCCTCTTTCAGTTGTTACGCACCATTCCTCCCCTGGCTTGGTTGCCCCTCTCCCTAGCAGCGTTGCAGAAAAACGAACCTGCGGCTATCTTCGTCATCTTTATTACTTCGATTTGGCCAATTCTGATTAATACATCGGTAGGCGTTCGGCAAATCCCCCAAGACTACAACAACGTGGCTAGAGTCTTGCAGCTCTCGAAACAGGAATATTTCACTAGCATCCTGATTCCCTCTGCCTTGCCCTACATCTTTACAGGTCTGAGAATCGGGATTGGTTTATCTTGGTTGGCGATTATTGCGGCAGAGATGTTGGTCGGGGGTGTGGGGATTGGCTTCTTCATCTGGGATTCCTGGAACGCTAACAAAATCAGCGAAATCATCTTGGCCTTGGTTTACATCGGCGTGGTGGGTCTATTGCTAGATAAAGCAATGGCTTATGTCGAATCGTTAATTGTCCCTGCGGAACAGAAATAGCGGCGATCGCTCCATCACTCATTGCATTCCCTAGCCGTACTCCACTTGCAAACTCACGCCTTTGCCAGTTCAAAGGATACAGGCAGGCGTCGTTAACCCTACCTCCGAGATGAACCATGTCTACCTTTGTTGCCGTTGATCAAATTGATAAAGTCTTTCACCTGTCCGGTGGTCAAGAGTATATTGCGCTGAAAGGCATTGACCTGCAAATCAAAAAAGGAGAATTTGTCTCCCTGATTGGTCACTCCGGATGTGGCAAATCCACGCTCCTGAACATGGTGGCAGGGCTAGATCTCCCGACAGAAGGCATCGTGACCCTAGAAGGGAAGAAGATTACCCAACCAGGCCCCGATCGCATGGTGGTGTTTCAAAACTACTCTCTGCTACCCTGGCGAACCGTGCGCGAGAACATTGCCTTGGCGGTGAACGCGGTGATGAAAGATTTACCCGTGAGTGAGCGCCGCTCCATCATCGAACAGCACATCGACATGGTGGGATTGCGCCCCCACGCCGACAAGCCCCCCGCGATGTTATCCGGAGGTCAAAAACAGCGAGTTGCGATCGCCCGTGCCTTGGCAATTCGACCTAAACTGCTGTTGCTTGACGAACCCTTTGGAGCCTTAGATGCCCTGACTCGTGGCAACTTGCAAGAACAGTTAATGAAAATTTGTGAGGAGAACCAAGTCACCGCGATTATGGTGACGCACGATGTGGATGAAGCCGTGCTGCTCTCCGATCGGATTGTCATGCTCACCAACGGGCCAGAATCCAAAATTGGGCAGATTTTAGAGGTAGATATCCCTCGGCCTCGCAAGCGCTTGGAAGTGGTGGAACATCCGAGCTACTACAGCTTACGCAGTGAAATTATTTACTTCTTAAACCAACAAAAGCGAATTAAAAAGCTCCGGGCTAGAAAAACTACTGCGATCGCCCGTCACGGCCTAGAAAAAGTCAATTTAGAAATCGGTTTTGTGCCGTTGACCGCTTGTGCGCCTCTGGCGATCGCCAAAGAAAAAGGATTTTTTGCCAAGCATGGCCTAGATGAAGTCACGTTGGTGAGGGAAACCAGTTGGCGAGGTATTGTCGATGGCATATCCGGCGGATATTTGGATGCGGCGCAGATGCCCTCTGGAATGCCAATGTGGTTAACGCTGGGAGGACATGAGAATCGCTCGCTACCCACAGTGACCTCCCTCACCATGACCCGGAACGGCAATGCCATCACCCTAGCCAAGCGCTTTTATGAGGCAGGTGTTTATAGCCTCTCGGATTTCCGGAAATATCTTCAGCGCACCGCTCAGCAACGTCACACAATGGGGATTGTCCATCCCTCTTCTATGCACAACCTGTTGTTGCGGTACTGGTTAGCGGCTGGAGGCATTGACCCGGATCAAGATGTCTCTCTCACCACAATTCCACCCGCGCAAATGGTGGCAGACCTCCAGGCAGGGACGATTGATGGCTATTGTGTGGGCGAGCCTTGGAATATGCGTGCTACCGAAGAAGGAGCAGGTTTCGTCATTGCCACGGATCTAGAAATTTGGCTAGGGCATCCAGGAAAAGTGCTGGGCGTGCGGGAAGAGTGGGCCGCCGCTTACCCCAATACTCATATCGCCTTAGTCAAAGCGTTGCTAGAAGCAGGTCAATATTGTGCTGACCCCGCCAATGCCGCAGAAGTTCGCGAAATTCTAGCTCGCCGCGAGTATCTCAGCACAGACATGGCCTATATCCAGATTGAGGAGCATGACCCCACTATCTGTGACCTCGATCGGCCCATGCAAGAGTATGCACACCATCAGTTTTATGGAGAAGGGGTGATTAACCGCCCCAGTCGCACCGAACAGTTATGGATTATGACTCAGTTGGCCCGCTGGGGAGACACGCCATTTCCGCGTAATTGGGTGGAAATTTTGGAGCGGATCTGTCGAGTTGGAGTCTTCAGCACGGCTGCTCGCGAATTAGGCCTAGAAGTGAACTACAACCGCACCCCGATTCAACTGTTTGATCAGGTGCCATTTAACGCCGATGACCCAATCGCCTATCTCAATCACTTGAAGATCAAACGTGCCTTCAGCGTCGCAGATGTAGCAGTTCAGGCTTCCACCCGCACAGCTGCCTAGTATTTTGCCCCCTAGCCCCCCCAATCCTGGGGAGCTGAACTTCAGGCTTTTCTCTACCCAATCTTAAAAAGTTGAGCTCCACCGATGCACAATCGTCCCCTTGCTTATACAAACTCCGAGACCAGCAGCACCAAACAGCGCAGCTCAGTTGCTACCTCCTCCGAACCGTTTCTCAGCATTCAAGATGTCGCCAAGATCTACCCAACTGCTAACGGTCCTTATCCCGTTTTGCAAGGCGTGAACTTGACGGTGCAGCAGGGAGAGTTCATCTGTGTGATTGGTCACTCTGGCTGTGGCAAGTCAACGCTGCTGAACATGATATCCGGGTTCGCCACTCCCACCCGTGGAGAGGTGCGGCTGCGATCGCAACCCATCACCCAACCTGGCCCCGATCGCATGGTCGTGTTTCAGAATTATGCGCTGTTGCCGTGGAAAACTGCGTTGGAAAACGTCTACATTGCCATTGACGCGGTGCATAAGCAAAAGTCTAAAGCTGAAAAAATGGCGATCGCCCGTGACCATCTCGCCTTAGTGGGACTGACGGAAGCGGCTGACAAAAAACCAACACAACTGTCTGGCGGGATGAAACAACGGGTAGCGATCGCCCGTGCTCTAGCCGTTCGGCCAGAGGTGTTGATTTTGGATGAACCCTTTGGCGCGTTAGATGCCATCACCAAGGAAGAACTTCAGGAAGAACTGCTAAAAATCTGGAATGACCACCGTTGTACGGTCCTGATGATCACCCACGATATTGATGAAGCGTTATTCTTAGCGGATCGATTAGTCATGATGACCAACGGCCCTGCTGCCAACATTGGGGAGATCATGACCATTCCCTTCCCTCGCCCTCGCGATCGCGCCCGGATTATGGAAGATCCGCACTACTACAAGTTACGCAACCAAGCGCTTGACTTTCTCTACCATCGTTTTGCCCATGATGACGTTGGTTGAGCTATTTCTCCCGGTGGTTTGTTTTTAACCCAGTGTGCTGCTAACTCCTTGATTTTTGAGGTATCTAGTCATGGCTTCAGCAACCCTTAGCTTCCTGTTTATGCTCAATTGGGCTACGCAAGACTCGACTCCCACACTCAACTTTACAAGTTTTCTCTTTGTTCTTACCAGCGCGATCGCCTTGGCAACATTACAAATCGCCCACAAACATAACTAGAAACCTAACCCCCAACCTCTCTAAGACAAGACTTAAAGCCCCTCTCCCGTGGGAGAGGGGTTTGGGAAGAGGTTTTTCTAAACAGTGGATGAGCAAGCACATGTGGAAAGAAATTAGAAGCCAAATTTCTGATTGGAGCGATGATGAAGCTTTTCTCATCCGTGTGAAACAGCTGGAGAATCTGGCTTCCAAAGCTCTATCGATCGCGATGGTAGTGGTTATTTTATTTGCGATCGTTGATTTGGGAGTGGTGCTGATTAAGGATTTACTATTACCGCCTTATAATATCCTGGGTAAAGATTTACTTGAGATCTTTGGGCTGTTCTTAAATGTTTTAATTGCTTTGGAGATTCTGGAAAATATTACGGCTTATCTCCGAAAGCATGTGATTCAGGTTGAGTTGGTTATTGTCACTTCAATTGTGGCGGTTGCTCGTAAAATTATTATTTTAGATTTTGGCAAAACGTCAGGATTAGATTTAATTGGTTTGGCGATCGCAATTTTTGCTTTAGCTATCAGTTATTGGGTGATTCACAATACTAATTCCAAGTCATCTCATCATTAGCGTGCGTCAAATGCCAGAGCTTCTTGGATTTCAAGATCGTGTTGCTGTCCTAGCTAGCATGCACCAAAAAGAAACGGTGATTGCCCCAATTTTAGAGTTGGAATTGGGCCTCAAAATAGTAGTGCCACCAGACTTGGATACCGATCGCTTTGGTACTTTTACTAGAGAGAAAAATCGTCCCGGAAGTCAACTCGAAACAGCCCGATTAAAGGCAAAACAAGCTCTATCTCTGACTGGAGAAACGCTGGCGATCGCGAGTGAAGGAGCCTTTGGACCTCACCCACAAATTCCTTGGTTATCCTGCGATCGCGAAATTATTTTGTTGTTGGATCAACGGCAAGAAATCGAAATTGTGGGACAAACCCTTTCTACCGAAACTAATTTTGCCTCGCAAACAATCACCAGCTATGCAGAAGCTCAAGCCTTTGCTGCCAAAGCGGGATTTCCGGCTCATGGCTTGATTATCATGAGCGATCGCGACACTAAAAATCCGTCGGCAATCTTTAAGGGAATCAGGACAGAAGCAGCACTTTATGAAGCTGTGATGCAAGCTTTGGCCCAATCCACCTCAAGCCGTATCCATATCGAAACCGACATGCGAGCCATGCATAATCCTACTCGGATGCAGGCGATCGCTGCCGCAACTGAAGACTTGGTGAGAAACATTCGTCAGGTTTGTCCTCAATGCGGTTGCCCTGGGTTTGCGATCGTAGAGGCTCTAACGGGTCTAGTTTGTGCCCATTGCCACTCCCCAACTCGGTTGACTCGTAGCGTGAGATATGAGTGCCAGAAATGTCATTTTTCTGAGGAAGTTCTCTTTCCCAACGGTCTAACAACTGCCGACCCAGCACAATGTCTATACTGCAATCCTTAAAACTTGCGTGATTTACTACTGCCTTTGGGCATAACTATTTAAGCAATCACAATTTTGCAGTAATAAAAGGGTTTTCCATAGACTTAAGTCTATGGAAAATATTTGACATATTGACTTTTACTTATAACGAAGTCACTCTATGATGCTCATAGAGCGAACTAGTTGATTGCTTCCAAGCTATCTGTCGGGTGCCCCCTGAGCTTGCAAGTAGTTAACTCGTTTTAACTGCTGTTTTTTCACAATTAGGCACTTGCTATGAGCCAGCTTCTCTTGGAGAGCATCTGGTTGATTCCTTGCTATGCCTTAGTGGGCACGGTACTGGCGATTCCTTGGTCACCAGGCTTGCTAGACCGCGTCGGTCCACGGCCCGCAGGCTATCTCAACCTACTAATGACCACCTTGGCGTTTGGCCACAGTCTGTTGGCCCTTTGGTCGATCGGACAACAAGCGCCTCAACAAATCTTTTTCCCTTGGCTACATGCCGCAGGTTTGCAAATTGATCTTGCATTCTTGGTATCCCCGGTGACTCTTAGCGCGATCGCCGTCGTCACTGGGCTGAACTTACTCACCCAACTCTTTGCGATCGGTTATCTGGAGATGGACTGGGGTTGGGCTCGCTTTTTTGCCCTGATGGGCTTTTTTGAAGCGGGGGTATGCAGTCTAGCTCTCTGTAACTCTTTGTTTTTTAGTTACGTTTTTCTAGAACTGCTAACTCTGGCAACCTACCTTTTAGTCGGATTTTGGTTCGCACAGCCATTGGTGATGACTGGAGCCAGAGATGCCTTCTGGACAAAGCGAGTCGGCGATTTGATCCTCTTTATGGGCGTAATCGCACTTTTCCCTTTAGCAGGCACCTGGAATTTTACAGAGCTAGGAGAATGGGCTGCAACTGCCAATCTTTCTCCCTTAAGTGCGACACTACTAGGCTTGGCGCTGATTTCAGGCCCACTAGGTAAATGTGCCCAATTTCCCTTTCAACTGTGGCTAGATGAAGCGATGGAAGCGCCAATCCCCGCTTCAATTTTGCGGAACTCAGTGGTAGTCGGGGCAGGGGCTTATGTGCTGATCAAACTGCAACCTGTTTTAGCCCTCTCTCCCGTGGCTTTGACGGCTTTGGTAGTGTTCGGGACTGCGACAGCTCTAGGAGCTTCGTTAATCGCGATCGCCCAAATTGACATCAAGCGGGCGCTGTCTTACTTGGTTAGTGCTTACATGGGCTTGGTGTTTATTGCAGTGGGCACTCAACACCCAGAGGCAGCTCAGTTACTGCTGTTAACGCAGTCCTGTTCGTTCGCCTTGTTGTTTATGGCCGCAGGAGCGGTGATTTGGACCACGATTAGCCAAGACTTAACCCAGCTAGGCGGTTTGTGGTCTCGGCGACCCATCTCCGGTTTAGCTTTGCTAGTCGGTGGCGGTGGGTTGATTGCGCTCCCTCCATTCGGCGGTTTTTGGGGATTGTTGCAGCTAGCCGATTCTCTGTGGACAACCCGACCCTGGTTAGTGGGTGTGTTGTTAATCGTGAATGGGCTGACGACCTTCAGTTTGATGCGCGTCTTTGGCCTAACGTTTGGTGGCCAGCCAACCCCCATGACCGAGCGATCGCCAGAAGTAAGTTGGCCAATGGCTTTACCCATGACTGTGCTGACTGTCTTCACTCTGTTGCTGCCTTTGGTTTTAGAGCAATTTAATCTATTGCCAAACTGGGCAGACCTGAACAAACAATTAGCCCCATTGATCGTTTGGTCGAGTGTGTTAGGCGGTAGTTTAGGTGGCGCAATTTATCTCGGCAACGCGTTACCCAAGCCTGTCAAGTTGTTTTGGCAACCTCTGCAAGAGTTCTTTGCTCACGACTTTTACATTCAGCGGCTCTACCAACTGACCATTGTGAGCTTGGTGAATTACAGCGCTCGGTTAACGGCTTGGTTCGATCGCCATGTGGTCGATGGCGCGGTGAATGCAGTCGGTTTTGTGACTTTGTTTAGTGGCCAAGCGTTGCGATATACCGCATCTGGTCAGTCGCAGCTATATGTCTTGTTGGTGGTTTTTAGTTTGATTGCGATCGGATTTCTGGTCAGTTGGTCTTTCTAGACCCCATCGTTTTTAGTTCCTCGTTGACAGCATTTGTAAGCATAAAAGGATAAACAGTCATGGCTCAGCAGCAATCACAGTTTTCTCGCCGTAACATGTTGAAGTTTGGAGCAGGTGCTTTAGGTAGTGGGGCGATCGCCGTGGGCTTAGGTGCTAAGTCCCAAGCAAAGGAGCCAGCAGTTGCCAAACCAGCCGCTCAACCCGCTGCTGCCAAGCCCAAAGTTAACAAAAAGGACCTCACTCCCGATCAAGCGCTGAAACTATTAATGGATGGCAACAAGCGCTTTGTTACCCGCAAACTGGAAAAGCCTCGTCAAGATTGGGCCAGGATCCAGGAAGTTGCTAAAGGCCAAAATCCCTTTGCTGCTGTTCTAAGCTGTGCAGATTCACGCATCCCTTCTGAGATTGTTTTTGATCAGGGATTTGGCGATTTATTTGTCTGCCGCGTTGCAGGTAATGTTGCAACTCCTGAAGAGATTGGCAGTTTGGAATTTGGGGCGGCGGTGCTCGGAACCAAAGTAATTATGGTAATCGGTCACGAACGATGTGGAGCTGTAGAAGCCACAATGAAGGGTGCCCAGGTGCCAGGACAAATTGGCAGCTTGATCGATGCGATTAAACCTGCTCTAAGTCGCTCCAACAAGTTTACAGGTGATCCGCTGGCAAAGTCAGTGAAGGCCAATGTGTCGCTGCAAGTTAGCAAGCTCAAAGCCTCCACAGTACTAGCCGATCTGATCGCATCAGGCCAACTGAAAGTGGTGGGCGCTTACTACGACTTAGATGCTGGAACGATCACGCTCGTTTAATTGATTCATCTTGCTGGAGTAAATCGCGTCATGCTCAGTACAATCATTTGGCTGCCTGTGTTGGGCGCTGCTTTAATCGGATTTTGGCCGCAAACCTGGAGCCCGCAGCGATCGCGTTTTGTGGCTTGGGCGATCGCGGGTCTGACTTTCCTCGTTACGGTGTTCTTAGCGCTCAAGTTCGACTTTCAAGCATCAGGTCTGCAATTTCAAGAACATATTAGTTGGATTGCTCCGCTGGGCTTAGATTATCGGCTCGGAGTGGATGGCTTGTCACTGCCGTTGGTAGTGATGAATGGATTGCTGATCTGGATCGCGATCCAAAGTACACCTGAGCAAGTGTCTCGCCCTCGGCTGTTTTATTCGCTGATCTTCCTACTCAGTGCAGCGGTGGCAGGAGCCTTCCTGGCTCAGAACTTGCTGTTATTCTTCTTGTTCTATGAGATAGAGCTGATTCCCATCTATTTACTCATTGTGATTTGGGGTGGCGATCGCCGAGGCTATGCAGCAACCAAGTTTCTGATCTACCAAGCGCTCTCTGGAATTGTCTTGCTGGTTGGATTCTTAGCTTGGGCCTGGGCGAGTGGCTCCAGCACCTTTACGGTGGAAGTGGAAGCGCTGGCTTCTACCTTACCGATGGGACTGCAACTCATATTGCTCTCGATTTTAATCTTAGGCTTTGGTATCAAAATGCCGCTGGTGCCGTTCCATACTTGGCTACCGGATGCCTATGTCGAAGCTTCCACGCCTGTTTCAATTTTGTTAGGCGGCATTGTTTCCAAGCTTGGCACCTATGGCCTGATCCGCTTTGGCCTCAGCTTGTTTCCGGATGCTTGGAATGTGGTGGCACCTTGGCTGGCTAACGCTGCGGTCGTCACCGCTCTGTATGGAGCTTTAGTCGCGATCGCTCAAACCGACATGAAGAAGATGATCGCCTACAGTTCTGTCTCCCACCTCAGCTATGTTTTGCTGGCTAGTGCGGCTGCTACGGAACTGAGTCTCTTGGGTGCGGTTTGTCAGATGGTGGCTCACGGCTTAATCTTGGCCCTCCTGTTCTATCTGGTAGGTGTGATTGAGGCCAAAACGGGCAGCCGCGAGTTAACCCAACTGCAAGGATTGTTGAACCCCAAGCGGGGATTGCCACTCATCAGTGGAGCCTTAATCTTGGGGACAATGGCGAGTGCTGGAATTCCTGGAATGGTCGGATTTGTCGGTGAGTTTCTCAGCTTCCAAGGCAGCTACAGTAGATTTTCGGCGCAAACGCTGCTCTGCTTAGCCAGTACGGGGCTGACCTCAGTTTATTTTGTGATTTTGATTAACCGAGCTTTGTTTGGTCGTTTAGAAGGCAAACTCAGCTACCTGCCTAAAGTCACCTGGGAAGAAAAAATTCCAGCGATCGCCCTAGTCGCGTTAATTGTTCTATTAGGGGTGCAACCAAATGCCCTAGTGCGCTGGAGCCAAAACACCACCAATTCTCTCGTGGCAATGGTGGCTGAGCACAGCCCCCAACAGGTCGCTCTCACCCCTCCAGCCGCTCAATCTGATTAGAAAACAGTGGCTCCATGATGTCCTGAGCAATGTTCACGCCCTGAAAATACGACGCGATCGCTTAACTACAGCTTCTTGAATTAATCCCTATCCCGGAAAGGAGATCTGCAACATGACAACTGCAACCGCAACCAAACTGCCTCCTTCTAACCATGAATTCGCCGACGTGATTCATCGGCTAGAAGCGGGTGGTGCCATGCTGCCTGATACGCCAGAAAACCTGATGCAAATTATCGGCATTTATAAAGCTTATGCAGTGCCGATGGATTTCTACTGGCGCGATCTCCTTTACATTGCCGAGCGCGTCTTCCTCAATCCCTTGCCCTTTTTCAAATACTTCCTACCTCAAGAATATTTAGACCTGCACAACCACTACGCCGGAGACGATGCTGATCTTCGGATTTGGCGAGGGGAAGCAACCGCCCATCCAGAACTCCTAGCATTCATGCAGAAGGGCGAAACTACCCAGATGCCCAAGCTGTTCCATCACTTGTTGCACGATCGCGTCAACATGGAGTTTGCCGAAGCTTGTATGCGAGCGATGCTGTGGCATCGGGGCATGGGTGGCAAGTTTGACCCCTATCTCGACACACCCGAATATAAAGCCGCTGCCGATCGCGCCATCAAGGCTTACTTCAAGGGCAATCCTGCCATGCTGGGCCTCTACAAGCTATTCCCAGAAATGTTTATTGAGCAGGTGCGGCAGTTGTCTTACTACGCCAACCTAGGTTTGTTCTGGGAAGTGATGGCTCCAGTGTTCTTTGAGATGAGCGATCGCTACGATTGCGGCGAAATCACCAGTGTTCCAGAAGCGATGAATTTCTTGGTGAATGGCATCTTTGCAGTCGCAGGCCGCCCCATTTACCATCATGTCTATATTGATGGAGAGTGCTACGAAATTATCCCTAAATCCTGTGGTTTTACCTGGCTGTACGAAGCCGCGCTCCCTTATGTGGAAGCTGTGTTTTACCGCACCGCTCCCTTCCGAGGCACCAAGTCGTACAACGCTCAAGCGGAGCAAGTTCCAGCCGAGCAAAAGGATTTCCACTACGGCATTCTTTACGCCGATGTGAATCCGGTAGGGACGGCAGGGATTCCCCCCACATTGCTAATGCAGGATATGTTGCACTTTCTGCCGCCTTACTTGGTGGACTATTACCAGAAGCATTGCCGAGGCGAAGATGACATGCTGATCCAGCTAGGGGTAAGCTTCCAGCGATCGATGTATTGTGTCACCTCTGCGGTAATCCAAGCGCTACGGACAGCGTTGCTTTATCCCTTAGATGATCAAAATCCGAAGCATTTGCAAGCCAACCGAGAATTCTTTGAAGCCCAGATCGATCGCTTTAAGCGTCCAGAAGCTCGCTTGCGAGATGTTCAGTCCCAGTCCTATCGCTAAGCAGACTTATTCACAAATGTTTCACCGAGAAAGCGGGTGAAGCATTCGGGTGAGGCTCCTCCGAGCAGTTTTACACATACCTAGCCGAATGCTTCACCCCTACGACCCTATTGTTCTTTAGTTCCTATCCCTTCAACTCCAAACGCTATGGCAGACATTGTTGATATTGCAGTAGGTGCAGGCTCCTTTAATACCTTGGTGGCAGCAGTACAAGCGGCTGGTCTCGTTGAAACGCTTAAAAGCCCAGGACCGTTTACCGTTTTTGCGCCGAATGATGCCGCCTTCGCCAAGCTGCCTCCTGGAACCATCCACACGCTGTTGCAAAATATCCCGCAGCTGACGCGAATCCTGACTTATCATGTCGTGTCGGGGAAATGGACTCAAGCTGACTTGGCTAAGGTAGACTCTCTGACTTCGGTAGAAGGTTCACCGATTCGCCTTGATCTGTCCGATGGATTTGAAGTCAAAAACGCCACGGTGGTTGCTCCCGACATCGAAGCCGACAACGGCATTATTCACGTCATCGATAACGTGATTTTAATGGGTTGAATCGGTGTTGTCTTTGGTGAAGTTGCTCAATCCAAATACGAGTTTCTATTTCAGAGGATGGGCAGACAGAGTCGCCTGTGATTGAATCGTAGGTATACCATCAGATATTGCTTCGGCGATCGCGTCTTTACCAGACACGCAACTCTGGTGTGCCCATTCCTTGTGAACGGGTTATGTACCACCATGTTAATCTCCACTGATCTCCACCAATTTTTCACCAGAACGTAGCAACTCTAATGCTTCTAGCAAGACGGAACTCAAAATTTCCCGTAATCTTGCATTTGCAGTGTTTCCGCAAGTCAACCAAATAATCTGTGGTGGTGCTCCAAGTCGGTCAACTAAATCTACAAAGTCACTGTCTTTAGTCATAAAAATAACTCCTTGAGCTTTCGCAGCCTCAAAGATTTCAGGATCTTCTGCATCTCGCAAGCCAAGGTCACGTAGTGCTAGTGCTGTTACACCAAAGGTATCGGTAATCCAAGTTGCTATTGCTGGCGTCAGGTGTGCATCAATCCAAATAGTGGTCATGCGACTAATATAGGATGATTCAGTTTACGTGATGCATATACCAGAGATGCTCGTATATCTTCCATTTCTAAATCTGGCAAGTCTTCTAAAATCTCATTAGCACTTAAACCTGCTGCAAATAAATCTAGAACATCAGACACGCGAATTCTCATTCCACGAATACAAGGGCGACCACCGCACTGTCTAGGATTTACTGTGATTCGTTCAAGTGATTTCGACATTTGGAAAAACCTCCATAAACCAAGTATCTATCGAAAATTACGTTCGTTTATTTCCTCGAGAGATAATGCCTCACTTTGCTTAAGGCGGCATAACAACAGCTTACGAACCTAAGACCGCATTGCTTTAGTCGAAGTTATACTTATTTATCTCGTCGAATTCGATTGATCTCTTTTTGCAGTTCCGCCAATTGCCGCCGTAACTCCTCTGCTTCGGCTTGGGAGGATTTGGCAGAAGTATTGACGGCTCCTGCGGCTTCGGCGTGTTGATAGTGGCCTTGGCGAATTTGACGGTACTCTTCTGAGCTGGCCCATTCACGGATGTAGCGGATGCGCTCAACTGGGAATGGATGGCTGAGCATGGAGCCTTGAGAACCGTTGCCGTTATAGAGCAAAAACTTATAAATCTGGTTCAAACCATCTTGGTCTAGCTCTTGGTAGCTTTCGGACTGACGAATAAATTCATTCAAGCTGCATTCTTGTAGATGCTTGCTACTGCCGCCCGCAATTTTCATCATGGTTTGCATCACTAGCGTCAGGTCATCGGTGGCGAGGAGTGCGGCGCGATCGGAGGTCAGTTCGGCTTTGCGTCGCCATTCGTAAAAGGCGTAGATTAAGCCACTACCAACGATATTGCCCAACCCCATCGTCATTTCTCCGATCGCTGCCACCATCTGAATCGCCCAGTTTGCCATCTGGATCAAAGTGGTATGACCGCATTTGATGTGACCTAATTCATGGGCTAGCACTACCCGAATTTCTGCATCGGTGAGTAAGTCCAGCAGTCCTGTGTGAAGGACGATATAAGGATGCTCTTCTCCCAAGGCATAACTATTGGCCAGAGGATTTTGCACTACAAACAGGGAAGGTTCTGGATAGATGTCTAAGTCACGGACACATTCGCGAAAAATGTGATAAATCGAGGCGTACTGACGGGGACCAACCTGAATGCCATTGCCCATGAGATAAATCAGTTGGGGCCGTTCGTAGAGGAATTCCACAAACTTCCGCGCCACGAGATCAAAGCCAGGGACATTGCGTAAAGCTTGCTCCGCTTGGCGATCCAGGGGATGCCGAAATGCTTCACTCGAAATTCCTGGATAGGTAGGCATCGCAACACTCCTTAATGGTTGATCTCAAAAATCCAGAAAACTGCCAATACTGGTATAGCAAGTCAGAGAGCGCTTTTGAGTGATTTTGAACCACAAGTTAAAGAAAGGCGATCGCTTTTTGTAGCTTACGATTCTACATCGCTCGCGATCGCCCGGAATAATAATGGCAATTGGGATTCTTCAACCGCTTATGAAGCCGTACCAAACCCTAGCTACACTGCTTTCTACCGTCACCGGGCGTTTAACTGTGACCAGCAATCACAGGCGTAGTGGCTTTTTGGAAGCAAATCCGAGGCTACATGCTTTGCTACTGGAACATCCAGAGTTGGAGCATCCCGAAATTCTGTTGACTGAGCTGCCTAAAGAAGCTGCTTTCTCTTCCGTCACAGACCAAGATTTGCTGTTAACTCGCTAGTTAGCAGTCTAGTTAGGGGCACTACCGCATTGGTCATAGACTAACTACCTGTTTCTCCGAAGCGCGATCTCACACAGTTCTCCAGTCGTAAGGCTGGAGATTTTTTTGTTTAATTAGCCTTTGATGTTTGTCCAAAACTAGAAGCCCCAGTCAAAGACTGAGGCTGGGAAGTCGTATGCTAGCTAGCGATTTTATACAAGTTCAGCAGCGATGTTAGCTAGCCGAAAGAGCGACAAATACAGAAGTTGCAACCAAAAGAACAGCGATCGCGGCTTGGAACAGGTAACGCTGCTGTTGTGCTGGGGAGGGATATTCTGAGTAGTACATGGCAGGCTCTACTGCGTAGTTGTTGAGAACGCCGTGTTCGTCGGTGGTGTAGCGCATGTTTCAGTTCCCTTTGTTGCTTTATGTAAACTAATGTAACAGATTGTTTACAAATTGCAACGCTTTTCCGATTTTCTGCTATCTATTTTTCTGGGGTCAGTTATAAGCATGGCTTAACTGTGCCTTTAACCCCCGAAGGAAAGGCGATCGTAGGTTTAGCTAGAAGCTGGGGTAGCAGTATTTCTAAAGCCAATACGCAAAAAACCGCTACCCCAAAGGGTGCGGCTATGTTTACAAAAGCTGCCTACGCAGTTTCAAAGTGTCAACTTACAAGGTAGTCGAGCCGTAACGAATTACAGACTGTTGGCAGCGAAGGTATTGCATTGATCGGGGTCGCCACTCTGAACACCCCGGCGAAACCATTCGACTCGTTGTGCGGCACTGCCGTGTGTGAAGGATTCAGGTACTACATAACCTTTAGAGCGGCTTTGTAAGCGATCGTCGCCGATGCTACTCGCAGCAGTTAAGGCTTCTTCGATGTCGCCTGTTTCTAAAACTTGGCGGGAGCGGTTGGCTTGGTTAGCCCAAACACCCGCAAAACAATCGGCCTGTAGTTCTAAGCGCACAGAGAGTTGATTGACTTCTACTTTACTCCTGGCTTGGCTTTGGAGCGATCGCACTTTATCGGAAATGCCGAGCAAGTTCTGGACATGATGGCCTACTTCATGGGCCACGACATAAGCCTGCGCAAAGTCTCCGGGTGCGTCAAAACGGTTTTGCAGGTCTTCGTAGAAACTCAAGTCGATGTAAACTTTCTGGTCTCTAGGGCAATAAAATGGCCCGACTGCTGCTTCGGCGTAGCCACAAGCAGATTCCACGGCTCCCGAAAACAGCACGAGTTTAGGTTCAACGTAATTTTCGCCTGCCTGCTGGAAAATTTGATTCCAAGTATCTTCGGTGTCGGCAAGCACGACTGAAACGAAGTCAGCCATTTTGTCTTGGGTGGGGGAATTGGTCGTTTGGGGGGAGTCGGGGTAGGAGCGATCGCCTGAGGGGGCTGCTTGATCCAGAATCACGCTGGGGTCACCGCCTAAAAATGCCACGACCAACGCTAAAAGAATGGAACCAATACCGCCGCCAACAAGGGGGCCAGAAACTCTAGAACCACGCCGATCTTCAACGTTTTCGCTTCTACGACCAAATTCCCAACGCATGGCAGCTTTCCGAATGGTTTTATTGGTCTAGTTTGGCTTTCCTGGGCGAACAGTATCACTCTCTCTGGGCTTAATGTGTGGGTGATATTAAATCTGTCAGTCTATGTAAACGGGCAGATTTTATCTCTATCGCATCGAGGGTTGCAGTCTAATCTGCGATCGCTTTTGGATATGACATTCTTTGAAAAACCAAGAGCTTGGGGGCACTCGCCCCCAAACCCCCGCTGAGGGACGGTTGCGTCCCCCAGACCCCCTCCAAAAGGGTTTAGTGGTGAAGGTGTTTTTGTAGGGGATAGGGCGATCGCTCGATCTTGACAACACTAATTTGGCAGCACTAAGAACACAGATTTGACTGGACGTTGAACGGGATATCCTTCGAGGTCTACTTTGCCATACCAAGTTTTGTCTTGGTAATAAAAGGAGGATGAGCTGCCGCCATCTAGGTTCATGGCTTGCTCAACGCCTAAGGTTTTCAGGAAGGCGATCAATTCGGTAAAGGTCATTCCTGAGTCGGCGGGTGCTTCTGGTTTTTGCGCCACCATGACCCAAACCACATCTCCTGTTTGGGTGAGGGCGATCGCGGTTCTGGCGTTGGGTTGGTTGCTGCCTAATGGATCTCGAATCACTTCTCCATTGACGGTATCCACAAATCCTTCTGGCTGTGCGGTCAGCTCTGGGAGCAGGCGAGGGCCACCGCCCAAAGCATCGATTAGCTGGCAATTGGCAGGGGGAGGTGCGTTGTGTAGAGCTATGTCGTAACGAAAAGCAGAGCCACATTGATAGCGACGAAACTCGGTGCGGTTGAAGATTTGATTTAGGTAAGGAGATAAATCTGGGTTGTTGACTAAGCGCTCATTGAGTTTTGGATCGGCTGCTAGTTTGCCTTGCAATACAGCATAGGAAGCTGATTTCTGATTGGTTGGATCAAAAAAGCCACCGTTTAGAACTGCGATCGCGCCATGCTGCTGAGCGAAATTATCTAATGTATCAACACTTTCTGAGAGGGCAGGCACCACTGCAAATGAGCTTTGCGCCGGAATCAGCAAGGTATGGACAGTGCTATGAGCCAAACTGTAGGTTTTGTACTGCAATGGCATATTGGGTTGCCCTTGAGATGAGACAGGTGACATAGTTGGCGACATGGATTCTGGAGTAGATGGGGTTCGAGCCACTATCAGCAGGGCGATCGCCAAACTTCCTAACCCTGCTAGCACCCAACTCAGTCGCCACATCTTACTCACAAATGGTTGCAAACCTTAGGATTTTAACTAGTCACAGCCACAGAAGGATTTAGCAGTGCCGAAATCAAACAAGCCGTGATTTCTGCACTCTACCAGTCGCTGTATCTCAAACAGCCTTTGGATACTGCACTTTTCGTTCAAGCTATTCGCGGTATTATCCAACTCTCCGTCTCCTGACGCGAAGAACTGCTGCAACGGAGAGCGATCGCCAAAGAACGATTTGTCAGCGTCAAGTAAGGCAACCGCCGCTAATGATGAACTATTCAGAAAATGCGGCTTCAATAGGAAACTTTGTTTTTATTTGTTCAATCATCTGTGCTTCTTCTGGTGTAGTTACACCATCAAGTTCAGCAATTTTCTGGCTTAACGCAATTAAGGGTACTGCAAAGTCAGGTTCAAGCTGATTTAACAATGTTTCCAGAGCTATTGGTGATTTGATATGAACAGCGATCGCCTCTAGAGAAGTTGGACTCAAGCTTAAAGTTTGCAGTTCTGGTAGAATCTGCTGCCAAGTCTTGCTAGGATTACCTGCCAAAATGAGGTGGGCTAGGATCTGATCCATGACAGCTTGCTGAGCCACTACTTGCTTTAGATACTCTTCGCTCTCAACGGGAGAAGCGGCTGCTTTGGCATCAGGACTAGTTGGATTGAGCTTAGCTTCATAGAAATGACAAGCGGCATAGCCAACGGCATAAAGAGCGGCTGCATTACTACTTGCACCAATTACAGCGCCAGCCATCGGAATATTACGCAGGAAGCCAAGGCCAGCTTTGAGGGCATAGCTACCACCCAACGCCAGTCCAAAAACGGCCACAATCTCTCCTTTGCGGGCTGGTTCGTTGAGGTCAAAACCATAAGCACAAGCAATTTGATAACCCATCTCAGCTTGAATGGCAGTGGTTGCTGCTAAGTCTACTGCAAATAGAGCCGCCGCAAATCCTGGTACTAAACTACTGCTTAATCCGGAGCCACCTACATACAGCGCTTTTTCTAGCATGAGACGGTGGGCAATATCGCTCGGTTTTTCTTGAGGATATTTCCGTTGAAGATTTTTGACATGCGTTTCAGCCTTAACGACATCAACTTGATCAATAATCCTAACCAGCCAGTCAACTTTTACCGCTTTTGTCAGTTCCTGCAACTGTGGGCTGTGGCTAATCGTATCAAGGACGTAGCCAATTCCATCAGTTGCATGCCAAGCAGCATTGCCCACTGCTCCGCCAACACCAACCGCCGTTCCAACCACTGCTCCACCCGCTTGGACAGCAGCATTTCCAATCGCGCCACCTGCACCAATGGCAGTACCTACAACAGCACCACCTGCTTGAGCAGCAGTATTTCCAACCGCACTACCAATGCCAACCGCAGTGCCTACAATCGCACCACCCGCATGAGTCGCTGCACTTCCAACCGCTCCCGCTGCCCCAACTGCCGTCCCAACCACAGCGCTACCTGCGTGAGTCGCTGCACTTCCGACAGTTCCCGCCGCACCTGTCACTGCGCCAAAGACTGAACCCCAAAGCGATCGCTGCGGCTGTTCTGATTTTTGTGGTTGGGATGCTGTTTCAGGTGAGCTTTTCAGGATTGACGTTACTTCTGGTATTGCTAGAGCCATTTCCTCCACCGAAATTTGCTCAGAATCAATACTAGAGGCTAGAGAGAGGGTTGATTGAGATACATCTAGCTCTTGTTGCCACGCTGGAAAATCCTCACCAATTTGTCTTCCATAAACACGGATCTTTTGAATAGACTCTAATCCCAAAACCACTGTGCTTTTTCGCACAAACTCAACCAGGACTTGCTGGTTAGGGACTTGTTCTGATTCGAGCATCACTTGCAGGCAGTTGTCTTTAAGAGATGCCTTGGCAGTAATATTTTTAGGCTGTAATAACCGATTCATTAAAGCGGCGATCGCTTCTATATTGCCTTGCTTAGCGGGTTTTAGAAGATCAGGTTGTGAGGATGTCATGAGTGGAGTTTGGAGAAATTGCAGCAACGTCTTTCATAAGATGCCCTCTCCCAAACTTTGGCTAACGAATATCAGTTCATCTGCAAATTACAAATACTTTTTCAGTAGTTGACCTAAGACCGAAATGCCTCGCTCAATTTCGGCGGGTGTAGAGGAATAATTTAAGCGCATAGCGGTGTAGCCCTTTTGGTCAGGAAAGAAGAGAGAGCCGCAGGACATCACGACTTTTTGGGCGATCGCTTCTTGGCGGATCATTTCCATTGGTAATTGAGATGGCAGATGCACCCAGAGAAACAGCCCGCCATTGGGCACAGTCCAAGATGCTTCTTGAGGAAAATAGCGTTCTAGGGCTTGCAGCATGGCATTACGGCTTTGTAGATTCTCGGTGCGGAGATGGTTGAGATGCCGCCGATAGTGACCAGAGGCTAGATACTCACTGATGATGGCTTGCGAAACTGTGGAGACATGCAGATCATTCAACAACTTGCGCTCCACCAGGGGGCGGTAATGCTTACCCGTTACCACCATGTAGCCCACACGCAATCCGGGCATCAGTGTTTTAGAAAAGGTGCCAATGTAGGTGACTAAATCCTGGCGATCGATCGCCTTAATCGGAGCAGGCACAGGCTCAAAATTCAGTCCTTCATAGGCGTTATCTTCCAAAATGGGGCAGGCATACTGTTCTGCTAGTTCTAACAACCGTTGTCGATGCGCTTGGGAAGTTGTAATCCCAGTAGGATTGTGCAGCGTGCTAATCGTGTAAATCAGCTTCGGGCGATGGCTGCCAAGATATTGTTCTAGCAGTTCCAAATTCATCCCGGTTGCGGTCATCGGGATGCCAATCACTCTCGCACCCAAATTCTCTAGGACTGCGATCGCCCCATGATAGGTGGGACTCTCCACAATCACCCAATCTCCCGGTTGCACATAGTAGTGCATCACCAAGGACAGCCCTTGCTTGGAACCGCTGGTAATGATGATGTTGTCTGTCGAAACTTGTAACCCCTGTTGCCACACCAGCATTTGGGCAATCTGTTTCCGCAGCACCAAGCGCCCTTGAGGCAAATCATAATTGAATAAAGCTGTGTCTATATCTGCGATCGCGCGTCTAGCAATCCGCCGCAAATCCTCTGACTCTGGTGGCCGAGGGAAACCACAGCCTAGATTGATCACACCCTTTTGGGTTTGCGCTAGCATCGAGTCCGCGTAGACATCAAAAAAAGAGATGCTACGTTGTTGCGGAATGATCACATCCTGCGCTGGAGCAAAGGTAGGCTCCGATTTAGGGGCGGGAATGGAGGAAGAGTTGACAAAATATCCCGCACCTTGACGAGCAGACACCAAACCATCCGCCTCTAACACGCCATAAGCTTCAATCACTGTTAGTTTGTTGACTTGAGCATTTTCAGCCAACATCCGAATCGACGGCAGGCGTTCTCCTGGCTGCATCGCTCCTGATTGAATCAAATGACGAAGGCGATCGCGGATTTGCAAATAAACAGGTTTTGGTGACTGTCGGTCTAACGGAATTCTCATCACTCGCTCCAATAACAGAAGCAGCAGTTAAAAACAGTTGGAGCCGAAATCTACTAACAGCTCTAAGCAGAATTTAAGCATTACTAGCTGCCACAAATTGAAATATATATGATTCTTTTCAAATTAACCTGGTACAGTTTTGCTCAGTTTCTACTAGAACAGTTTTTGGACTTGCACAACTGTATTAGTTACTATCTCTAAGTTTTAAACTTTTCTGACAATCCTCACCCAAACCTGAATAGCCAAAGCTAAATCCAAATCAAAGCCTAGCTTACGATTCAGTAGAACCCAACCTTACTCTTGCACACATCCCCCGATCGCATGAATCTTCTGAACGAGGTAAATCTTTAACAGTTTACTTAGCTTAGAAGAACCAGTCCCACTACAAACATTCAGATTTCTTCCCTGCTACAGCCAATCAGCAATCACTTGAAACTACCAAGTAATTGCTGCACTTAGACAATTTTTAGGATTAAAAACTGTACTAGTCAAATTGATTCATTTTTGTACCTTTTCAGTCAATTACAACACCATCCATAGTAATTAACAAGAACTTGAATTACCTTTCGTGAGGTTCATCATGAAAACCTTAAGATTTACTTCTTCAACATCTCAATATCTCTCTAACCTGTGGCAATCATTGAGGCGAGTGATTGCTCGTTATACAGAGATTCGAGTTTGGCAGAAAAGCGATCGCCAGGGAAATTTCTATTGGCATGGGTACAATCCCAACAACGGCGACTATGTTTCCTTTGGCACAGAAGCGGAAATTCGCATGTGGATTGAGGAGCATTACTACAGATAAACCCAGTTTTCCGATAGGCTCTTAAGTGTTGCTGAGTCATCCAGGCTAAGAAACTGGAACATTTATGGGACTGACAATTACGCAGGTAGACGCATTTACCAATCAACCCTTTAGTGGCAACCCTGCCGCTATTTGCGTCTTACCTGAGTCACGAGATGATCAATGGATGCAAAACGTTGCCAGAGAAATGAACTTATCGGAAACCGCTTTTCTGCTGCAACAGGAAGATAGCTTTAATCTCCGTTGGTTCACCCCTACCGTTGAAGTTGATCTGTGCGGTCATGCTACTCTAGCTAGCGCTCATGCGTTGTGGGAATTGGGATATCTAAAACCTGACCAAGAAGCACAATTTCATACTCGCAGCGGACTCCTCACCGCCCAGCGCCAAGGAGACTGGATTGTGCTCAACTTTCCCGCTCAACCCGCCACCGCGATCGCGCCTCCACCAGATCTAGCTGCTGCTCTCGGTGTCACCAACCTCAACTATGTCGGCAGCAACCAAATTGATTATTTAGTCGAACTAGAGTCAGAAGCAGTAGTCCGCGATCTCCAACCCAATCTGACTTTACTCAAAACATTTCCTGTCCGAGGCATCATTGTCACTAGCCGAGCTGATGCTGGAGAGTACGATTTTGTCTCCCGTTTCTTTGCCCCCCAATCAGGTATTGACGAAGACCCAGTAACAGGTTCCGCCCATTGCTGCCTTGGCCCCTATTGGCAAGAACGCCTCAAAAAAGATGAGTTTCTGGCTTACCAAGCTTCTCCCCGTGGTGGGGTATTGCGAGTTCATTGCCAAGGCGATCGCGTTGCCATTGCTGGGCAAGCGGTTACTGTCTTGAAAGGGGAGCTAATTCACTAGGAGGTAAGGAGTGAGGAGTGAAGAGAGAAAAGGGGGTGTAGCAAGTGGGTATTAAATTAGAAACTATTGTGCCTTGGGGGCGATCGCTGAGGGAATACATCGTTATGTTCAACCTTACCCCCTCAGATCTCAGCCACAAAATTTTGGACTGTGGCGCTGGCCCCGCTAGCTTCAATGCTGAAATGACCCGCCAAGGTTACACCGTCACATCCTGCGACCCGATTTATCAATTCAGTACCGACGAAATCTCCCAACGCATCCAGGCAACCTATCCCCAGATTATCAATGGAGTTACAGCCAATCGGGACAGCTACATCTGGGACGCGATCGCTTCTCCCGAACAGCTAGGAGAAGTCCGCATGGCTGCGATGAACCAATTTCTCCAAGATTTTCCAGTGGGTTTCCCAGAAGGACGCTACCTCACCGCCGAACTCCCCCATCTCCCTTTTTCAAACCAGCAGTTTGACCTAGCCCTCTGCTCCCACCTGCTATTCACCTACTCCGATCAACTCTCAACCGAGTTTCACATCCAAGCGATCGCAGAACTTTGTCGAGTTGCCACCGAAGTTCGTATCTTCCCAATTTTAGATATTTCTGGTGCAACCTCTCCCCATCTCCAACCCGTACTGGATCATTTCCAGCAACAAGGCCACCAGACAGAAATCCAGCTAGTTTCTTACGAGTTTCAAAAAGGAGGCAACCAACTTCTCAAAATCAGCCAACCTTACCAATCTGCCAACTGTCACAGTCCCACTCCAGCAAAACCCAGAGTTTAGGCCTGCGATCGCCATCCTGAATCAGCCAATTGAAGTTCTGGATCAACCACCGCACCTCACTTGCTGCTACCGAGATTTACTCAAGCTATAGAACTTCCACCAAGTTCAACGTGCATCAGTGAGGTCAACTCCATGAACTTCAAGCAGACAGTTCTCAGCTTCTTCCCTTGGGTCAAGTCCAACTCAGAATCCAACCCAGAGCCACCAGCCGCTGCTCCTGAAGCTAATCCTACCCCTCAGCCTCCCGTCACTATGTCCTTCTACGCCGTGAGGTCCCGAAGGATTCCTGGCCGTCGTAGCCCAGCAGGGTCTCGCTAGCTAGTCAGGATGATACGAATGTGAGCTATTTGGTCATACCGCAGCGCGATCGCAGGCTGACCCAGACGGCACAACTACCTTGAGAACGGGTTAAAACCGTTTTACCCCCATGTTGAGCCAAGTCAATTCCTAAAGCGTATGCCTGACGATGTTGCTCAATTTCAAAGGAAGCGACATGGCGATAAAGCTCCGAGCGGTGCCGCATCCCGTCTTGCAAGTCACCTTGAACCCCTAGAAACTTAAAACGATGAATTGTTAATTCAGGAATAACTGGAAGCAACATAGCTCTACACCAAAGCCTACCTGGCTCAACTCATAAGCTCAGCTTAGGTATTTCCGATTTACTTCTATTCAGTTATTTGGCCTAAATTAGCTCCGCAATAGTGCCAACTTACTTATCGCGTGCAGTTTGGTTAAACCTGCATTTCTAGGATCACTAACTGGCTTTAGCTACCTGCTGAGCTATACCAAAACTTGCTCATGCCACCAACGAGAGAACCGCTGCATCCCTTCACTCGTTTGCCCTAGCAATTAATCCTTCAAAGAATCCAATAACTCTGTCAAAGCTGAAAAGGTATCTGGATTGCCGATGATCAAGTCACCATTTGCATCCATAGAAAAGTCTTCGCCAAACTCGAAGCCGCTGCGAATCAGAAAGAGTACTATATCAACCTTAAAGTCATCCATGATCTGTAGATGAAAGCCTATATCTGATCTAAATAGAAACAAGACTTATAGCCACCCCTCTATAGGATTAACTTAGATAATTGCTTCTCTAACCTGCGATCCCCACATCGCAAGTTATGCATTTTGGGAACTTTAGAACCTCGAATTCTTCAAACCTAGGGGAGACTGGACAAACTAAATTGCTGCGAAAGTTCTCCATTTTGTTTGTCTTGATGGCAGTGTTTAGGGTGCCAGCTTTTAGTCGTAAGCCCAACTCTTAACTAGCCATTTGTGGAGGTGTCAATGAATCGCTCAAGCTTAGAATCCCCAATCCGGTGGTATCTCCAAGCCATAGCGCCGGGACCAACTCAACAATCTGGACGACCCCAGCAACGGGTCAAAGCCGCAAAGCAGCTAGTATTATTGGCGCTGGTGGGCTTGATTGCCTGGCCTGCTCCCGGTGTGGCGCAATTTGCTCAGACAGTCCCCAACCTACAACCGAGTGCAGCAACAACCGGAGACGCTGGGTACATTTTGGGAGCGGGCGATCGCATTCGAGTCGATTTCTTTGAAGTTCCAGAGTACAGCGGCGAGTTTCTTGTCTTGCCGAGTGGCACTGTGAACCTACCCCAAGTGGGTGCCGTCTCGGTGCAAGGCAAAACCTTAAAGCAAGCTTCTAACGACATTGGCGCTAAATTTGCGCCTTATCTCAGACAGCCTCTAGTGACGATTAGTTTGTTGGCTGCCCGACCAATCAAGGTGGCGATCGCGGGTGAAGTCAATCGTCCTGGTTCTTACAGTACCAAGCCAGAAGCCTCAGCTACCGACATTGGCGCAACTTCAGTCACAAGAATGATCGAACTTGCAGGCGGCATTACCCAAGCGGCAGATGTGCGTCGTGTACAAATTCGCCGAGCTAGACCTGGCAGTACTGGTGCTGCTGTGCTCAATGTTGACCTGTGGCAGCTCTTAAAAACAGGGGATATCAATCAAGATGTTGCCTTACGGGATGGCGACAGTATCTTCATTCCTGCTTCTGAAAGTATCAATTTAGACGAGGCATCGCAGTTAGCCTCTGCGAGTTTCTCCACGACTGAAACTCGTCCCCTCAAAGTTGCCATTGTGGGTCAGGTGCAACGTCCAGGACCTTATATTATTAGCGGCGCAACTGATAATGAGACTGGCATCAACACCAATACTCAACAAAAAATTCCTACCATTACTAAGGCAATTCAGGTCGCTGGCGGCATCACCCAAACTGCCGATATCCGCAATATCGAACTGCGTCGTCGCACTAATTCTGGGCCAGCTCAAATTACCAAAATTGACTTCTGGCAACTTTTAGCAGGAGGCGATCTGCGTCAGGATCTACCCTTACAAGATGGCGACACGATTGTGATTCCAACTGCCACCGCCATGAGTGCCAAGGAAGCCACCGAACTTGCTGCCGCCAGCTTCTCCCCGGACAAGATCACAGTCAACATTGTGGGCGAAGTGGTCAAACCAGGAGCTGTAGAAGTACCACCCAATACGCCGTTAAATCAGGCAGTACTGGCAGCAGGGGGCTTTAATAAGCGTCGGGCTAAGCAAAGCGCTGTAACGCTGATTCGCCTCAATCCTGACGGTACTGTGTCCAAGCGAGTCATTTCAGTTAACCTGGCCCAAGGCTTGAATAACAACAGCAATCCGCCCCTCCGCAATAACGACACAGTCATTATTGGTCGTTCCTCTCTAGCAGGTATCTCCGATACCGTGGGGAATGTTCTATCACCTCTAAGCAATGTCTTTGGCCTCTTTAGGTTGCTAGGGCTCTAACTTCTGGCTCAACCATCATCTCTTGACCCAGCGATCGCTTGCCGTTAGGATACAAGCAGTCATACCAACCTTGTCTTATGCGCACACAGCAGCGATCGCTACGCCAGCCCTCAACCCTACTCCTAGGGCTGGGACTGCTGCTGCGCCTTGCGCGCAAATAATTCTGTGAGCTGAATCTAGTTTTTTTCCAATCTAACCACCCTTCTGCAGGGGGTCTGAGGGACAGCTGCGTCCCCCAGCGGGAGTTTGGGGGCAGGTGCCCCCAAGCTCTTGGTTTTAGAGTTTCAGAATATTTAGCTATCCATTGTCTTAACGTGACTGGAGATCTCTGATGCAACTGCAACAAACATTTGAGGCATTACTGCGACTGTGGGTGGGTTGTCAGGCTCGGACTGAGTGGCAACCTACATTGCAATCTGACAACCCCAATCTTTTAATTACCACCGCCACAACACCTCATCAACCGCAAAAATTAAGGATTTGTCGATCATGTTGAAACAGCCTGCTAACAAATACCGCTCCTTCCCCCCAGTCGCCTTACGCGATCGCACTTGGCCCGACAATATCATTTCCCAACCTCCCATCTGGCTCAGCACCGACTTGCGCGATGGTAATCAAGCGCTGATCGAGCCGATGAATGGAGAGCAAAAATTACAGATGTTCAATTTGCTAGTGCTGATTGGCTTCAAAGAAATCGAAGTTGCGTTTCCCTCCGCTTCACAAACTGACTTCGACTTTGTGCGCCACCTAATTGAGCAAAACTTGATTCCCGATGATGTCACAATTCAAGTTCTGACACCTGCCCGTGAAGCCTTGATTCGCCGCACATTTGAGTCTCTACGCGGTGCCAAACGCGCGATCGTGCATCTCTACAACGCCACCGCTCCCGTTTTCCGTCGCGTTGTGTTTGGACTCGATCGCCCTAGCACTATTGACCTCGCAGTCACCGCCGCCCAACTCTTTAACGAACTCGCTGCCGAGCAAGCAGACACCGACTGGCAATTCCAATATTCTCCTGAAGTCTTTACCTCGACAGAGTTGGACTTTGCCAAGGAGATCTGTAATGCGGTGCTAGAAGTTTGGCAACCTGCTCCCGAACGCAAAGCTATCATCAATCTCCCTGCCACAGTGGAAGTGTCAACTCCCAATATCTTTGCAGATCAAGTGGAGTGGATGCATCGTCATTTGGCTAAACGAGACAGTGTGGTTTTAAGCGTGCATCCTCATAATGATCGGGGTTGTGCGATCGCGGCAGCAGAGTTGGCCCAAATGGCAGGGGCCGATCGCGTCGAAGGCTGTCTATTCGGCAACGGTGAACGTACAGGTAACGTAGATTTGGTGACGCTCGCCCTCAATCTCTACACCCAAGGCGTTGATCCAGGTCTAGACTTCTCTCAAATTAATCACGTCGCCAGATTGGTAGAGGATTGCACACAACTCCCGATCCATCCTCGTCATCCCTATGTAGGCGATTTGGTCTTCACAGCCTTCTCTGGCTCGCATCAAGACGCAATTAAAAAAGGATTCTCCGCCCAATCATCAGATGACATTTGGGAAGTCCCTTATTTACCCCTTGATCCAGCCGATGTCGGACGCACTTATGAATCTGTGATTCGAGTGAATAGCCAGTCTGGCAAAGGTGGAATTGCCTTCTTGTTAGAGCGAGATTACAATTTGGTGCT
Organism: Trichocoleus sp. FACHB-591; assembly: GCF_014695845.1. NCBI lineage: Bacteria > Bacillati > Cyanobacteriota > Cyanophyceae > Leptolyngbyales > Trichocoleusaceae > Trichocoleus > Trichocoleus sp. FACHB-591. Next base: position 318,852 of record NZ_JACJPA010000045.1, read on the forward strand.
ACCTCGACGCTTACAGATCGAGTTCAGCCGTATTGTGCAGCAAGCCGTAGATACACATGGTCAGGAGATGGCCGCAGCAGATCTCTGGAAACTGTTTGAGCAGGAATATTTGCAAGCAGTTTCACCCCTCAAATATCTCACTCATCACCTCACAGAAGTAGATTCACAGCAGATGATCAGCGTGACATTGGAGAGGGACGGCCAGCCAGCCACACTACAAGGCCAAGGCAACGGTCCGATAGATGCTTTCCTCCAAGCCTTAAACCTAGACATCCGCGTAGACCATTACGAGGAGCACTCCCTCAACCAAGGCAGTGATGCAGCAGCGATCGCCTATGTCGAAGTCAGGAGCGATCGCATCTCTGGTTCGTTGCATGGCGTGGGCATTCATTCCAACATCGTCACTGCATCATTGTTAGCCATTCTCAGCGGCGTGAATCGGGTGTTGTCACACAGCGATAGAGATACATAAACTCACTGATTTAATCCGTTGTAAGAATAGGGGCGAACGGCCGTTCGCCCCTACAATAATCTGTAATTTGAGTTTAGAGAATTGGTATAGCACCATTCCTAGAGCTGAGCATTGCGATATTGCAAGCGATATAACTGGGCGAATAAGCGATCGCGCTTGAGCAGTTCCGTCATTGTTCCTTGCTCTGTCACCTGTCCCTCCTCAATCACAATAATCTGGTCGGCTTGCTCAATTGTCGAGAGACGATGGGCAATCACAATCAAGGTGCAACGCTGGCTGAGGGCATTAATGGCTTCCTGGATCAAATGCTCTGAGATACTGTCTAAGGCATTGGTCGCTTCATCTAGAATCAAAATTTCGGGATTACGGATAATGGCGCGGGCTAGAGCCAGACGTTGGCGTTGGCCGCCCGACAGCCGCACTCCCTGATCGCCTACCTGAGTCTGATATCCCTGAGGTAGCTGACTAATAAATTCATGAGCATTGGCTTGTTTCGCAACAGCGACCACTTCCACCTCTGTCGCTTCAGGTCGACCGTAAGCAATGTTCTCGTAGACCGTGGTGCTGAAGATATGCACGCTCTGACTGACAATGGCAATGCGATCGCGCCAGTCGGCCAAATTGAGCTGTGGCAAAGGCTGCCCATCAATCTCAATTTCACCACTGGTGGGGTCATAAAAGCGACAGATCAGGCTGATCAAAGTAGATTTACCCGCTCCAGAAGGTCCCACGATCGCCGTTGTTTTACCTTTAGGGATACAAATTGAGATATTTTGTAGCGCTGTCTTTTCGCCCGCTCCATAACAAAAATCTACGGCTCGAAACGCGATCGCCTGCCGCAATCCTGTAAACCGAGCTTTGCCAGAGCGGATATAAGGCTTATCACTGCGATCGAGCAGGGACATCACATCATCGATCGCCGTGGTGAGCGACATCAAATTGACTCGCGCTCCATCTACATGCCGCATCTGGGGTTGCAGCCGATAGAGCATAAATACAAAGGTCAGCAAAGTGGGCAGATTTACTTGTTGCTGCAAGGCAATAACTAAAATGCCAGCCAGCAAACCCGTAGACAGCACTTCAGAGAGTGGATAGACTGCTCCAGAAATGCGATCGAGTTCCATAAAGGAGTGACAAACTTGCCGAGAAGCTTGATCGAAGCGAGCTTGTTCATAGGATTCGCGGCCAAACTCCCGAATCACTCGCATCCCTAGCAATCCTTCCCACACCCGTTGCACAAAGACGGCGTTTGCCTTCTCAGCCTGCTTGCCCAACTGCTTAACTTGGCGAGTCATAAATTGAATCATGCTGGAAATTAGTAGCATGACTGCTGCTACCAAAAGCGTCAGCTTCCAGGAAATGAGCAGCAGCAAAATTGTAAACACAACGACTGTGCAGCTACTAATAATGAGACCCACCAGTACAGATAGCGCTTGACTAGTGCGCCAGGTTTCGTTATCTAAAGTACTGAGAAACTTACCCGATGGACAACGCTCCAAAAAGCTATAGCTAACACTTAATAGCTGTCTAAAAATACCCGAACGCAACTGATAGCTAATCCGCCAATTCAACCAGGAAAATAGGAGAGTGTTGCCATATAACAAAGCATTTTTCAACAAAACGCTGCCAAAGATAAATCCAGCAGTAGTGGGTAAACGGTTTTGAATCGGAATTTGAGCAAAAACTCGATCAAAAAAGGCAATCAAGACATTATTCTGAACAGTTTGAGCCGTGCCAGCATCAAAACTTTGCAATAAAGGAATAAATAAACTAATTCCTAATCCTTCAGAGAGAGAAGCTAAAATTCCCAAGACTACAATAACTGGGATTGCCCAAGGATACAGCTTCAATAAAGGAAACAATTTTCTGATTGCTTTCGCCTCTTTCATAAATTCCTATTTTGCTAAAAGTTTAATGCGAAAGCAGCAATTCTTGTGATTTTTTTGATTTGATAGAGGCAAGCTGTTGACAAATTTTCATTGCTTTTGTCCAACGCCATAAAAGCACCCAATCATAGGGTTTCAGAATTGGCAGGGGCTTTGTCTCCTGATTGTTAATCTCTTCAATCGTTAGCGGACGCGGCGGCAATCTAAAGCGCTGTCTAAATTCCAGCCAAGAGCGATGATCAGGCCAAATCAAGGAAGTAACTGGTTTAGCGACAATTTTGAGTAAGCAGGTCAGGATCATCGGATACAAACCAGGACGCAGTAGCAAGCTCAGATCATCCTTGAGTGTCAGAGCCAGCCACTCTAATGTGTGCCAGTGCGCTCCAGATTTATAGCTTTTACCCATTAAATAGTGATAGAAACATCCCCTAGACCAACGATAGATAGTAGGTGGGATTTCAGCGTGGCGACTTTGCACTTCTGCTATGACCAACTGATAGGATTTAGCCATCGCTCGGCAATTGCTGGCCATACTGCCGAGCAACTGGCGATACCCAACTAAAAACTCAGGCACAACGCGAAATTCATAAGCATCAGCGATGCGTAAATACAACTCCCAATCTTCGCAGCCTTGAGCATTTTGCGCCCGCAATTCTGGATTAAATCCTCCCACTCGATCTAGGCAAGTGCGACGGATCATTGGGTTACTAGCATTATCCAAAAAGTTGGAATAAACCAAAATTGGATAAATAGAACCCTCTGGTTTATAAGCTCGTTCTAGATTATATTTGCCAACAATGGCTCCCGCTTCATCGATATGAACCGACCAGGTATAAACTAGACCAACTTCTGGCCCCGATCGCAACATACATTGCACTTGTTTTTCTAGCTTTTCCGGATACCAAATATCATCGGCATCAATCGGAGCAATGTATTCTCCCTGAGCATGGGCGATCGCTAGGTTCCGAGCCGCTGCCACTCCAGCATTCTTCTGCCTCAGTAGCTGCACGCGCGGATCTCTTTGCACAAAAGATTCAACAATTTCGGCAGTTCGATCCTGCGAACCATCGTCTATTACCAAAACTTCAATGTTTTGATACGTTTGTGACAGAACTGATTCCAAAGCTGGGCCAATATAGAGTTCAGTGTTATATGCAGGGATAATCACTGAAACAAGCGGAGACTGAAAACTCATGGGTTATGGCTGAAGTACTGGATGAGTGAGATTTGTCCATGCCAACCTCACCCCGCCTACAGCACCCCTCTCCTGAAGGAGAGAAGACGGGGGACAGGTCTACATAGGATGTCTGGTTTAACGAGTTGTTCTACTTGACTAGATAGAGACCCGCCTTCAAGCCAGTGCCTGAATTCAACGGAGGAAACAGCAAATATTACAATTCAAAACTGGTAAAGGCTTTAGAGCGATCGCGTTCTGCCATCAACTCTTGGTAGACTGCTAAAGTTTCTTGATGCACACGCGACACACTCAGCCAAGCTAAGTTGCGTTGGGCCTGTTTCTTCCAGGCTTGCAACTGCTGAGAACACTGAAGCAATTCTAATAAAGCTGCCGCGATCGCTGCACTATCTTTAGGGTGAACTAATAAACCTGCGGCCCCCTGATCTAATGCTTCTGGGATACCATCTACATTGCTGGCGATGATGGCGCATCCCGCTTCCCGCGCCTCTGACAGCACCAAGCCAAATGGTTCTTGATGAGAAGCCAACACAAAAATATCCGTGGCTTGCAAATATCTTTGGGGTTGGGGTTGAAACCCCAGAAAATGGATGCGCTCTGATACTGGCGTAGCCTGAGCTTGGGCTTCAAACATCTGGCGGTCAGGCCCCTCGCCAATTAAATACAGATGTGCCTCCGGGAAATCTGCGGCAATTTGAGCAAAAGCCGTAATCAATTCTGTAATGCCTTTGCGTTGATACATTCCCGCTACCGTGGCGATCGCAGGATGCTGGAGAGAGATCGTAGGGAGAGAAGAAGAACGCTGGCGAGGACTCCCCAAAGTGCCATTGCGAATCACTCGCAGCTTCCTCTGCGGAATGCCCCGTCGCTCCATCGAATCAGCCACCGCTTGACTCACCGCAATCACGCGATCGGCCACGCCCATTAAAGTGGCGCTGCGCTGAAACTCATTATGAACGGTAGAAACTAGCTTATAGTTGCCAAATCTGCGTAAGCAGCGCGCCAAAACCACTCCAGTCATCATGTGGGCATGCACGATATCCGGTTGGAACGTTTGGGCGATCGCTCGGTATTCCTTGGTAGCTCGGAGGAGATTCCCCAATTGCCGCTGCTGATTCAAGGGGAAATGTGTGACACCGTAGTCTGCTAAAAGGGTTTCGTACTCGCCACCATCAGAGGCTACGGCTACCTCAAGCCCCGCTTTGGCTTGCAAACAGGCCAGATCGATCGCCACATTGATAATGCCGTTTCCGAGTTCTCGGACATCATTCAGGATATGGAGAATTCGCATCACGTTCTCTGCTCAACGACTTAGCTGTCTTGTAGATTAGCTAGCTTGAAGAGCATCTTGGCGGCTGAGGTTCTCCAGCACATCCAGATATTGCCCCACGATATTGTCCATAGCAAAAGCATTGGCCCGCTGCTGTAACACTTCAGCATCGGTTGGTTGCTCTAGCGCAGCAATAATTCCATCTGCCAAAGCTTTGAAATCACCGACAGGAGCCAAGCGACCATATTTGCCATTGCTCAAGATCTCTGCGGGGCCACTTTCGCAATCTGTCGAAACGACAGAAGTACCTGCGGCCAAGGCTTCTGCCACCACATTGCCAAATCCTTCATAAATCGAGGAGAGCACAAACACGGCTGACTGTGCCATGTAGGCATAAGGGTTTTCGACAAAGCCAGGCAACGATACATTATCTTGCAAGCCCAACTCTTGAATCAAAGCTTCCAACTCTGGCTTCACTAGAGGCTCGCGTGGATCGGCTTCTCCCAAAATCATCAATCGGGCGGGATGGCGTTGTCGCACCAAATCAAAAGCGCGGACTAAGGTGAGAAAATCTTTCTGCTTGACTAACCGCCCCACCCCCAGAACTACCGGAGGTTCTCCAGCCGCAAACCAGGGATGATCAATCGGTGCTTTGATTTTCTCGACCAGATTCGGCATCACGACTGGATTGTAGATCACTTGCACCTTATCCTCAGGCAAGCCTGCCATCTGCGCCACATCTCTCGCTGTTCCTTGAGAAGCAGCCACGATCGCATCGGCCCAAGGATAAAACTGCCGCACCAAAAAAGGCCGAACGTTGCCAGTCCCTCCATGCCTATCTTGAAACTGCTGCGAGAGATTGGTTTGCACACACATCACAATCCGAGTTGGCACCCCTGCTAAGCGCTGGGCCAAGGTTGCGGAACTGGCAATATCTAAAGCTGAGAGCAAGAAATCGGGTTTTTCTTGCTGCAAGTAGCGTCTGAGCGCCCAAGTTTTAGAAACGATGACAGGGGACTTGGCTTTGAGATTAATCAAACGGACATTGGCAGGCACCTTATCAAGATAAGCACCCTCTCCTTGAGCCAGCACTAGATCAGTTTTTAAGCCTCTTGCCGCAAAGCCTTGAGCCAAGTGCAACATCGCTCGCTCTGCTCCGCCCCCCGCTAAGTTAGGGATAAATAAGCTCACAGATGGTTGCTGCGATCGCAAGGTTACAGGCATAGAATCCTCCAGTTGCTTGGGTTATCGGTTCACTTACGCTGGAACTAGCTCAATCACGAGCGGATGATCAGAGATAGTCAAGTTTAATTGCTTGGGATTGGCGTATCGCTGCACAGGAGCGACAGACGCTAACGGTTTGTAGGTGGTTGCCTGACGCACTCGCGTTCCCAGAGTTACAGTCACGGTCTGCTGAGGAACGTAAACATCCAGTTTCGTTTGCAAATCAAAACTAGAAACCTCTTGCCACAGCGCTAAATAAAATCGACCATCCCGTTTTTGCAGCAGCGTATGATGCACAGCGGGACTTAGGGGAGCACTGCTGCCGCTCAGACTGTAGCTCAGAGCCTGCGGAGCAAACTCAGAACCCGGATCTTTTAGCAAAGCAATCAAGTTCTTTAGGGAGTCAAAGGCAGGTTTAGCAGAGCCATTGTTCCGGAGCAGACCAAAGTTCTGTTCTTGGGTAGTGCCCTGGCGCTCGTTGATGAGTTCGTAAAGGAACGATCGCTGGATGCCCCGATTAAAATACTCCAGATAGAGTCTAGGGACGTATTTAGCTGCTGCGAGTTCCGAAATCCCTGGCTGAGACGCTTTGAGATCGCTGGTGGCATTATGCCAACCGCATTCTGTCGCCACAATTGGCTTAGCTACCCCCGTGACTGCCTGAGTCAAAGGCACCCACTTTGTGTCTAGGTCCTGGCTGGGCAAGTTGCCCCCCGCATAGCTATGCATATTGCCCAGATCCGCCGAAGCCAGGGAGCCCAAGCGAGGAGCATAGTAGGGAATGGCCAAGGAAGGCATGAGCACAGGTAATGCGGCTGTCGTTGGATCTGCCTTGACTGCGGCATATAGTTCATCTTGGTAAGCCCGAAGCCCTTCCGGAAAAGCTTGGTTTTTATAAGTTGCTTGAGGATTCACATCCCACTCATTTGGCCCTTCGACTGCTTCAATCGAGGACAAGACAGGTTGAATCGCCTCTGCAACAACATTGGCAGGCGTAATGCCATCTCTAGAATCCATCACTAAGGTTGATTTGATTCCCAGGGTAGCTAAATCGTTGAGTCGGCGATAAAACTCGGAGTTCTTACCTCCGTCACGAATGTGGCGCACTCCCAACTCTTGCAATTTGGGTCTGATAATCGTGTCGTAGTTGCCATAGGCAGTGTCAACATAGCGTAGATGAGTTGCCACGCCAATCGAGTTCACGAATGAGTCAGCACTGCGAGCCTGCTCTGGTTGTAACTGGGCCTGCGAGGGAGACCAGGAAGCGGTACAGGCAATTAGTAGAGCACTGAGTAAGGCTAGTAAGGGATAACGGTAGCGTTTCATGGAATAAGCAAGGGAAAACTTCATAAGCTTGCAACTTGCGAATAACGAGGAAGGGTCTAGGTGTAATTAAACCTGCGGGACGCGTGCGAGGGTTTGCCCTAGGAGTTGAGCAATTTTTTGGTTGACAATGTCCAGGTCAAAGCGTTGACTAGCTTGGATTTGAGCGCGATGGGCGATCGCGCTGGAGCGTTCTGGTTGATTCCGACAGAGATTAATCACAGCTGCCAGTTGTTGAGGATTTCCAGGAGTCGCTAGCCAACCATCAACCTCAGGCGTAATTAATTCGATCGCACCGCCCGATTTAGCAGCAACCACTGGTTTGCCGCAGAGCATGGCTTCTACAATTACCCGCCCAAACGGTTCTGGAGCTGTGGACGTGTGAGCAATCAGGTCACAAGATTTCATCAGGGTCACGACATCAGAACGAAACCCTAAAAAACGCACCCGTTTTTGTAAACCGAGCGCGTTGACTTGTTGATGCAGTTGCTCGACATATTGCTGCTCTCCAAATAAAGCGTCACCGACAAATAAAGCCATGACATCCTGTGGGCAGTGCGCCAAAGCCTCCAGCAAGACATGCTGCCCCTTCCAAGGCGAAAGCCGACTAAAATGACCCACTACAAACTGCCCCTCCAAACCCAGTTGCTGCCGCAATTGCGCAGCCTCAGCGTTGGAAGATTGATAGATTTGGGGTTCAAAGCCGTTATAAATGACTTGGGTTAACTCAGCACGACCACCCGCCGCAATAAAAGCGGTTTGGCTTGCCTCTGAGTTGGCAATCACTAAAGAGGCAAACCGATTTGCCAAAGTGACAGCAAGCCGCCGATTCATGGAGCTGAAGTGGTCGGGCGAGAGGATATCATGCAAGTGATAAACCAAAGGCCGACGACTGAGCCAAGCAGCCAAAGCTCCCACAACAAGAGCTTTCTGGGTGTTGGCATAGATCAAGTCGTAGTTGCGGCTCAACTGCACCACTTGGGTAATTAGGGGCAGGAGTTGAGCCAAGCTACCAAAGCCTTGCCGCCAACCGCTATCTTTTCGCACTTGGATGCCTTCAGAGCTAAGCACCTGTACCGGAATCTGATGTTGCTCTAGGAGATCCCGGAAGGGGCCATCTGCCAATAAAGCGACTAAACAGCGATCGCGATAGGGTTTCGCAATATCCAGCAGACATAATTCTGCCCCTCCTGGCTTGCCGCTTTGGTCTAAGAAGAGAATCTTCATAAGAAATCCTTAGAAACGCCAGAATCAATTCAGAACTAAATAAGCTGGTTTTTTATCAACACTGAATTCAACTGAAGTTATTGAGCATTAACCCAAGCAGATTGCTTCGGAACTAATTTACGTCGTAGCCAGGTAATTAACGGTTTTTCAAGATACAAGTAGGTCAACCAACCAACAATGACTGCGATCACAGTCAACAGGCTCATGGTGAGGAAATTCCCAAATAAACTGACAAGATTTAGCGCGATCGCCACCTTGAAACAGGCAGCCAAACAGGGATAATGCACTAAATAAATCGAGTAGGAAGCATCTCCTAATTCGTTCAGCCAAGTAGGACTTTTCCAACCTTGATTCAAATCAATCGAGGCTGCCCCTAATACAACTAACATCGAGGGTAACCCATAAGCAATCACATCAGGAATTTCTACGTTTGTGTAGTTATCACCCAACCCCGAAGTGATAAATAATACTACTCCTGAAATCAAGTAGATTACTCCTAGTTTTATTCTTTTCCCTACTACCCAATAAGCCGCCAAACAACCAAAAGCAAACTCTAGATTGTGCGGATTAAAAATAAAGTTCAAGAGCAGGGGTGGCTGTACAGCGGAGGCGCGATCGCTGACACTCAACCAGAAAAAGGTCAGAGTTCCGCCTAGCCAACTACAAAGCACAAATCGAGAAACTTTAGGTGTGAGCCAAATTGCCAAACCAAAGATAAAGTAGAAAAAAATTTCGTGGCTTAGGGTCCAGCCAACGATTAAAACCGGAAAGTTTTCTTGAGGCACTAACAAAAGTGACTTTAAAATCACACCTAAATCCCGCTCGTAGCCTTTGCCAAATGAGGGAATTAAAAAGTAAATTGGCAGCAAAGCCAAGGTAATGATCCAATAGAGGGGGTACACACGAATAACTCGTTTAACTATGAAAGCGTTAAGTTTCTGTTTTTGCCCAATATCCGCTTGATGAGCGAAGAAGATAATAAATCCACTCAACACAAAAAAGAAATCAACACCTGAACCCCCAAAAGCAAATAGCCCTGACAGGAAGTTTTGATTTAACTTTTCCTGACTAAATTCAGTGACGTGAAACAACACCACCAACAGCGCTGCAATACCTCGACAAGCCTGAATTAGTTCTAGCTTTTTCCTGGTAGATGAATCTGCGATTACTCCCTTAGCTGAAGTGCCTAACTGTGCTGGACTGATTGCAGCCGCAGGATAATTTGAAGCATCTTTCATGCATTTCTCCTGAAACTAAGTGAAATCCAGCGCGATCAAGAACGAGAGAGTCGCGATCGCCTTTTCTAAACTTTTCATCCTGACTGCAAAGCTGTTAACCGTTGGTAGCGATGGTATTGGCTAGCAGCCAGAGCCATACCCGCAAACCCCCAGAACACAACTCCTGAAAGGGCCAATGTGACGCTGCCTAGGCCAATTTGAGCAAATACACCCAAACTGATCGCACGAGCCGCACTGGCAAAGGTATCGGCCCGAATATCGACAGACTGAAATAAGCTAAACAGCAGCAAAATAATGCCACCTAAATAAGGAATGGTGCCGAACCAACCAAGCGAGAAAAACATACTCAAAATGCCGCTGTCATTACTACCCAAACTGGTGCCTTCCAGCACAAATCCCAAGCCTTGGCCGAGAAATTGGGAGAGCGCTAAACTCAAGGTCGCGGCATAGCCCTCGCTGCGCTGGCTATAGCTGACATCTCCTTTGGTATTCGTGAGAGACTGCAAACGGGCTCCGATCGTGTCGGCAAACGGATCAAGGTTGGCGAGCGGAATAATACAAAGCGCCATCACCACAATCGTCACTACCAGACGCATCTGTAGCTTTGGTTTCAGGGATGGCAAAAAGGTCAACATCGCGACTCCCCAACCAAGCCAAGCCGAGCGGACCAGAGACAACAGAAACGACAAATAGCCCACCCCAGAGGCAAAAAATCGCAGCTTGCCTTTGCCGCTTAGCAGCAACATTAAGCCTGCCAGCATGACTGTGGCGAAGGGGCCAGGGGAGTTCATGATGCTAAAGACCCGAATGCCCAAGGGTTCTGGGGTACCAAAGGCAATGGCTTTAGAATTGACTAGCCAAAATCGGTCCCATTGTGGTGCCACCAAATATTGATACACGCCGTAAGCCCCTGAAACTAAAACGCCCCAAAGAAATATGCGCTCTAAGCTTTGGCGGTAACTCGGATAACTTCGCCAATTGACAAATAGATGAAACCCAAACAGGATCGGGGTGAACCAGTTCAGCATGGGGACTACTACAGCCATTGGCGAGTATTTGATCAGCCCCACCAAAAAGCCGTAGATGACTCCCACAAAAGCCAAAATAAAGGGCAAACCTCCCTGGCGTGTGGCTCTAGGCAGCGATCGCACCAAAGTTGCTAGGGTCACTAACATGACCAAAAAAGGAGCCAGCAAGATAGTACTCGGGTCCACCCAACCACTGTTGTAATCCACCATGCGTCGCACCCAAGGCGACAAAAACGCAATCCACCAAGTAAAGCCTAGGTAGAGCAAGGGATAACGCCCATAGAGAAACAATCCCACCAGAAAAGCGCCCCCAGGAAAGGCAATTCTGAGTAGCCCTGATTTCACCACCAAACATAAGGCTGAAAACAAGGTAAAACCCAGGATTGCCATCCAAGCAGGGGCTGGTTTCAACCCAAAGTTAAAGCTTTTTGTGGCTGCTCTGGAGGAGCGAATTTGCATGAGCTTGTGAAGTAATTAATGACTAAAAAGGTACGAGAAACTTAAGCTTGAACTTGATGAGTCGGCGTCACAGACAAGCCAAATTCTTTTGGTTCTGGTTGAGTATCCCCTTTAGCTCGCCAATCAATTTCATAAAGCTTGATTTCCTTGAGAAAAATGTAATAGCTCCACAAACTAGCCAACGTAAAACCTGCCAAACCTTGGCGATACATGCCATACCAAAGATATTGTTGTAAAAACTTTGCAGGTGGCTTTAATAGCAATCTAATTAAACTAAATTTCTTGCCTAACAAATGAGCTTGGTTAGCATCCAAATCAGTATATTTATTAAATCGAATTACTAGATCACTCATATCTCGAAATCCTTGATGCCATAAAGTTCCTGGCAACAACGTCACAGGGTCGTCTTTGACATCAGGCCCTTCATGAACGAGCACATCTTTAATTCGACATTGAGTTTTGTCATACAAGCGCACATGGGCTTCGGCTCGGCTATCCAGCCATTTGCCAAAAAAGTCTCCAACTCGTTTCACAGAGAGAGCTTTAGTAGTTGGCTCCAAACCCGTTTTCCAAGCTGAAATTGCGATCGCTAGCTCCGTATCTACCACCTCATCAGCATCTAGAAAAAAGATCCAATCATGCTTTGCTTGGTCTGCTCCAAAATTACGTTGCTTCGAGTATCCTGGCCAAGGATTAGTATAAACCTTACAACCCAAGCTCTCAGAAATTTGCACTGTAGCATCTTGACTGCCACCATCAACCACAACAATCTCATCCGCAAAAGGTAAGCAAGATTGAATGGCATTAGCAATACATTCTTCCTCATTTTGGGCAATGATAACTGTTGAGATTGAGCGAATTAAGGTGGCTTGAATCATTTCTCTTTTCCTCTAAAGGTCTATTATTTAATAATTCAAAATTCAATAGATTTTCAGGTTTTCAGGATTTTAAGGAAACCATCTTCAGGAACAGAACAGAGAGTTAACCTATAGATGATTAGAATGCTCGGCAAAGACATTTCGCATTTGCAAAAAAGGACTCGCTAACGACTGAGGGATAAAACTTAAAGCTAAGGCTACCATCGTCCGAAGATTCAATTTTTGATATTGGAGCGATCGCAAGAGATAGGGGCGAGCCGCGATCGCTTGATTTGCCCGCAACAATCCAATCCCCAAAGTCGTATTAGCGTAGGCCCATTCCCGCTCAAAGTATTTCCGTAGCTTTGGAGTCGGAGCATCAGCCATAAAGCTTTCATAGCAAGCAATTCCTGCCTTACCTTTACGAATTTTGGCTTGGGCGTTGCGATTTCCGCTGGTCATGTTTTCCGACTGAGCGTGGACGCGGTAGCAAGCTAAGCGCTCTGGGCAGTAGTAAGCTCCCTGACCAGAACGACAAGCCAGATAGCTAATGTAGTAGTCCCAAAATACGCCTGCTTCCTGTAAGCGCTCCCAAGCCACAGCCTCACAGCGAATTAAGGCCGCAGAAGCTGCAAATACCGAGCGATCGATTAAACCCAGTTCCCAAAAAGGTCGATAAATACCTGCTGGCAATTGATGCCGCTTTTCCCGGCAAGATTGTTTCTCTGTGGCTAGAGCGTCGATCGCGCCCTCCGAGTTAATGATGAAGTAGTCACAGAACGCTAGAGCCAAGTTTGGGTCAGCTTCCAATGGTGGTACTAATTTCTCTAGGAAATCTGGACACCAAAGATCATCATCATTCAGGCTTGCCACATATTTACCTTGAGCCTCTTTGAAGGCGTAGGTTGCGTTCAAGCCAATGCCTAAGTTAGTCGGATTGCGGCGCAAGCGAATCCGCGCATCTTGAAAAGCATCAATAATCGGTTGGGGATGCTCCGGGCTACAGTCATCTGAAACGATGATTTCAAGATTGGTGTAAGTTTGCTGAACGACACTCGCGATCGCCTGCTTTAAATAACCGGGGCGATTGTAGGTCGGAATAATCACACTGACGAGAGGCCCCTGATGCTTGGTCTCTGCGGTCATAATCTGTTTCCCCAATCCTCACAAAGTTCCATCATTCATTGCTGTCAAAGCCTAGGCTCACTAAACTAACCAGGAAATTAACCAGGCACTTCTTGTTTCAGCCAGGGCTTCTGCTTGCGGAGAGTATGCAACAGGTTTCTCAGCTTTTGGTAGCCTTGCGGACCTAACCAACGCATGGCGGTAATAATCAGACCCAGGCGCAGATAGCTTTTGGTGGAACGAAGTTGAGGATAGTAAGTCAAAGCCTGTCGCCGCAAGCTTAAAGCAGTGTCGTAATCCTTCGCCAGCAAAGGCTTCCAAGCGACCGACAGATGAGCCCGCCCATAGGCTCGATTTTTCAAATGCTGGAGTTCTGGGGAGGCAGAGGCAAAGGTTTTGTCGATTACCTTCAAACGATGGTTGAGATGCCGCTGCAAGTTATTCGATTTGCTGTTGGCATGCTGGCGATAAAACACCAACGGCTCCTTTACCACAGCAAAGTGATAGCGAGCGGCAATGCGAATCCACATATCCCAGTCTTCCGCCGATCGCAGTGTTTGGTCAAAAACTCCCACCGTTTCAAAGCAGCTACGCCGCACCATCGGAGAACTACCACAAAAGATCTGATTTTCTTCGGCGATCGCTTGCCAAATCTCTCCCTCAGCATCCGACATTAACACTTGGTCGGTTAAGTTGCCCGCCGCATCCATATTCACCACCCAAGTATTGACCAACCCAACGGCTGGATCTGCCTCCAAACACCGCACCTGTTTTTCTAGCTTGGTCGGTGCCCACAAGTCATCGGCATCTAGGAAAGCAATATATTCTCCTTGAGATTCCGCAATGCCTCGGTTCCGGGCTCCCGCTGACCCTTGATTTTCCTGGGTAATCAGCCTGACGCGAGCATCGGTTAATGCAGATACCCATTCCACGGTGCGATCGGAACTGCCATCATCTACGATTAACAGTTCAAAGTCTGGATAAGTTTGCTCTAGGACACTCGCCACCGTATCGGGCAGATAGGCGATCGCGTTGTAGGTGGGAATCACGACAGAAACTTGGGGCATAGGTCATCCTCTGAATTTACTAACAGGGTTGAAGCAACAGTTGCTGGTAAATTTCCACCAATCGGTCATTCAACTGGTTGATGTTGTAGTGAGTTTCTACATAAGAACGACCTGCGTGCCCCATTTGAGGCCAAATTTCTGGCTGCTCAATTAAGTAGCTGAGCTTGCTAGCTAAAGTATCAGCATCCCGCTCAGGCACTAATAGACCAGAGCTGCCATGTTCGATCAGCTCTGGAATGCCGCTGTGGAACGTACTAATCACAGGTAATCCCATTGCCATTGCTTCCATCAAAGCCACAGGAATTCCTTCTTGATCGCCGTCCTGGCTGGTAACACTCGGCGCTAGCAAAATGTGAGCTTGGTTCAAAATCTCCAATACTTCCTGATCTTGTTTCCAACCTAGGAGCTTCACATGCTTCTGAACACCCAGGCTCTGAATTAGGTCAGATAAAAAGTCTCGCAGTGGCCCATCCCCAACTACGTGATACTCCAGGTTTGGGTACGTTTCAGCTAGTTGAGCCACGGCTCGAATGCTGTACTCAATTCCTTTTTTCTCCACTAAGCGGGCGATCGTGACTAAGCGGATGCGACCATCGGCATCGGGTTGGCGCGGCGCAAAGGTAAACTTTTGGCAGTCAATCCCCATCCGATGAACCATAATTTTTTGCTCATCACAACCCAATTCAATCAAGCGCTGCTGCCACCGCTGACTGATGGGCAGAAACAGGTTGCCCATGCGAAATAGAGGATCGTAGAGGCGATCGCCAAACAGCTTCAAACTGGTCGTAATATCAAAGCCATGAAAGGTAGTGATTAGTTTCCCTCTGAGGGCACCGATATCTTTAAGAAAGGCACTTTGCAACCCACTCCACCCAAAGTGGCAATGAATAATGTCATAGGCAGGCCGCTCTTTGAGTAGGGGAAGAGTGGGGTAGAGCAATCGGAAAGAGGCCGCTTCTTTGCCGTACTTCAATACATTGAGCGATCGCCCCAACAGCACCGGATCTTTGAAGCTATGCGTCAACAGCAACCCAGTCCCCTTGACCCATCGCCAGATTTGATTGTCAGGGATAGGGGGCCAATAGTGAGTGTGGCGCAGCAAATCGTACTTCTCGACATCTGGATGAGTTTTAGGCTGCTTTTGCCCGACGTTGGCATAAATATCGACTTGATGACCTCGGTCAATTAATCCTGTAATTTGGCTCAGGATAAAAGTTTGAGATAGAGAGGGAAATTCTCCAACGACAAAAGCAATTTTCATGACTCAATTTCATCCCTAGCGACTCGTCTCACACCGCAAAGTTTGTGCGTTTACGATCGCACCAAGCTCTTGACCTGCCGCAGCCGATCTCGTAAACCAGGCGAGTCCATCAACCAGAGATGCACCTGGAGTTTGAGGTAGTCTCCCAAGAAATTCTGTGCCACTGGATAATCTTGCAAAAGCTGTTCTGCGGTGCCGCGATCGCCTGCCCGAATGCAACGCTCGGCAGCGATTACAGCTAAATAAGTCAAATAACGCTCCAGAGCTGAGTGATATTCAGGCGGACAATCCATTCGTAAAGGTTGAGGATCGCTCAGCATCGGCCAAGGCGGCACTATCTTTCTCGCACTATAAGCTGATATCTCAGACGCTTCGGTATGCCACCAAAACAGAGGCGTGGGATTGCGATAGATTTTGTAGTTCAGGGCAATTTGCACCCACAGATACACATCCTCGCCATAGTTGCAGCCGTTCTTGGTGTAAAAGCCGCCAAAGCGTTCTAACACTTGTCGCCGACAGACAATCGCGCCCGGATGAAAGAAGTCTATGACTTGCTTGGTTGACTGACCATCCAGGTTGATCGGCATCCGCCACTCCCCTTCTGTCACCCCAAACCGTCGGCACTCAGGCTCCCAACTGGTGCGATCGCTACCCAAGAAGCGGCCAAAGGCACTCATTGCACAATCTGGATGTGCTTGCAGTTGTTGCACAGACTCAGCTAAATACGTTGGCAGCCACTCGTCATCCGCATCCAAAAAAGCGATCAGGGAAGCTCGACTTTCCCGAATTCCTCGATTGCGAGCTTCACCTGGTCCTGCATTTGCCTGACGGATAAATTGCAGCCGAGGATCTGTGTAGCTCTGGACAATTTCTGGCCCGTTGTCCGTGGAGCCATCATCCACCACGATGATTTCAAAATTTTGATGTGTCTGAGCCAAGATAGAATTTAATGCTCTAGCGATATATTGGCCCTTGTTATAGAGCGGAATAATGATCGAAACATCTGGGTTGCTGTGAGTTTCCACTAAATTCATCGGGTACCTCTGAGATTTAGACCTTGCGACTGGAGCTAGTTGGCGATCGCTTGCATACGATTGGGGGACTGCTACCGAGTCACTAATCCTGCCAGTGCTGTCGGATTGGTCACGACTTCGTGCTCCCAAGCTTGCAGGCTTTCGGGCGAGGGACCTAACCGCACCGGACCTGCCTCGACTGCTTCCTGCAAAACGGTTTCTACTTCAGCCACCATCCGCTCCACCGGAAAACGCTTCTCGACATAGGCGCGACACCGCTGGCCTAAAGTAGGATCTGTTTCTTGCCAATTCCTCAGAGACCGCAGGCGATCGCTTAACCCTGCCACATCTCCTACAGGAATCTGAAACTTTTCAAATTCATCTGCAAGCACATCTGGAATGCCACCGTATTTGAGGCCGAGCGCTGGAGTTCCACAGGCCATCGACTCAGCTAAGACCAACCCGAAGGTATCTGGCAATAAACTGGGCAATACCGAAACATCGGCAGCCCGGAATATTTCAGGGAGATCGGTGCGGCGCCCTAACCAATGCACACTGTTGCTGATGTTGAGTTGGCTGCACAAGTCTTTGAGTTCCTGGACATACGCTGCTGCCGCTTCGGGTGAGGAGTGAACTACAGGACTGCCGACAATCATCAACCGAGCTTGCTCAGGGGGCAATCCCAGTTGAGCAAAGGCCCGGATCAGCATCTCAATGTTTTTAGGGCGATCGATGCGACCTGCATAGAGCACGGCAAAAGCATCTGGAGGTACATCTAGCCGCTGTCGAGTTTGCTGGCGATCGCCCTGCATCGAAAACCGTTTCAGGTCAATGCCGTTGTAAACCACTTGCAGCGTTTTGGGGTCAAATCCAGCTCGCAGGTAACCTTGAAGCGTGGCCTGCGAAACCGTCATAAACCGGGTGACATGTTTCAACCCCCACTTAATCTGTGGCCGAAATGTTTTGTGGGGAAAGATATGTAGGTGACAGACCAGGGGCACTCGCTTCAGCCGAGCCACAGCGCCCCCAAAAAATGCTTCTCTCGTCTGGTTGATATAAACCACATCAGGATTAATCTTGAGCGCTGGCAAGAGGGAGCCGAGCCAGGACAGCGACGAGAGGATGAGGTGACGTTTTCCGGTCGTATCAATTACATAACGTCGTACCTTGGTCATCGACTTACAAAATTGCTGGTACTTGGGCAAAAAATCTCCATCTTCCCGATAGATCAGATGAACTTCATGCCCCCGCTGCGCTAGACCTGTACAAACTTCGAGCAAACACCATTCCTGTCCGCCTCGACGAGAAGAAGGTTCATTTTCTAAGACCAGAATTTTCATAGCAATCTCCTTGGCTTAACGGTTGCAACTCCTTACATGCTTCATCCAGCGGTTGAGCCAACTTCATGCTGCATTTGGTGATACTTCCACAGCTTGCCACCTTGAGCGAGCAATTCCTGATAAGTGCCTTGCTCAACAATTCGCCCCTGCTCTAGCACCACTACCTTGTCCGCTCGGACAATCGTGGAGAGTCGGTGGGCGATCGCAATCACTGTGCGACCTGTAGACAGTTTTTCTAAAGACTCCTGAATCAGACGTTCTGAAACCGAGTCCAGCGCACTCGTGGCTTCATCGAGAATCAGAACCTCTGGGTTGCGAAGCAGTGCCCGCGCGATCGCCAGTCGTTGTCGTTGCCCCCCAGAGAGCCGCACCCCGCGATCGCCCAGTTGGGTATCAAATCCTTCTGGCATTTCCTGAATGAACTCTAGAGCATTGGCAAATTTAGCGGCTTCCCAAATTGCGGCTTCATCCACCCCGTCTAAGCCATAAGCAATGTTATTGCGGACAGAAGTGTTGAAGATAAACGTATCTTGGCTCACTACTGCCATGCGGCGACGGACCGAATTGGTGTCAAACTCGCGCAGATCTACGCCGTCCATCAACACTTTGCCTTGAGTTGGGTCGTAGAAGCGGGGAATCAAATCAACCAATGTGGTTTTTCCTGCGCCTGATGCTCCCACTAAAGCGGTCATTTGGCCGCGATTAATTGTGAGGGTGACATTTTGCAGCACCAAATGCATTGGGTCATAACCAAAGTCAACGGAGACCAATTCGATCGCTTTTTTGACTCCAGTAAACTCTCGAACTCCATTGGGTAAATATGGTTTATTGTCAGTGCGCAGAAGCTCTTTAATATTGTCTACTGAGCCGCGAAAGCTACTAATTAAAGCGCGGTTGCCATTGATTTCGTGAACTGCGGGCACTAGCCGAAACAAGATGAATAGAAATGTGAGCAACGAAGCGGTTTGCATCGTGCCATTGGCGACAAATACAGTCAGTGCCACAATGATCATGCCGATCAAAATAGTGGTCGCTAATCCTTCTGCTAGAGGACGCACGATCGCCCAGCCAATGACTGCATTGGTTCCTGCTTCCACAATGTCATCGCTGGCTTTATAAAACCGTCTGCGCTCGAAATCCTGTGTCGCAAAAGATTGGACGGTACGAATTCCATTAATAAATTCCATTGCGATCGAAGCAAACCGACCATTGGCTTGCGACACCGGAAAACTTGCTTCTCGCACTTGCTTATTCAGCGTGGATAACCCTACCCCTAGCAGGACAAATAGCATCACCGAACTAACCGATAACTGCCAGGAGATGCTAAATATAATCGCCACATAGACTAAAAGGGTCAAGCCTTTAGTCATAATGAAAGCGCTTAAATTAAAAACTTGCCTCAGTCGCCCAATTTCACTAGTGATGCTATTCAGTAGTTCACCCGATTGAGATTTACTAAAGTAACTCAGGCTCAAGGATTGCCACTGCTCAAAAATTCGCTTATGTAAGCGATTCACCAAGTGCATTTGGGCTTTTTCGGTATACACATAAGTCAGGTAATTAAATCCTGCCCGCAACCAGGTTGATAACAAAATCAAGCCAGAAACCCGAAACAAACGGCTGGTTTCTGATGTGTTTATACCTAAAATCCAAAGATCAAACCAACGAATTCCGGTTTGAAAGGGTTCAGCACTAGGGTTAACCAAGTTTTGTAAGAACGCCAACAAGAACCCTAATCCGAATCCCTCAAATGCTGCCGCTAGAAGCGAGAAAACCACAGCCAATATTGCGATTTTTGGAAAATACTGAAACTCTCGTAGAATCAGGTCGTTATCTTTCCAAAAACTTGTCGCTTTTAGCAACTGACGGAGAAACGCTGGAAGCTTGAACTGCATTATGTTTCTAGTGGGGTAAGAGTTGTCACGCTTCAGGAAAGGTCCTTGATAACCTCTCCTCCAACCCCTCTCCTACAGGAGAGGGGAGTTGAAGACGGGATAATGTGGGGATGGCATATCATCCAACGACCTTAGTAGGCACCGAAACCAGTTAGAACCTTAGGCACTGTGAGCAGGAGAATTTTTAAGTCCTGCCAAAGTGACCAGTGACGGAGATATTTCAAATCAGAGCGGTTGACTGTATCAATGTCTCGCATATTGGAACGAGCCATCACCTGCCACGGTCCGGTAATTCCGGGGAGCGCATTCAGTCGCTGCCTGACTTCGGGGCTAATCCGGACTGCGTCATACAGCGCCCAAGGACGAGGACCAACAAAACTCATCTCTCCGCGCAGCACATTAAATAGTTGGGGTAGCTCATCCAGACTGTACTTGCGTAACCAACGACCATTAGGAGTGACGCGGGGATCGTTCTCATGTTTGTGCAAGCCTGGCTGATGGCCCATCACTTGGTGGTGCAGTTGCTCAGCATTCGCGCTCATGGTGCGGAACTTATAGATCCGGAACAAACGACCTCGTTCTCCCACCCGCCACTGGCAGAAGAGAATCGGGCCAGGAGATTGCAAACGTACCAGTAAGGCGATCGCAAGGAACACAGGACTAAGGAGGAGAATGGCGATCGCGGCGGCAACTCGGTCCAGCAGACGCTTGATCCGCCAACTCCTGCCAGATTGCTTCTTTGGTAATTCTGAGGTGTTGGGAATAGTGAGGAACAAAGACTTACCTGCTTGCTCACAGGCATCCGCCCAGAATCGGAGTTTCTCTTCTCCCACATCTGGAGCAAGACTGATCAGGCGAATGGGCGATCGCTTGAGGCAGGCGATTAGCCAACGCTGGCTTTCTAGAGAGGGTAGGTAGTTGCTAGCGCTGTTGGGAGCGCGGCGGACTACCAGATGTTTTTGTCGCCATTTCAGTTCGTACTTAAAAGAGCGATCGCTCTTGGGGAGAACCTGGACAGAATTTGTAGGGATTGAAAGTAGATTCATAGCGATTCAGAGGGATAAGGTGACTCGGATGAAATTCAATCGGTAACCAATTTCGACATCTGAAGTTGATAGATTCAAAGATTCAATCCACGGCAACACGCAGATTACTAGGCAGACCTAGCGTAGGGTAGATAGTTATTCGCTGGCATTTCAGCGCCATTGGCAATTACGCCAACCATGTTGAGTTTGCTCAGCATGTTGGTGGCTTGAGTTAGCTCGCTACGGGTCACTTGTCCCATCCGTCCCACCATCAACACTCCACTACAGAAGGACGCTGTGAGAATGGCATCGACAATGCCCAAAACTGGCGGAGCATCCAGTAACACGAGGTCGTAGGATTCCTCAAAAGTAGAGATTAGCTCTACCATGCGGCGCGAACTCAGGAGCTTGGCGGGATCAGCGGGCGTAGGGCCAGCCGTCAAGATGGAAATGTTGCTATAGGCGATCGCTGGCTGAATATAACTGTGCTCCTCCGTAATGGGGCGATCGCTGGCCAGCAAGGTAGACAGTCCTTGCTCATTGGGCAGGTTTAGTTGTTTGTGCAAACTGGGACGGCGGAGATCCGCATCAATTAGCAGCACCCGTTGGTGCAAGCGAGCCGCACTCATCGCCAACCCTAAAGCCAGAGTCGATTTACCTTCACCAGATAGAGCGGAGGTAACTACCAAGGAGCTAAAAGGGAAGGTGGAGTTGAGTAGCTGAATGTTTTTGTAAATCAAGTCCAGCGATTCCCGGAAGGGAGGCCAATCTACGACTTGAAGCGTGGCAGGAGCCAAAGCGGGAGTTTTGCGGAAGGATAAATTGAGCATCGGCTCGCTAAAGCCAGAGCGAGGCACCGCCGGGATCAAGCCCAGTAAAGGTACTGCCACTTGTTTCTCCAGTTCATCGGAGCTGTGAACCGCATCATCAATACCCTCCCGGACAAAGGCGGCGACACTGCCCAGAATTAAGCCTGCTACCGCTCCTAGAAGTAAGTTTTGCTTTAGGCTCGGACCAATTTGGGTTCCTAGTTGAGCCGCTTCTACCACTTGCCAGTCAAAGCCACCCCGCGCAATTTCTAGCGCTAGTTCTTGCTTCGCTTTCAGCAACTGTTGCAGTGTTTCCCGACCGACTTCCACATTGGGTTGTAGCCGTCCATATTCCGCTAGCAAGCGGGGAAAGCGCTTGAGTTCTGCCGTTAATTGCTGTTCAGTTTGGCTCAAGCTCTGACCCCGAGCCTGTAAAGCTCTGGTATTGACCTGAGCCTCAACCAATTGAGTAATCAGCGTTAAGTCTGTTGCGCCTAGTTGGCCTGCTTTGAGTAAGTCGTTCCCTGAGGCGTTAAATTGCGCGGGAACGGTTCCTAAAACACGGCTGACCTCGGCCCGCAATAACCCAAGTTGTCGTTGCCGCTGCTCTAGCAAAGACTTAATGTGCGGGTCAAAATCCTTAAAGCGGAGCCGTTGCTGCTCTAGGGTTAATTCACTTTTTTGCAGCTCGTTCAGTAAGGTTTGGTAGCGTGACGATTGGCTCAAGCGAGAGGCAACCAAGGCTTCTTGGGGCGATCGCTTGACTTGCTGTTGCAAAGCCACATAACGAGCCTGCATATCCTTGAGCTGCGCCTGATTGGTGCGTTGTTCTTGCCGCACACTATTCAGCGCATCAAACAAAGCTTTCGATTGAGCTTCGGGATCAATTAGGTTTTGGCGATCGCGGAACTTCTCCAGCGCATCTTCCGCTTGATTTACCTGCCGTTGGACCTTCGGCACTTGGTCAGTAATAAAAGACAAACCTTTGGATAAGCGTTGCTGTTGCTGTTCCCGGTTGTAGTCTTGGTAAACCTTTTGAATGGCTTGCAAAACTTTTTTGGTTTTCTCTGGATCAGAATCGGTATAGACCGCCTGAAACACCTTGGTTTTGACTTTGTCCTCCATCAGCTGAGTCAAGACCAACGATTTTTGAATCTCCGCCACTGTAATCTCTGGGTATTGCGGCTTCAGAATCTTAACCGCCCGCTGCAAGAGATGAGAACTCCGCATCAGAGTCAGTTGTGTGGCATTGTCCACCTCAACCGTAGCGTCCGCGAAAGGGACTTCTGTACTGCCGTTTTCTCCTTTTTTGCTTTGGTAGTTGGATTCCACCAACAATTGCATGGAGCTTTGGTAAATAGGCTCAGCTAGAAATGTGAGGACCGCAGCGATCGATACAACGCCACTAAATACACCCAAGAGCCAGAAGCGTCGCCGCATCAGAACTGCAAACAGTTGTCCATATCCTGGATCAGTGTCAGCAGCCTCTATGAGCTTGCTTTCAGTTAGGTCTACCATCCCTCACCTCGGAAACAGTTCAACAATCAAATCATCCGCAATCTTAGTAACAAGCCTGCTCCATCACCTGATCGACTTGGTCAAAGAAGGCCTCTTCCGAAAAACGGCTCATGGCATGTTGGCGAATTTTGCCATAATCCCAAGTCATATCTGAGGCTGCAAATAAAGCAGTTTGCAGCGCTTCTGGTGTTTGCCGATTGAAAAAGACACCCGTTTTTCCCGGCACTTGGGTATCTAGCACTCCCCCAGCTCCATAAGAGATGACTGGAGTGCCGCTGACGTTGGCCTCTACGGGTACCAAACCGTAGTCTTCTAGAGCTGCTACTACTACTGAGCGGGCTTGCGCCATCAGTTGAGTGCGTTTGGCATCACTGACATGACCGAGAAATCGAATGTTGCTTAAGGCTTGAGCTTCTAAGCGCGATCGCTCTGGCCCATCACCTGTAATCAACAAAGGCCATCCCAGCCAGTTAAACGCCTCAATAATTACATCCATCCGCTTATAACTAATCAACCGAGCCGAAGCTAGATAAAAGTCTGCTTTGTGGTCAGCAAACAGAAATTTACTGCTGTCAATTGGATAATTAATTACTAGGGCAGGCTTGCCATAGATTTGCTGAATGCGCTTTGCTACCACACTAGAATTGGCAATATATAGATCAGGTTCCTGAGCATATTGCAAATCCAAATTTCGCATCTGGTGGAAAACATTTTCCAGCAGGGGATAGAACCTGTGATAGGTGCCATACTCCCGCAAATAAGTCTGGGTATCCCAAAGAAATCGCGTCACATTGTGGCAAAAACAAACATGACGTGATCCCGGGCCTTTTCTGACTGCTTTAGCGAAACTAGTACTACTGCTAATGATTAAGTCATAGTCCCGTAAATCCAGCGATCGAAATGCTGGAAAGTAGAACGGTGCCATCAATCGAAAGTATTTGCTAGCTCCTGGAATGCGCTGAAGTAAAGTTGTGTTGACAAAGCGATCGCCTAGGTCAATTGTTCGTTTAGGATCGTAGAGAGAGGTAAAAATATCGGCCTTAGGATATCGCTTGCAAAGCAGTTCAAAGACTCGCTCTGCACCACCTCGTTGCGTTAAATAGTCATGAACTAAAGCAACTCTCATGGCTAACCAAGAATCATGGATTACGGTTTTACCCGGAAGCCAGCCTTTAAACTAGATAGTTTTCAACTCTTATGTTGCGTCTAGTTAAGGCTAGTAAAAACATTCCAGGGCTAGAGGGAGATGGGGATCATTTCTACCTTTAGTGAGATATTTGATGTCTGTAGCAATCGATGCCAAATCCACTCTGGGCCTTTGGAAATACACCCAGGGCAGAGATCGCCACAGTTCTTTCCGCCTTCATTGCAAACGATAACTCTTGCTTCTTGCAACTCAAATTCTTGATTGCATAATAGGCAAGCTTGGTCTGTCAAGGAAGTGTTGTTACACTCAATTTGTAATTGCATAAACAATCCTCCTTGGCCTTAGCCAATCTGGTGTTTAAAACTCACTTGAAGCATGAATCAATAACTAATCAATATGCTCAGTTAAAATCCAACAATTGCAGGTAACAAAGCCTACAAAATTTGCTTAATCTAGGCTTTATTTGCAGTGTAGTTTAAGCAGGACAAAATCTTTGTAGTCCACCCTACCTAAGAACCTCAAGATAGCCTTAGAAACTGAACTAAAGGATATTAAGAAATAGGGTAGCAAGCTCAAAAAATCAGGTTCTTGGTTCCACAATTGACATATCTCCTAGCTCAATTACCTCTAGTAATGAA
Source organism: Trichocoleus sp. FACHB-591 (assembly GCF_014695845.1). NCBI lineage: Bacteria > Bacillati > Cyanobacteriota > Cyanophyceae > Leptolyngbyales > Trichocoleusaceae > Trichocoleus > Trichocoleus sp. FACHB-591. The sequence goes on from NZ_JACJPA010000045.1 coordinate 343,869, forward strand.
GAAACTGATCGACCGATTGAGTTTGGTTTATAGAGGTAGAGCAACTTCTGTAGCATTGGTTCTAAGCGAGATCTAGTGACGGGACTGACTCACTGGATACTCTGCCATGCACTGGAGGGAACAAACATAAAAGGGAACTAAAGCGTGTACGTTCAACGGTAGATGGCTTACGGGTGCTGATACAAAGCCATACACTTGGCACGTACCCTGTACTGCTAACGAGCGCAGCTTCTACGAACGATACGGAGTTTTTTAAGCGATCATCATCACCCTATGGAGTGATGTTGCTTTACATAACTAAATCTATCTACAGAGGGAGGCCAAGCTTGTCAACTCGCAAAACTCGGAAGTAGATGGCGATCGCACCTTTCCTAGCTGCAACCTTTCCTCGCTCTCTATCGTCTACCTCACTCAGTGCCTAACTGCATTTCCTAAACTGCTTAGCTAACCAGGATTGCAGTAGTTAATCTATTCGGCACCTCAAAGACTGACAGGGATAGGGTTTATGAAGTGAGAACAAATGCTGAATTGAAATAATTGTCGAGTTTAGGGTTATATTTTTCTGTGTTTCACCCTAATTTTTTAAGTATCTAATTTTCAGATTTGTCTTTTGAGTCTTGGTTCTTTAAGGGCAAACCTCCCTGTCTGACCGCAATACAGCTACAAAGTTCAACCCCAGATTCAATGTCAGACTCGATGCTAGAGATGAGTGCATGACATCAATTAGGATGACAACCCTCAGTAAACATTTGCTATGGTGTCCTCCAGAGTCAAAAGAGGTTTGTAAGGCAGCGCGATCGCTGGCTCAAATCCTCTAGATTTTTCGTTTTGAAGTAATTCCAGGGAGGAAAACTTTGGCTAAACCTCGAGAAATGACTCAAGTAACCTCACATCCTGCATCGATGGCTACATCCAGTCCTGTCTCGGCTAGTATCGCCGCCACCGAGCTACGTCCTTGGGGAGCTTTCACGATTCTCGAAGAAGGCAGAGGCTACAAGATTAAGCGCATTGAGGTCAAACCAGGTCATCGCCTCAGTCTGCAAATGCACCATCATCGCAGCGAACATTGGATTGTGCTCTCAGGTACAGCGCGGGTGCTTTGTGATGGCCAAGAATTAACCTTGTACAACAATCAATCTACTTATGTGCCTCAATGCACCCAACATCGGCTGGAAAACCCCGGCGTAATTCCGCTGGTCTTGATTGAAGTGCAAAACGGTGATTATTTGGGAGAAGACGACATTGTGCGGTTCCAGGATGATTACAATCGTCAGCCCAATTCGTCAGCCGCTTCTTAGCATTTTGAGGTCAGGTTAAATTTCCCAGATCCGAGCAACGACTTGTGTAAGATGACAATAAGATTTCTAATCTGACACAGACTCGCTGGCTGGGAAAGCACGCTCAATCAATGCCTCACTCCTCACCCATTCATCCGGACCTGATTTTAGACAAGCGGTACAAAATTGTTCGCATGTTGGGCCAAGGGGGCTTCGGACGTGTTTATTTGGCTGAAAACCTCAACCGCTTCCATGAATATTGCGTCTTGAAGGAATTTGCTCCCCAAGTTAAAGGGACAGCAGTTCTGCAAAGGGCGGCTGAGCTGTTTCAACGAGAAGCGGGGGTGCTCTACCAACTGCACCATCCCCAAATCCCGGAATTTCGCGAGTTAATTCAGACCCATTTAAATGGAGAAGATTATCTTTTCCTGGTTCAACAGTATATTGAAGGCCCGACTTACTGGGAACTGCTAGAGCAAGGACAAAAGTTTAGTGAACCGGATGCCCTGGGCCTCTTGCTCGATTTGTTGCCTGTGCTGGAGTACATTCACGCTCAAGGCGTAATTCATCGTGATATTTCTCCAGACAATTTAATTCAGCAGCGGTTTACAGGTAAGCCAGTTCTAATAGATTTTGGCGGTGTGAAACAGGTAGCGGCGACCGCAGTGCGCCAGTTGACCCAACAGCCCATCCCCACGCAGCTAGAGAAACCAGGTTACACCCCAATTGAGCAGAGATATGGCAAAGCTTCCGCAGCTAGTGATCTGTATGCTTTAGCCGTAACCATTTTGGTATTACTTACTGGCAAGAATCCAGCTGATTTATATGATGCTCACCAACGTACTTGGTGCTGGCGGCAAACCTTAAAGCTGAACTCTCAATTTGCTGCTGTATTAGAAAAGATGTTGGCAGAGCGCGAGTGCGATCGCTACACCTCCACTCAAGAAGTCAGACAAGCTCTCCAGCCTCTAGTGCGATCGCACCCGGTTTCTCAAGCCCAGACATTAGCAGTTGCCAGAGTTGCTCAACCTGCTCAGCCTACGGCTCCCGCTAGACAACCGAAAGCCAAGTCTAGTGTCTCTAGGGCAAAAACTTGGGTGGTTGCTCCGATCGCGCGGCAACCAGTCGCACCAACTCCTCCGCCAACGCCTCCCGCCCCTGCTCTTGCTCCTGCTCCGGTCAGCCCTGCACCGAGTTCGGTTCAGCCACCGAAACGGTCATTTTTGGGGTTTTTGGGCAATCTGGTTTCCTGGCTCGTGATTAAACCCATCTATTATTTATTACTCAAACCCATTTGGTACCTAGTCAAAAAACTGCTGATTTTAGGGATCAGTGTTTTGGTGTTCGTAGGGGTGAGTTATTGGTTTGGTCCTGCTCTGTTGGCTTGGCTAAAAGACTCGATCATCCCCAGTTCCCAAATTGCCGATTCCGTTGCAGGCTCCAGTTGCCAAGAGCAGGTGTTGAAACGTTATGAAGCCCTCAACCTGCCTACAGGCTCTTTCTATCCACAAGTGAATGAGAAGTTCTACGCTCAGCACCCAGAACTGAAAGGACGCACCTTAACGAGCAAGCCAGAAGACGCGCCCTTACGACAGGATTGGTGCCAAATTGCCGATGAAGTTTTGGACCAAACAGAGAGATCGCAACAGAAGCTGAAGTAATAGCGTTAGGAAAATTGCGATCGCGATCGCCAACACTTCCTCGACTCACCTAACCCCTGCCTAGCTGATTAGGGTGCTATCTCCACTCTCTAGAACGGTGTCTTCTAGTTTGGCATCCTCCAGTTTGGCTCCGGCTAGATTGACATCCTCTAGATTGGCTCCTTCTAGATTGGCGCGTTCTAGTGCCGCTTTGCTTAAATTGGCTTGATGTAGATTCGCCACCTCTAAGTCGGCTCCAGCCAAATTGGCTGCTTCTAAATCTGCCTCACTTAAGTCTGCTTCACTGAGGACTGCCCCCGCTAAGTTAGCAGCTTTCAGATCAGCTTGATCTAAAATCGCGCTGTCGAGCATGGCTCCTTCTAAAATTGCTTCATCGAGCACAGCATCACTCAAATCCGCACCACTGAGGTCAGCTTGGGTCAAATCCGCACCCTTGAGGGCAGCTCCGCTCAATGTTGCTTGGCTGAGGTTGGCCCGCCGCAAGTTAGCTCCATCCAGCATAGCTCCATGCAAAATGGCTCCACTCAAATTAATTCCTTCCAGAACAGCTCCTCTGAGGTCAACGATGCTAAAGTCTCGCTCTCCAGCACTGTAGCGTTGCACCAGTTCTTCCACATTCATCTGTGATCACTCCAGATTGATTAAACCAACGGTTAAATGACTCGCTGGCAGATTGCCTGAGCCAGCAATACAACAAAAGTAAGTGACCCGAAGTGCCCAAACGCCTGTCTAGAGGCACACCTTAGCAGATGGTGGTTCTCATTTCTGCCTGTGACCTAGAGGAGAGTGAGCCGAGGGCATTTGCTATTACTGAGCTAGGAGAATATTCGTTGTGCCAGTTTAGACGGTGGAATAAGGAAGCAACCACGAAAGTCTACTGATGGCTTAACCTAATGCAAGCGATTTTGCAGAGTGGCGATCGCTTGATTTAGACCAATCATGCTGGGAACCATTCACCCTGTTCAGACAACATTCTCAAGGGAGATGACAAGCTATATCATTTTTACTGATGCTAGTTATGCTCCCACGTCCCGATGTAGTTTGTGCGAGTAGGAGTTCTCCATGATAGAAACAGAGCACGAATTTCTGAGTCTGCTGGAACAAGGAGCAGACTCTTGGAATTCCTGGAGAGAGGAAAACCCTACGATCAAACCAGACCTCAGCAGAGCTTATCTGTTTGAGGCGAACTTAGCAGGGGCGAATCTGAGTGGTGTGGATTTGAGTCGCGCTTGCTTAATTGGCGCTAATTTGACAGGCGCAGATCTCTCAGGTGCCGATCTGCAAGGAGCTTATGCCAGTAGCGCCAAGTTGAACCAAGCTAATCTCTATCAAGCAAACTTAGAAGGTGCTGATCTCAGCCAAGCCAATTTAAATCACGCCAACCTGACAGAGGCGATCGCGATATCTACCAATTTCAATTTGGCTGCACTAACGGGAGCTTGCCTTGAAGGTTGGCAAATTAACAGCGCCACACAATTAGAAGACATCACTTGTAAATATGTTTACTGGCAAAGGGAGCAACAGCAACGACAACCTGCCAAGGGAAAGTTCAAGCCAGGTGAGTTGAGCCAACTCGTGCAGGCAGTTCCCCAAAACACTCGTTCGGGGCAAGTAGCTCAGCTCTCAACGACGGCGATCGCCCTGGGTAGCGTCACTACAACCGCTGCTGTTTTAACTCGGGCAGACAATTTGGATGCCCAATCTCCTCATCCCAGTCAAACCATCCCTGCTTTTACCCCACCACAGGAGCGTAAGTGGCGCTTAATTGCGGCAGGAGTACTGATTGGCATCAGCCTAACCGCAGTTGCCAGCACCATGATCCTCCGCTTGACCCAAGCTGAAGCGCCTACGGCACAAACGGATACAGCTCAGCGATCGCCCGCCACCGTTGCGAACTTGCCCGCTTTACCTTGCCAAGAACCACCGCCCCCTGCTTTGCTAAATCGTGCTCCTGACTACGAATACCAAACGGGGACGCAATACTTTGGCCCTCTAGCCAATGGCGAACCTACGGATGGGCGTGGCACGATGGCCTATAGCAGTGGCAATCGTTATGACGGCGAATATCGAAACGGCAAACGTAATGGCTGCGGCACCTTCACCTTTGCCAATGGCAGAAGCTATGTCGGGCAATTTCAGGACGACTGGTTTCAGGGTCAAGGCCTTTGGACTCTGGAGAATGGCGATCGCTATGTCGGAGAGTTTCGCCAAAATAAATGCAACGGACGCGGAACATTCATCTTTGCGGATGGTTCATCTCAATCTGGCACTTGGCAAAATGGTAGCTTGGTAGGCACTAATCTCTCTTGCGATCGCACACCCCTAGAAATGCCTCGCTCTTGAGAAAAGTATCTCCACCTCGCATCCATTAGAAAAAGCCCCGATTTTCAGGAGGACACATCCATGCGTCAGCAGTCACCCCACATCTTTCAGTGGCTCTGTGGTTCCGTCGTTTCGCTATCTGTGGTGAGTTTAGCGGTTGCGGCTCCTCTATCCGCTCAAGCTCAAGATGCACCGCCCCCCACTCCCGCTTCTGAATCTCCTGCTTCACCCAGGCCCACTTCCACCCCAGAACCTACACCCGCTCCAGAAGCCAGCCCCACCTCTCAGCCCACTAATACCTCTCAGCCTGCCACAACACCGCCAGGGTCTTTCGTCGTGCCAGCGATAGAGGAACCTGTTTCTACCCCTACTCCTGCCGCAGAAACATCTCCGACTTCAGAGCCTGTGACTTCTCCTCAAGCTCCCTCGAATATTGATGCTGCCCCGGTGGAAGAGAACGCAACACCAACAGATACTCCAACTGCCGCCCCAGAAGCTGAGCCAACTCAGCCAACTCAGGGCTCCGGAAGCACCCCAGCTCCGATCACTGATCCAAATCCTGCCGCTCTCTGGTAATTCCATTGCAGCAGCAGTAATTCCATCTCACTAGAATCTCGACCGTTAGGACAAAGCGTAGCCGTGTTTCCAGACCGTTCTCTGTGGGTTTGTTTTGGGGCAGCCATTTGCTTGAGTGCTGTTGCTACTCCAGCGGTTGCCCGAGTTGCTCAAACGAACCTCAACCGTAATCAAGCGCCGGCTCCTATGCCAGAGCTAAAAACTAAGGCGCTGACTCCCTATATTCCAGAGCTGCCTCCGATTCGTCCGATTCTGCCAGACGTGACGACGCAAGAAACTCGATTGGTGCTGAAGCTGAAGCAACGTCGCCTCTACGTCTACCAAGGCAAGCAACTCAAAGTCAGCTATCCGGTTGCAGTCGGTCGCTCTGGATGGGAGACGCCCACAGGTCAATTTCGAGTCATGGGGATGGTACAAAATCCTGGATGGACCAATCCTTTCACTCGAAAAGTGATGCCTCCAGGTCCTGGCAATCCTTTGGGCGATCGCTGGATTGCCTTTTGGACCGATGGTCGTAACTCCATTGGCTTTCATGGCACCCCCGATCGCGACTCTGTGGGTCAGGCGGCTTCGCATGGCTGTGTGCGGATGTTGAATGAAGACATTCGCGAATTGTATGAGATCGCGGTGTTGGGGACTCCCGTCAGGGTCGAGCTTTAAAGGGAGCGGAGTTGAGGGACGATCGCTGAGGGAAGTTCTGGATCTCACAATGCCTAGGATAGACTTGAAAGGTAAGGACATCACTTCACCTTAAGGTTTTCATGACGGCTGAAGCAGACGTTGTTAAGCAAAGCGACTTGCTCAATCAATTAGTCCTCGATCGCAACAACATGGAAGAGTTGGGGCGAGTCGATATGCTGTGGATGTATCCCGCAGCCCATCGCGTCCTCGGCTTTATTTGCAAGTCAGGCTTTTTAGGCGCAAAAAAGATTGTCTTTAAGCTGCCACAAATTCAGACACTCGGTACCAATAGCATTCTGGTGCATTCCCAACCAGAGGAAACCGACGGCGAAAAAGTGAAGCAGCTAGATTCATTGCTCAATTGCGAAGTCTGGAGCGACGCTGGTAACAAAGTTGGCCGCATCACCGATTATCGCTTCCAACTGAAAACCGGAGAAATCACGCAATATTTGTTTGTCTCTAGCGGCTGGAGTGGTATCACGGGAGATATCTATCAACTGCCTCCGAGCCGCATCATCAGCTTTGGGCGTAAGCGGGTGCTGGTCCCAGAAGGCGCGGTGAAGTCGTTTGAACTCTATCGACCTGGCATTAAACAAACGCTGAGCAAAGCCCGAAACATCCTCAAAGACGACTATATCTCGCTGGTGAAGCAAGCCCAAAGCCTGACAGAGCAAGCCAAAGAACGGGCACAGGCGATCGCGGAACAAGCCAAAGAAACAGCGCAAACTTTTACTGAACAACTCAAAGAAGAAACCCAAACCTTTACGGAGCAAGCGAAAACCACCAGTCAGACCGTGGCAGAGCAAGTGAAGGAGCGCACTCAAACGGTAGTAGATCAGGCAAATACAGGTTTTCAGAGCCCTTATCCGCCTAGTCAAGCGCCAACCACCCCAGAACCATCCGTCAGCCAACCTGCCGTCTCTCCTCCGCCTCCTGCCTCAACTCCTCAGCCTCAAGCAGCAACAACACATGCCTTTGCCGGCGAGGAAGACGATCCCTGGGACTTCCTAGAAGAGGATGAGCCTTTCACTCCCCCTCCCAGCTATCCAGAGACCTTCAGAAAAGTGGACACTAATCCCAGGACCAAGACAGAGATAGAGGATGGCGATGACGATGACGAACCTTGGATTTAAGCTAGAACTCTAGAACAGCTCTAGAACAGGTTATGAACTGCTGCTTTGAGGTGCGATCGCTGCACAAGTAGAGAATAATTTGCCATGATCGCAGTATGGAGCGATTTCCTACTGTTTTAATTCCTCCCGCGATCGCCGCTGCTGAATCTCCGTTGCAAGTTCAAGCAGCTTTGCAGCAAACTTTGCCGCCGATGGGAGTGCATATGAAGGCTCCCAAAGGTCATTCTGAAAGCCAGTTTGAGCATGATCTGTGGCGCTACTTTCCAGGCAAAATCCAGACGGGACTGCTGGTGAGTAACCCAGCGTGTAAGCAGCCCTATGTGCCAGACTTCGCTTACATTGATCAATCACTCAATTTACATATTGATCTTGAGATTGACGAGCCTTACGCTTACGGCACCCAGAAACCGATCCACTATCTCGGTTCTGCCAAAGACCAACAGCGAAATCAATATTTCCTAGACCAAGGCTGGCTGATCATTCGCTTCAGCGAAGAACAGGTAGTGCGATCGCCTGCAAGTTGTTGCAAAGCTGTAGCCAGCGCGATCGCCACCCTGCTCGGAGATAGCGCTATGCTGCATCCCTTTCGGCAGGTTGCTACGCTAAAGCCCCAGAAACGCTGGACTCAAGCAGAAGGGCAAGGTATGGCTGAACAAGCTTACCGGGAGAAATATTTAGTCGCTCAGCCTCCACCCCAGCCTCCAAAGAATTCTCAGTCGCGCCAATTACAAAAACAAGCATCTCGCCCTAGCACCCGTTTAATCTCCGCTAGTTTCACGTTCTACTGCCCAGAGTGCGGCGATGGCCCGATTCGCTGGCAAGGTCACTATGTCAGTTGCCCCACCTGCCACTACGATGAATTTGTTTTCTAGCTGGCCTGCCACTTGCCATCCTTCGCCCCACCTCGGAGGTGAGGAGATCCGTCCAGCGTCCCTGGCAAAGTTTAGCCAACATGGAAGTTAGAGAGAAGTTAGAGACATATACGCGAGGTGAACTATGTTTCCTTTCTGGAGCAACAACTGGGGCAACGCCTGCTACGGTAACGAACCCATTTCTCGCAAAGCTCGACTAGAACGTAAACTCGGTTTCCTGCGATCGATGCGAGATGACTTAGAAACTAAGTTGGCAGGTCTCAACGCTGCGATCGACAACGTAGAGCGGCAGATTGGCCAAGACGATGTCCCTCAGGTCTAGATAGCGATCGCCTTCTAGAAGTGCTTGAGAGAGCCAAAAACAAACCCCAACCTTCTGGCTAGCTCAGTTGCTAAACGAAAGAGGTTGGGGTTTGTTTTTGCTTATGACGCTTTGTTGGAGGCAGCCGCATTGCGAGACAGGCTGTATTGTCCAGTTCTGCCGCGATACCACTTGTTCTCTTTCACGCCCGCCGAGAGCACATGCAAAATGCGATCGCGAGCTTTGTTGCGCACAGTCTGAGGCATTTCCTGCTCAAAGATGGCATCAACAATCGCGGGTACTTCGATAATGTCTTCGGGCTGGCGTTGCAGTACTACCGAGACGGCTTCAGGCAAAGGAGTTTTACCGAACTCCGACCGCACATATCGCTGCCAACCTTCTAACTTTCTAGCTGGCTTAGCGCCACGCTTAGGTTTGTCAGGGTTAGCCCGCCGACCTCTACCAGATTTAGCAGGAGCGGGAGTTTCGGTTTCTGCTTCTACTTCTGGAGGAGACGCAGGCGTAGAAGGCTCAGGAGCCACCTCATCGGCTACAGGTGCAGGTTTAGCATCCTGAGCTTTACTCGCTCTAGGCTTTCTACCCGGTTTGCCCGGCTGCTTAGCAGGTGCGGCAGGTGCAGCAGGCGCAGCAGGAGTTGAACCTGTATCTGCGGAGCTAAACATACCAATCACGCTTTTCAGGCTGTTGCGCTTTTCGCGGACAGCCTCCAGCTGCACCAAGAGTGTAGCTTCCTGAGATGCCAAATCAGCATCTACGTCTAGGAGTTTAGTCAGAACGGAAGTAGATGTTTGTTCAGATGATGGAGAATCTGTCACCGGAGACATTCCTTTAGGTTACGCATGTTAGTGTTAATTCTAAAAGAGAGAATGAACTGTTCTATCATTTCAGACAAATGTTTTGCATAAAAATTCACATCTTTGTCGCACATAACCCCTCATATCCGCTTTTTTAGACATAAGTTGGCGATCGCTGACACGAATCTCAGTAATTTTACAGATCTAAGTAGAAAAGCTGAAATCCAGCTCTGAACGTTGATTGCTCGTCTGTGTCACTGCCAGATTTACGCTAGTTAATCGTGAAGGCGATCGCCTCCAGTACAGATTAATTAAGCCAGTAATTTTGGCTGAGTCATGCAGGTGGAGATAAGATGATCAAAACTGCTAAAACAGTTAACACTGACGTTCCCACTCGACTCTTGCGATCGCGATGCTGAACATTCCTCAAATTCTGGCTGAAGAGCTAGACCTCAGACCCCACCAGGTTAAAAGCGCCTTAGAACTCTTTGCTGAAGGAGCTACCGTTCCCTTCATTGCCCGCTACCGCAAAGAGCGCACCGAGGAAATGAATGAGGTGCAACTGCGAGCTCTCTTCGATCGCTACACTTACCTCAGCGAGTTGGAAGAGCGCAAAGCTGCCATCTTAGAGGCGATCGCCGCTCAGGGAAAACTAACCGAAGAACTGCAAGCTAAGATTGTCCCTTGCCTCCAGAAAAACGAATTAGAAGACCTCTACCTGCCCTACAAGCCTAAGCGTCGCACTAGAGCCACCATTGCCAGGGAAAGGGGGCTGCAACCGCTAGCCGAGTTTATTCAAGCCTTGAACCGCTCTAGTGCGGCTCCTGCTGCCTTAGAAACAGAAGCCAGCAAATATCTCTCTGAGGAACAGGGAGTGAAGACGAGCGAAGATGCTCTCCAAGGTGCCTCGGATATTTTGGCAGAAGGTGTAGCGGAGCAAGCAGAGCTACGAGCTTATTTGCGGGATTACCTGATGGAGACAGGCATCTTTGTCTCCAAAATCAAGGCAGATTATGCAGAAGGTACAACTAAGTTTGAGATGTACCGCAACTTCCAAGCCAAAGCTAAAGCGATCGCTCCCCATAATCTCTTAGCGCTCTATCGCGGCGAGGCAGAAGGGATTTTAGACTTTGACCTCACCTTCGATGAAACAGCAGTGCTCTCCTATTTGGAGTCGCAGACAATCCGCACCAAAACTCCAGCAGTGCGCGACTTCTACCGCACCATGATTAAAGATGCGTTTAATCGCTTGATGAAAACCTCTTTAATCAGTGAGGTACGGGGCGATCGCAAAGCCTACGCAGATATGGAATCGATCAAAACCTTTGAAACTAATCTCCGGGAATTGCTCCTCTCCAGTCCCGCTGGCATGAAACCCACCTTGGCGATCGACCCTGGTTTCCGCACCGGATGCAAAGTCGCTGTTCTCGACCAAACAGCACAGTTTCTCGCCTATCAAGCCATCTTTCCTCACCAAGCAGCAGCGCAACGCGCCCAAGCCGCTGCCACCCTCAAGCAGTTGATTGAGCGATATCAGGTTGAGTTGATTGCGATCGGCAATGGCACCGCTGGACGAGAAACGGATGAGTTCGTCACAGAAGTATTGGCAACCTTAGACCGCAAGCCAGTCAAGGTGATGGTGAACGAGTCGGGTGCTTCGATCTATTCCGCCAGTGAGGTGGCGATCGCAGAATTTCCTAACTTAGATATCACCGTGCGTGGTGCGATCAGCATTGGACGACGCTTGCAAGATCCCTTAGCAGAACTGGTAAAGATTGACCCTAAATCGATTGGGGTGGGGCAGTACCAACATGACGTAGACCAAAAGCTGCTAAAGAAGAAGTTAGACGAAACGGTAGAGAGTTGCGTCAACTATGTGGGCGTGGACCTCAACACTGCTTCTAAGGAACTGCTGACTTTTGTTTCTGGCATCACTCCCACGATCGCCAACAACATCGTTGCCTATCGCAACCAAAACGGTGCCTTCAAGAACCGCCGTTTACTCCTGAAAGTGCCAAAGCTCGGCCCTAAAGCTTTCGAGCAGGCCGCAGGCTTTTTACGCATTCGAGACGGCGAGAATCCACTGGACAACACCGCCGTTCACCCAGAGAGTTACAAAGTCGTAGAAGCGATCGCCAAGGATTTACAGGTACCTCTCACCCAGATCACGCAAGTTGCAGAACGGGTAAACTCTACCAATCTGAAAAAATATGTGACTGAGACGGTGGGAGAACCGACACTACGCGACATTATCAGTGAGTTAGAAAAACCAGGCCGTGACCCCCGTGCTGAGTTCAAATACGCCACCTTCAGAGAAGGCGTCAAAGAAATTTCAGACTTGCAAGTTGGCATGGAGTTAGAAGGTGTCGTGACCAATGTGGCTAACTTTGGAGCCTTTGTGGATGTTGGTGTGCATCAAGATGGCTTAGTCCATATCTCCCAGCTCGCCGATCGCTTTGTCAGCGACCCCAAACAGATTGTGAAAGTGGGTCAGGTGGTAAAGGTACGAGTGCTGGAGGTTAACGAAGCCCTCAAGCGGATCAGTTTAACCATGCGCTCTGGACAAGAAGCTCCCAGACCCACCAGTCAGCCCAGTAAAGGGAATCAGGTAAGCAAACAGCAAAGCGAAAAGCAGGGTGAAAAGCAGGGCGATCGCGCCAAAACCCCACCTGCCACACTCAACGACCTCAAAGCCAAATTTGGCAAGAAACGCTAGAGAGGCAGCGATCGCTCCTGGTTGAGGAAAAATAGGGGCGATCGCTAGTCCTTATAACTCACCCTGCTTAAGATAGTAATGTTCTCTGTGATAACGTAAATTATCTGGATGGATCTTATGCTCAGCTATTACTGTAAGGACGCCTTCTATTCCTATTAAGGATAAGTTATCTGCTACAGAAAAAGCACCATAGTCAAAGAGCACATGATGATTGGGGCAGAGGCAGAGAAGATTATCTACTGAGTCGCAACCATTGTGAGGTATGCCTAATGGTCTGATATGGGCTGCTTCTGCGTAGGGTCCTACAGCTCCTTCAAAGCGAGTACTACAAACTTGGCAACAGTAATCATATAGCTCTTTGATTCTTCGTGCCTGGTTAGTATCTCTAACAATTCTCAAAATATTCGTTTCTTGGCGATACGAAATAGAGTAAGAAGCTAAGTCGTCTGTAACTTTTGAAGAAGTAAAAATTTCATTTTCAAAAAATTTTACCAGACGATAACGCCAAACGTAATATCCTGCTCTACCTTTTTCTTGCCAAAAGTCTTCTACTCGGTAAAGGCCATCATATCTGTACCCTGTGGAAGGTGAATTGTTACTCTTATGTGCTGAACCACAAATTACCCTAACTGGTAATCCTTTGAGCTTACTCTTTGCTAATGCTAGATTGCCACGATTTAGCTTTTGATGAGCAACTTGCTTACCAGTATTTTGGTCTCGTCCACCTTGACCCGTATAGAGAATTTCGTCACCCAAATCCTGGTCATCCTCATAACCTCCAGACAAGACGATGGAATCTGCTTCATCTGCTTCTGTCCCACTAATCCCTGCTACAAGGGGACGGTGCAGCCCTGCTGCTGCTAACTCTGCCCCAGATTCAAACCAAGAACCAACTGGAAAGCCTGGAATATGACCAAAAATTCTTTCAGGCATACTTCTATTTCACGTTAAGCCTGTTTTTATTCTCAATCAACTTGTCTACTTCAGATAACTATCAACGTGGTCTCCTCTAAGCGGAGGATCACACATTTGATAGCTACGGTCACAGTTGCGCCTGAAGAAAGCTCAAGCCGTGATCAAATCGGGGAATCATTCTGCAATTTAGTTGATTTAGTTCATCAACAATATCAGGACTGTCAAAATCCTTCGAGTTTCGGTTCAGAAAACATGCCTGCTGAGGTTGGTGGCACCGTAAGTGGCTCATGACTGATGCATAGACAAGAGCATCTTGTGGCGTCAAATCATAAGTGTTTTCACAAGATGCTGCTTCGCTCAAAATATCAGCGGTAAGCGCAATGACCTCACCGACTTTGAGAAACCGCTCTCGGCATTGAACAAAGCGCTGTCTTTCCTCCTCATTGCTTTGCACAAGCAAACTAGCAATATCCTGGATGCTCCTGATCCGACTGGTATAAGAAGCTGTACGGGACAGCTGTCGTAATTCAACATCTAGTAACTGTTGCAGATCGCGACGGCTTCTTGCTTGACGACTCAGCTTTTCATGAGGTTCAGCAAGGCTGTAGGCTGGGATAACAAGTTTTGCCTGTCCCGCTTCACAAAGTTGCAGAATTTGTTCACAGCTTGCACACTGCTCTTGCTCAAAGGCTAGCTCTAAAACAAAGTTAGTCTCAACATAGATGTTCACGCTGCCATCTCATGCTCAAACTTTCCACCAGCCAAGACAGCATATAACCCTGAATCGACTAACCATCGCTGAGATTGGTCCATGTTTTCATAAGGTTTCTCAGAGTGCATGATCTCTCCAAGCCATGCTGCAACAATCAATTCCAGGCTTTGCCCACTAATCTGATCAGCTGTTACTCCTGCCTGTTCAAAATAGGGTTGCAGAATTGGATGGGCATCAATCGTATAAGTAGGCTCACTCTGGTCTAAATAACCTTCAGTATCAGCCCATAAATAAAACCGATCTGGAAAGACCATTAAGACATAGGGAGCCTTAGGGAAAGTGCCATGGGCAAGGATATTGCGTCGAAGTTTGGCTGCCCACTCTGCTGATGCGTTGATTTTACGCTTAACTTCAACCACAAGCGCGAGTTGACCGTTGCGGTTGGCAACTGATAAATCCCAACCAGTATCAAGGTTGGTAGTCATGACAAACCCGCCTGAACAATCAACTACTCCCCTATTTTATCGGGATTCCCACAACTAAAGAGAGGTATTAGTTAGGGGTTCAGCATTGCCAAACCCCTATTATCGCTACGCCACGACGAAGTTGACCAGTTTACCAGGCACGACAATCACCTTTTTGATCTCCTTACCTTCGATGTAGCGCTGAGCCAATTCCGACTCACGGGCATATTGCTCCTGGGCCGCTTTGTCAGCTCCCGCAGGTACTTGGATACTGCCACGAGTCTTACCTAAGATTTGAATCACAATCGTGATTTCATCCGCTACCAAGGCCGCAGCTTCCGCTTCAGGCCAAGCTTGCAAGTGAATTGACTCTGTATGTCCAATCCGCTGCCATAACTCATCGGCAATATGCGGAGCCAACGGAGCCAACAGCAAGAGCAATGTCTGAATCCCTTCCACATAGATGGGAGACTCTTTGCAGGAGGCATCTGTGAGCGCATTACTCAGCTTCATCAACTCAGACACCGCTGTGTTGAATTGATATTCCCCTTCAAAGTCTTCTGTCACTGCTTGGATCGCTATGTGGATGGCGCGACGGAGATCTTTTTCTGGCTTGCTCAATGCAGCTAGATTTGCCTTCTTGGTGCGATCGCCACCCTTCTCGGCAAACTCACTCACCAAGCGCCACACCCGACCCAAAAAGCGGAACTGACCTTCCACATCGGCGTCATCCCACTCCAAGTCTTTCTCTGGAGGAGCCTTGAAGAGGATAAACATCCGGGCTGTGTCTGCGCCGTACTTCGCCAATACCGCCTCTGGATCAACCCCGTTGTACTTCGACTTAGACATCTTCTCGTAGAAGACCTCCAGTGCTTCTCCAGTTTCGGGATCTTTGGGATCGGCAGCATTCACCAAGTTAGGTGTGACATATTTACCCGTGGTAAGGTTCTTGTAAGTCAAGCCTTGCACCATCCCCTGTGTCAACAAGCGCTCAAAGGGTTCGTCGAAATTGAGCAGACCGCGATCGCGCAACACCTTGGTAAAGAAGCGGGAGTAGAGCAAGTGCAAAATCGCGTGTTCAATCCCACCCACATACTGATCTACCGCCATCCAGTCATTGGTGATGGCAGGGTCAAAGGCTTGCTGATCGTTGTTGGCATCTGGGTAGCGGAGGAAGTACCACGACGAATCAATAAAGGTATCCATCGTGTCGGTTTCACGCTTCGCTGCGGTGCCACAAGTAGGGCAAGGCACATTCACCCAATCTTCCAATTGAGCCAAAGGAGATGGCCCCCGACCGGAGAACGCAATATTTTCTGGCAACCGCACCGGAAGATCTCGGTCTGGCACAGGTACCGCGCCACAGTTGGGGCAATGAATGATCGGAATCGGTGCGCCCCAATAGCGTTGACGGGAGATCAACCAATCTCGCAAGCGATACTGTACTCTTGCCTTACCAAACCCTTGTGCTTCCGCAAACTGAACGATCGCTTCTTTACCTTGGATCGATGGCGTGCCATCAAACTGACCAGAATTGACCATAATGCCTGGCTCAGTGTAGGCAGCTTCTAGAGGCGCATTGGCATCGCCGCCTTCGGGCACAATCACTGTCTTGATCGGCAAGTTCTTTTCCGTGGCGAACTTGAAGTCGCGCACATCATGAGCAGGCACCCCCATAACGGCCCCAGTGCCATACTCGTACAGCACGTAGTCGGCAATCAGAATTGGCACTTCCTCGCCGGTGAACGGGTTGATCGCTTTGCCTCCGGTTGGAATCCCCCGCTTGGGTTTATCCTCTGCGGTTCGCTCCAACTCACTCTGACCCGCCACTTCTTTGGCGAACGCTTCCACTGCTTCTTTGCGATCGCTCGTGGTGACGCGAGCCGTAAGGGGATGTTCTGGCGCCAGCACCACATAAGTCACGCCATAAACCGTATCCGGGCGAGTGGTAAACACCCCAATTTTTTCGTCAGATCCCACAATGGGGAATTCCAAATAAGCCCCAACTGATTTGCCAATCCAGTTAGCCTGCATCAGCTTGACTCGCTCTGGCCAACCCTTGAGCTTGTCCAAGTCAGTGAGCAGTTGCTCGGCATAATCGGTGATCTTGAGGAACCATTGCTTCAGCAGCTTCCGCTCTACCTTCGCCCCCGATCGCCAAGAACGACCTTCATTATCTACCTGCTCATTCGCCAACACGGTTTGGTCAACCGGGTCCCAGTTCACTGCTGACTCTTTTTGGTAGGCCAAGCCAGCTTGGTAAAACTGCAAAAAAATCCATTGCGTCCAGCGGTAGTAATCTGGCGAGCAAGTGGTGACTTCTCGACTCCAGTCGAAACAGGTACCCAGCTTCTGCAACTGCTTCTGCATTTGAGCCACGTTTTGGTAAGTCCACTCAGCGGGTTGAATCCCGCGATCGATCGCCGCGTTTTCGGCAGGCAAACCAAAGGCATCCCAACCCATTGGGTGCAGCACTCGGTAGCCCTGCATTTTCTTCAGTCGCGCAATCACATCGGCAATGGTATACACCCGCACGTGCCCCATGTGCAGATTACCCGAAGGATAGGGAAACATGGACAGCGCGTAGAATTTGGGCTTGTTAGGATCTGTAGAGGTATGGTCTAAGCCTAGCTCAGCCCAAGTTTGCTGCCACTTGTCCTCAATTGCTTTGGGGGTATACCGGGACTCCACGAACGGAACTCCTGCTAAATTTCAGTCATCTGGTTTGCCTACCTATTCTAAATGCTCGGCACTGGTCTATTACATTGCAAATGGATTTCTTGAAAGTCTTTGTCTACGGCACCCTCAAGCCAGGCGAGGTGAATTACCAACGCTACTGTGCAGGCAAAGTTGTGACGGCAACACCCGCGATCGCTCGTGGTCAGCTATTTGCTTTGCCGTTGGGCTACCCAGCTATGACTTGGGGAACTCAAACGGTGCACGGGTTTTTGCTTAGCTTCCAGGACACAGCCATCTTGTCCCGCTTAGATGCTTTAGAAGATTTTGTGTCAGGGCGATCGCCTGAGCAAAACGAATATCAACGAGAAGTGATTACGGTTTTTGACTCAGAGGGGCAACCGTTGGGCAGGGCTTGGGCTTACCTCATGCACCTCCATCACATTCAACAACTCCGAGGCGTCCTAATCCCCGATGGAATTTGGCTGGCGCAAGCCCGACCCAGTTGAGAAAACACTGACAAAACGAAAGAGGTAAAACAGCTTCCACCCCTGTTTTACCTCTTTTGTGACCTGGTTTCGTTGCCTGAAAAATTGAGACCCGCGATCGCTAGAGCCCGTCTAGCCACTCATACTTCGCTAGCAAATATCTAGCGAATATTATCGTTGGAGTCGTTATGAATATCTTCGACTGCATCCGCTGGTAGAGAAACCGGAGCCTTGGGAATTTCCACCACTGGCTGATCTAGGGCAATCATCAAAGCGTCAGAATTAACGGGCTGCGCCGAGCTAGGCAGTTGTGCATTCTGAGCTACACCTGAGCCTTCAATAGGAGACTGGGCAAACTGGGGGCTGAAAGAGTTGTTGCCGGGAAGGAATCCGGAAACCGCACCCACAAATAAAGCTGCAACCGCTGCGCCACCCCAAAGTAGAAGTTGCTTAGGCCGACGATTAATTCGCTTGAACACGGCATCAACGGTTTGGTCAACCGATTGACTTGCCGCAGGTACGGGCATCGCCTGCAAGCCTTGGCGGAGTTCCAGCAAGCGGGTGTACAAACGCTTAACAACGGGGTCTGTTGCTAGCCATTCTTCGACTTGCTTACGTTCTGCGGCAGTGACTTCACCATCCAGGTAAGCACTCAATAATTCGAAGCGATCGCGTTGGAGCATAGAACGGGCACCCGTAGGTTGATGGGGGTTATCAATCTGTCCAGTGAAACCATCTTCAGGGGACGTTGGTTTAGAGCTGTTACGGGACTCAAAATCAGACATCATCTTTACATCACTACCAGGTCACGCCAGGAAAACACACTAAAATTTACAGACCATTTAGTCTAATAGACCAATCATAGAAGAACAGCTTGAGCCTGACACTGTTCCTAAGTCAGAGACCCTAACCGTATCTCTTACGGTTGATGTTACTGACCATCCAAATAGTTCTGTAATTGAAACTGCAACCGTTGCCTGGCTCTAGCAATTCTTGACTTTACAGTACCCAGAGAAACGCCCGTAATCTCGGCAATCTCTTCATAGGCCATGCCTTCAATTTCACGCAACACGATGGTGGTGCGGAAAACTTCAGGTAAGTCAGCGATCGCCTCACGAAGTTGGTCGTAAAACTCTCGGGTCGTCAAGTGTTCTTCGGGGCCTGGATCAGCAGAAGCAATCTCCCAATCCATTTCTCCGTCATCCATCGCTCGCGGCGCATCTAGAGATAGAGGCTCTGATACTCGCTTGCGCTTCCGCAGTTCGTCATAGAACAAGTTGGTGGCAATACGGCTTAGCCACCCCCGGAACTTCACTGGATCGTTTAAGCGTTTGACATTGCGGTAAACCCGAATCCAGACTTCTTGAGCCAGATCTGAGCGATCCTGCCAATCAGGAGCAAGATGATACAAGACCCGTTCTACATGGGACTGGTAGCGCCGCATTAATTCAGCAAATGCCGAGCGATCGGGCCGTAGCCCTTCTTGACATTGCAAAATCAAATCGTAATTTGAGAGTTTTTCGGGTTGCACTGGCACTTGAGGAGCATTTGCCTCAACCGTGGACCAGGATACAGGAAGAGAGTGACTCATGGGTGGAATCTGGGTCTATAACATTCCTGTTTGGTTTGACGCCGCTAGATTCAGAGAGTTCCCAGGATTCGTCTCAGTTAGTTTTAGCTCTAAGAATTGAGATTGAGCCGCTGAGTGGAGGCCCATCCTTATATTTAGAGCTGATAATCCTGCATCTTGCACATGGTTTTCATTAACAACATTTCAATAGTACTTTGAGGATTGCCAGATTGTTTCAACCTCAAACAAGTTCTATCAACCCCAAAGGCGCGAAGGGCTATAGGGCAGGAGGTTTGATGAGATTGGTAAAGAAAGCTTGAGCTTCTGAATTATTGGCAAGTTGACTGGAACCAACCGGGGTCTGGGCCGTTTCCGAAGCTTGGGAACCTGGGGACCAGTTACCGCCTAAAAATAAATTTAGGGAGAATGTAATAGTAACAGCTAGCAAAAGTTTTTCTGGCATCACGGGCTCTCCTCACAAAGTAGTTCAGTTAGGGAACACTTCTGAAGTAGAGGGTTGCTGGTTTAATACCGCTCATCCTACCGAGGTCCCTGAATCCGCTGTACAGATTTAATGATTTCTACAGCCTTACTTAGAGTGCCCATCAATTACTAAATAACCATGAGGTAAGCAACAAGTTATGATGAATTTTGTCCTGGTTGGTTCCCACCTAAACAGCCCTAAACCAGTGCTTGTTAAGAATCCTTGGCTTTGAGGTCAGCCAGCATTAGATTGATGCGCTCCGCTACATCTGCTTTACCTTCGGGGTCAGCATCGTAAAGAAACACATCTAGAACGAACCAGCGGCACAAAATGGGGTCGATTCGGACTAATTCCAGCATCACGCCATTGATGACTTCAGTCATCCAGGTTCTCGGCAAACGCTGTAATTCATCTCGAATAGCCAAGGCATCTTCTAAGTTTTGACTTTTGTGGGCGGCGATCGCGGATTTAACCACAGCCTCAACCAATTTGTTGAGACCTGCTGTTAGCTCGGAATTGGGGGAGTTCGGATGCTGGTCTTCCAAAGAATTTTTCAGGTAGCACTACTTCTGAGCTTAGTACGACTACCCGAATTATGCCTGACATTAATCACGATTATTTCCAGCGCCAGCATAGCGCCAAACCGTAGTGTTACGAATTCACCAAAGCCGATGCTCTAGCTTGAAATCCAGCTTGGGCCAAGGCATTCACAGCAGCTTGATAATCTTGAACGCGGAACTGAGCTCCTAGACGGACAAATTGGCGGCGATTCGGTGCTGAAATAACGGCCACTACAGAAATTTTGGCTCTCTCTTCTTCGCCTCGATGTTCCAAGAGGACAGTCCGTAAGCGGTGTTGGTCTTCAATATTGCTGGCTCGCTGGGGATCGAGTTCCACCATCAACATTCGTACTTCTTCCACAGGTTCAGCATCATCAATAATGAACTGGTTGCGGTCATCGCGGCGATCGACTTTGCCCCAAATCATTAAACGCGCGTCAGGGATAATGTAAGCGCCAATCCGCTCAAAAGATTTGGGAAATACCACAGCTTCCGCTTGTCCGGTTAAGTCTTCAATTTGCACAATCGCCATGCGATCGCCTTTTTTAGTGACGACAGGCTTGACGCTGGACAGCATGATGATGGTGCTAATGGTGACATCGTCACGCTGATCGCCCAAGTCACAAATATTGATCGGGGCCAAGATTTTAGCGGATTGCTGCACCGATTTCAGCGGATGGTCGGAGATGTAGAAACCGAGCAATTCTTTCTCTAGCCGTAGCTTTTCTTGTTGCGGAAAATCCTCTACGGGCGGCGCTTTAGGAGCAGATTCAAAATTAGTAGCAGTTGTATCAGGGCTTTCAGTCGTTGCTCCACCAAATAGATCGAACAAGTTACCCTGCCCGATCGCTCGATCCTTCGCCCGCGATTGCGCCCAGTCAGTCACTAGCTCCAAATCTTGAATTAGCTGGTTGCGGTTGGAGTTAGGGTCAAAAGCATCCATCGCCCCGCACTGAATTAAGGCTTCTAAAGCTCGGCGGTTTACTGAGCGAGAATCCACGCGATCGCACAAATCTGCCAGCGACTTGAAAGAACCTCCTTCATCCCGAGCGGCCAAAATACACTCGATCGCACCTTGCCCGACGTTACGTACCGCTGACAAACCGAACAAAATACTGGTTTTAAGCGGGGTAAAGTCCACAAGCGATCGATTGATGTCTGGTGGCTCCACCTCGATCCCCATACTCAAACAGGTACTAAGGTATTTTTGAACTTTATCCTGGTCGCCACTATTAGCAGTCAATAACGCTGCCATATATTCGACTGGATAATTCGCCTTTAAATAAGCCGTTTGATAAGTTACATACCCATAAGCTGTGGAATGAGATTTATTGAAGCAATATTCTGCGAAGAGCACCATTTGATTGAAGAGTTCTTCGGCAATTTTGGACTTCACACCACTTTTAGTTGAGCCGTCTACAAAGATTTCTTGATGCTTTTGCATCTCAGATACCTTCTTTTTACCCATAGCTCGGCGTAGCAAATCGGCTTGTCCCAATGAATAGCCACCCATATCTTGAGCAATTTTCATAATTTGCTCTTGATAGACCATGATGCCGTAAGTTTCTTTGAGAATAGGCTCTAAAATTTGATGAGCATAATCAATTTGTTCTCGGCCATGTTTGCGGTTAATAAACTTAGGAATTAGACCCGCATCTAAAGGTCCCGGACGGTAAAGAGCCAGAATCGATGAAATATCTTCTAGATTTGAAGGTTTGAGATCACGTACGACCTGGCGCATGCCAGAAGACTCTAACTGAAAAATACCTTCTAGTTCACCTTTGGCGAGTAGAGCAAAAGCTTTGGGGTCATCAATGGGAATTTCGTCTGGATCAACTTTTTGACCATGCGTTTGCTCAATTAAGTCAACCGTTTTCTGGATCATCGTCAAGTTTCTAAGACCCAGAAAATCCATTTTTAGGAGGCCAATATTCTCGATGTCCTCCATAAAATATTGAGTAATCACAGAGCCATCATTGTTCCGCTGTAACGGCACGATTTCATCTAGAGGTTGTGCTGAGATCACCACTCCAGCAGCATGAACCCCAAAGGTTTTGTTCGTGCCCTCAATCCGGATTGCCATATCAATCCAGCGGCGATAAGTAACGGAAGTGTTGGGAATGGTTTGATTACCATCGTATTTTTCTTTAAATTCTGGGGCGGGAGTGCCGTCCGAAATCATGACCTTGAGCTTGGCGGGTTTGCCCCGAGCTACTGGAATCAATTTCGCCATGCGATCGGATTCGCCGTAGGGAATATCCAACACTCTGGCTACATCTTTCAGCACCGCTTTTGAGGTCATACGGTTGAAAGTAATAATTTGCGCTACTCGATCTTCACCATATTTGCGGGTGACATATTCCAGCATTTGGTCACGTTTTTCAATGCAGAAATCGGTATCAATATCAGGCATTGACTTCCGTTCTGGATTCAAAAATCGCTCAAATAGTAAGCCATGATGAACCGGATCAATATTAGTAATTTTTAGAGCGTAGGCGACTAGAGAACCTGCGGCTGAACCACGTCCTGGCCCCACTGGAATGCCACTATCTCTGGCGTATTTAATATAGTCCCAAACAACTAAGAAATAATTAGGAAATCCCATCTGCTGGAGCATTTTTAGCTCATACTCCAAGCGCTCGCGATAGGTGGGAGGTATTTCTTGGCGAGACTGACAGCTTAATCGCTGGAGTAAACCTTCCCAAGTTACGTATTCTAGATAAGTATCAGGAGTGTGACCTTCGGGAACAGGATAATTTGGTAGAGGATCTTTGCCTAAGATGTCGTAAGGTTCTACTTTTTCAGCAACTTCTAGCGTGGTTGCGATCGCCTCTTCAATCACTTCATCAGGCAAATGATCTTGGAATAGTTGCCGCATTTCATCTGCTGATTTTAGATACTCAGTTCCGCTATAGCGCAGCCGTTTATCCTCAGCAATTAGCTTACCTGTTTGAATACATAACAGCGCATCATGGGCTTCGACATCAAAGCAAGAAATAAAATGCGAATCGTTGGTGGCGACAATTTTGATGTCTAACTCGCGAGCAATTTTAATAATTTCAACATTAACGATGCGGTCTTCGGTAGAACCGTGATCTTGAATTTCGAGATAATAATCCTCTCCAAACAGATCTTTGTACCACTGAGCGACTCGACGCGCGACTTCTGGTTTGCCTTGCATGATGGCTTGTGGCACTTCACCACCCAGGCAAGCACTCGTGACAATTAGCCCTTCGTGGTATTGCTGCAATAAGTCTTTGTTAATGCAAGGGCGAGAAAAAATGCCTTTACCCTGCACCCCCTTTAAGTGGGAGATGGTGGTGAGCTTTACCAGATTCTTATAGCCCTGAGTGTTTTTAGCCAGTACAACTTGGTGATAGCGAGGACGGCGCTCTTGCTTCTCGATGTCACCGTTGATCACATACATTTCGTTGCCAATAATTGGCTTAATATTTTTGCCACGGCAAACTTTGATTAATTCGATCGCCCCATACATGACTCCGTGATCCGTCAGCGCGATCGCGGGCATACCGAGTTCCAAGGCGCGATCGATGAGGGCGGGCAACTGGCTGGCTCCGTCGAGCAAGCTGTAGTCACTGTGAATATGCAGGCCAACGAAAGACATGGGCTTCTCAACCACAGACGGATGGAGATTAGATTACCGCATATCTAGTGTTCGCACCAATAAGTTAACCCCATCACTCCCAATATCTAGCGGAGGTTAAGTTATTAAGTGAAGTTTAAGTCAACTGTGCTATTTACCTCAGGCTGACTGATAGTACTCTTGCACTATTTTATTCGCTTTAGAGCCGAAATGCAGTTAAGTTTTGCGGGCTTGACTGATATATTTAGGGCACTTTAAGTAAAAATGAGGCTCAAATTAACCGGACCATCCAAGTCCCAAGTCGTTAAAAAATTAATATAAGGCCAGCAACTTTATCGGAACTGGTGCAATCACTATTAATACCTCACACACAAGATTTCTCCCGCCCATTATGTTGAATTCCCTGCGACTCCAATTGGCTGTCTCAGCCACGCTAGCGTTGAGTGCCATCAGTTCCGTTAATCCAGCGATCGCGGCTGCTACCTTCAGTCAACAAGAGGTAGATCAGAGCAAATTTATTGCTGTAGCTGCTCCCTATGGCCGACAAGCTCACCAACTCCTCATCTTAGAACAAGTCTCCAATAAGCAGGCCTGCTGGCAAGAAGGCGGAATCGCCACAGGAAGCCATACACCTGTAGAACCGCTGTTACTCGGCTTTGACTTCACTGGCATTTGTGGACGCAGCACCGATAGCAACGGCTACTCTGTGCGGATGGCAGGCCAAGACCTAGGCTTGAAGTATAGTTTGCGAGTGGTCAAACGCAACAATGAATTGGTGCTCATCGGGCAACCCAACCGGGGACAAAATTTACCAGCGTTGGAAATTGGCAGAACCCGTGGCTTAGACTCAGGCTTCGCCAAGATTTTCCTTGATCCAGGTTGGCGGTTGAGTAAGCGCGTTTACAACGATCGCCCATTGGGTCATGTCTACCTCACCAATGATTTGGCTCCGGAGACCCTGCTACCCAGCAATATTGCCACGGGTTCGACTTCACCTACTACGATGCCTGCGGTTGGCTCTACCAAACCTGCGGGTCTGCCGACGACTGGCCCAACTCGGCCTGCCAATGGACCTGTAACTGTTCCTGCTCCCCTACCAGCGGCTCGACCCACTCAACCAATTGGGATTGTTCGACCCACGCAACCAATTGGGACCGTTCGGCCTGCTCAACCCACAGTAGTGATTCCCAAAACCCCCACGACTGCAACTGTGATTCCAGTGCCAGTTCCTCCTCCTCAATCCACAAGTCAGCCCATTAGTCAACCGATCAGCCAGCCAACTGGGGTAACACCTCCGAAACCAACTGCATCCACGTCTATTCCTATTCTGGTACCCTTACCAGAAACCAAGACGGGAAATCGACCCAGCACTTCTAGTGTCAAGCTCCCTGCCATCACGCCTGCGGTGAGCATTCCCCCCGTGACTAACTCCAGTCGTCCTTTACCCAACAGCAGTATTAAGGTGACACCCGCTCCCAGTCTCCCATCTGTTATTCCCTCCCCTAGTGCGCCTAGTAAGGGGGGTTTCGTGGTGCCCACAGTAGGAGAGCAAAGCAGCACCCAGGCACCTGCGACTCCCACAGTTCAGATCAAATTACCAACCGTTACGGTTTACCAGTAAGCTGAATTCTCCGTCCATCTACTAAGGGGCAGAAAGATCGCCAGTAAATAATTCGGTCTTCTGCCCCATGTTTTTTAAGCTAGCTTGGGTTGCTATTAATATTGTCAGCAATACTGTCAGCCCTGTTAGACTTATCCTCCATGCTGGACGATCGCCCAGAATTTCGGCACTCAGAATTTCGGCATTTCATGCTGAAAGAGATCTATGAGCAACCTGATGTCGTTCGGGCTTGCCTAGAGAAGTATCTGAATTTGGACTGGACACAGAATTGCGCTTCAGAGTCTCCAATCGATCTGGGATTGCCAGCCAGCTTCTATAACGGTTTGGCCGAAATTCACATTGTTGCTTGTGGCACCAGTCTCCATGCCAGTTTAGTTGGGCAATACTGGCTAGAACAATTGGCAGGTATCCCGACTAGAGTTCGTTATGCTTCGGAGTTTCTAGATCACCCATTTCCCTTAACTCCCAATACACTGACGATCGCAGTCACTCAGTCGGGAGAAACAGCAGACACACTCAAGGCGCTGACATTCGAGCAACAACGGCGGTCTCAACTCACTCCAGCTTGCCGTCCTCGCTTGCTAGGTTTAACCAATCAACCGGACAGTACCCTACAGCAACGAGTAGACCATATCCTACATGCACCTTCTGAACAGGAAGTGGGAGTGGCAGCAACCAAGAGTTTTGTCGCTCAGTTAATAGTGTTCTACACCTTGGCGCTGAATCTGGCTTGTCGCCGCCAAATGCTATCTAGCGATCGCCTCGATATCTTGCTCAGAGAGCTAGAACGGTTACCCGAAAAGATATCCCAAATTTTAGCAGCAACAGACGCGATCGCCCAACTAGCGAAAGAGTTGGTGGATACTCAAGATTTTATCTTTTTGGCTAGGGGGATTAATTATCCCATTGCGCTCGAAGGAGCCTTGAAGCTAAAGGAGACCAGCTATATTCATGCTGAAGGTTATGCGGCGGGAGAGTTTCTCCACGGGCCGATCGCGATTCTGGATGAGCAAGTAACGGTGGTCGCGATCGCGATGCCAGGGCAAGTTTATGACAAAACTTTGGCGAATCTGCAAAAGGTGAAATCTCGTGGCGCTAGGTTAATTGGCATTACCACGCCTGAAAATTCTGAAGCCGCCGCTTTGTTTGATTCCTTGCTGCCAATTCCAGAGGTAGATGAGTTACTCTCGCCAATTTTGACGGTGATTCCCTTACAACTGCTGGCCTATTACATCACGGTGTATCGGGGGCTAGATGTCGATCGCCCGCGTGGTTTAACTAAATCTTTGAGTGCAGAATAATACAGTCGCGTTTGGTGCTATGAGTCAGCGATCGCTCCCAAGGCGATTAATGTGGTTTTTTGGGCTTCTGTTAAGCCTTTGACCTCTGTAATATTCATTCCTTCATAGGGTCGCGGTGGTTGCAAGGTGTTGAGACAGGTTCCAGTTTCCAGATCCCAACACTTCATCGTTTCGTCTTGGCTCCCACTCCACAACAGGTGATGACGGGCATCCAAAAGCAAGGACCAAACCCAGTTTTGATGACCCGACAAGGTGTTGAGACATTCTCCGGTGCTTAAGCTCCAGATCTTAATTGTTCTGTCAGCACTACCCGTAATGAGCTGATCACTGCTGGGATGAAAGAGAATGGATAGAACAGCACTAGTATGTCCTGACAGAGTTCTCTCACATTCTCCAGTGGCAATATTCCACAGTTTGACGGTGAAGTCATCTCCCCCGGTTGCCAACAGTTGACCATCCGGGCAAAACGACACAGACCACACTCGATTAGCATGCGCTTGGAGAGTTCTGAGACATTGGCCTGTAGCCACATCCCACAGATTAATCATTTGCTCATAACCACCACTCGCAAGCAAGCAGCCATCTGGACTAAAGGCAACTGACAACACAGAACTCGTATGTCCTGACAATGTCTGGAGACATTCTCCACTGGTGATGTCCCACAACTTGACTAGATGGTCGTAACTACCACTGGCGACTAATCTGCCATCTGGACTTAAGGCGATCGCCCAAACCCAACTGGTGTGACCTTGCAATGTTTTTAGGCATTCTCCAGTTTGCACATTCCACAGTTTAATTGTGCGGTCTAAGCTGCCTGTTACTAAAGTTTGACTATCCGGCGTAAAGGCGACGCCAAAGATACGATTCGTATGTCCGCGAAAGATTTTTTTCAGTGGGTAGGTCAAACTGCGAGATGCGTCTGAATCTATGGCGTTGAAATCCCATAATCTAACTGTTTGGTCTTCATGACCACTCGCGAGCCATTGCTGATCTGGGCTGAGGGCGATCGCATAAATCGAGTTGCTGTGCCCCTGAATAGTTCTGGCACATTGGCTCGTAGAGATATCCCAAATTCTGGCCGTATGGTCA
The DNA here is from genome assembly GCF_014695845.1 of Trichocoleus sp. FACHB-591. Classification (NCBI taxonomy): domain Bacteria; kingdom Bacillati; phylum Cyanobacteriota; class Cyanophyceae; order Leptolyngbyales; family Trichocoleusaceae; genus Trichocoleus; species Trichocoleus sp. FACHB-591. The sequence goes on from NZ_JACJPA010000045.1 coordinate 371,707, forward strand.
TCTCCCCCGCTTGCGAGTAGCTGTCCCTCTGGGTGAAAAGCTACAGACCAAACTCGATTGGTATGTTTTTCTAAAGTAGTGAGACATTTACCTGAAGGCACACTCCACAGCTTTACAGTTTGGTCATAGCTACCACTAGCAACCACTTTGCCGTTCGGGCTGAACGCGACAGAGGCTACGGTGCTGACATGCCCTGGAAGCGTTTTCAGACATTCTCCCGTGCTAGCATTCCAGAGCTTCACGGTATTGTCAAAACTGCCACTCACCAGCGTTTGCCCATCTGGACTGAGTGCCAGCGCTTTAATCCAATGACTATGTGCCGGGAAGCTTTTGAAACATTCTCCTGTGGCGATCGCCCAGAGCTTGATGGTTTGATCTTCACCTGCACTGGCTAGGGTTTGGCCATTAGCAGCAACACTCACCGCCCAGACACAAGCGGTATGCCCTGCCAAAACTCTTAAGCAATCTCCTGTCTGGATATCCCAAATGCGGATGGTATGGTCGGTACTACTGCTAATGAGGATTTGCGCTGCTGCACTATCGGGAAAACTAGGATGAGGCGCAAAGGCGATCGCCGTGACAATGCTGGTGTGTCCATGCAAAGTTTTGAGGCATTGTCCTGTTTCTACATTCCACAGCCGCACTGTATGATCTTGCCCACAACTGGCTAAAACTCGGCTGTCCTGGTTAAAAGCAACCGCCCAAACCCAACTATTATGGCCTTTGCAAGCTACCATCTGCTTGCTGTTTGTTGCTCTCCAAATATGAATGTCGCCATTGGTATCACTGGTGGCTAAGAGCTGACCGTCTGTGTTAAAGGCTACGGAAGTAATGCCGCCGAAAGTCGCTGCAAAAACACAGTGAATGAATTCTGCCTGAGCAAAATTTACTTGATGTAAATTGACATCCTGTAGATAGGCTTGGCGGATCTTTAACCCGGAAAAATCATAACCTGCTAAATTCGTCTCTAGCTGACGAAATAAGTTGAGGAGATTGCCACCGCCATATCCGGTGAAGCCGAGCGATTGGCTCTGTAGCTGAGTCAGCAGCTGATTCAGTTTTTGTTCGAGCTGTTGTAGAGAGCCTAATTTGGTCAGCGATCGCTCCACCACAGCTTTTAGAATGAGCCGAATTTGGCTTTCCCGAATATATTCTTTGGCTTGCCCCTGCATCAACACATGACTCAACAGCAACCGAGGAGACACTGTGACGATTTCCTCACAGACTTGCTCGATCAGTTTCTCGGTCACATATTCCATCACCACGGGCTGTTGCGTAAATCCCAGTGGGCGAGTCGCACCAGCAGTCGGCTTGGCTGTGTCAATCAGACAGCGCCATGTCAGCGATTCCAGAGTCTCCATTAATTTGGGTCTGGAAATCTCCGGTATCATGTTGACTTGCAATTCTGCCGGAACAACTGGTTCCCGATTAATTGCTAGCCAATACATCACCTGAGCTTCTATGTCTGACAAGCGCTCAAACTGTTGAGTCAGTAAGGTCGCAATGCCGTTAAATGCTCCCATACCTTGGTCGAGAAACGCCGCAATATCACCGGCAAACAAATCCTGAATTGAGGTGGCGGCAATCTTGAGCGCCAACGGATTTCCCCGGTAGTGCTCGATCAACTGCTCTTGTTCGGTGGTCGAACCTGCCAATCCTTTAGCCAGCAAAATTTCATGCCCTGCGATCGCCTCTAACCCAGCTACTGGCAGCGTTCGCACGGGTAGCAAATCTCCTTCTAGCGCTCCGACTTCTTGAGGTTTCTCCCGAGTCGTAATCACCAAGCAACTTTGATGGGAGATCTCGCCGACCCGCCTCAGCAACTCTCCATAGCTTTCATAACCGCTGCGGTAAGCTCCTGCTCGCATACCTCCTTGGAGGATCGCCTCAAAGTTATCCAGAATCAGTAGACAGCGAGATCCTCGCAACAGCTCCAACAGACGAGAAAGCTGGCCGCTTAAACTTTCTGGCAAGGTGATGTCTTGCTGACGAGATAAAAACTTGATCAAAGTTGCGAGTAGCTCTGATAAGGGCGGGGCATCTCGCAGCGATCGCCAAATCAGACACTCAAACTCACCCTCTAATTGCTCCCCAACTTTGACAGACAAAGCTGTTTTACCAATCCCTCCCATCCCCAAAAGGGTGACGAGACGGCAACGGTCTTGCTGAACCCACTGACGCAAAGTGCTGAGTTCATCGGCTCGACCATAAAAGATCGACACATCAATCGCTTCTCCCCAATCTTGAGCCGGGAGTGAGGAGCTAGAAGCGTGAGCTAAGGAGGTGCTACTATCTCCTCGATCGCTAACTGCAACTTCCTGGCGCTTGGCTTGCGATCGCTTCAACACGGTTGGGCAGTTGAATTTTGTGACTCTCTCGCCTAAAGCATCCGAGAGTAACTGCCACAACTTAGCACCCGTATCTTTGATGTAGCCTTGGTCATAGCCAGATTCTTTCGCGATTTCTGAATATGACCATCCTTCCCAAGCTCGCTTAAATACTGTCTCTTGCACTTTATTTAAGCGGCCTACCTCTAGAACCTGCTCAACAATCCCTAATGCTTCTTCAGCAGTCATCAACCTGCAACTCAATCTTGGCTTTCAGTGAATAAATGACATTTAGCACGCTCATCAGGCGTACTAGCCGTTTACGCACCCCTCAATAAGCTTATCCGCAAATTTACGGTTTATCTGACTTTATTCTGACCTTCCCACACGAACAAATTAGGGAGATCAGGGTTGATATCGTTCAAAACAACACTTCACAACTAAGTAGCTTGGGTATACAGTTCTCCGCAAAGCCCTGCTACCTCTCAACCTTAGGCGATCGCTGGCTGAACGCCTCATTGCTCGATCACTGAGAAACAGCAGTTTGCTTCTGTCTGGTCTGCACCTGCTCCACAAATTGTTGAATCACTTGAAGATAGCGGCCCTCACCGATAGCAGCGACATCATTGTGTCCCGCATCCTCTACCAATAAAAGTTGCTTAGGGTCTGGCGCTGCCTGGAATAAAGTGCGGCTCATTTCTGCGGGAACTGTCAAGTCTAGAGTGCCGTGGATGAACAACACAGGCGTGTTCAACGATCGCACCTTTTCCAAGGAGTTAAACTTCTGCGTCAACAACAGATCCGCTGGAAATAGACCAAATCCACCTCGAACATCGACCATCCGGCGCATGGAAGTAAAACTGCTTTCTACGATCAGCCCAGCGACTTCAGGCTGCTTGATGGCTAAGTCGATTGCGATCGCTCCACCTAAAGAATGACCATATAGAAAAATCTGTTCCGGTGGAATCTCCCGGACTTGAGTTAGATAGTTCCACGCAGCTTGTGTATCTGCATAAACCTGCGCTTCAGTAGGAAAACTGCCCTCACTGCGACCATATCCTCGGTAGTCAAACACAAAGACAGATAGCCCTAGCTGATGAAACCGCTGAGATTGAGATACAGTGGCTCCCACATTCGCCCCATTGCCATGTACATACAAAACCACGCCTTGTTCTGGCTCTGTAGCGGGCATCCACCATCCATGTAAGCGCTCGGCTTTGCCTGTAGGAGTGGTGATGGGTATCCAGATATCTTGATAAACCAGATTGACAACTGCGGGTGTGGTTTCGCTAACGGAAGCAGGAAAGAAGATAAACCGATTTTGCCGAAATAGTAGGAAGACACAAGCTGCTAAATAGGCGATCGCCAGCCCTCCTCCCAAAATCAGCAACAACTTCAGCAATAGCTTGAACAGCAAAACCAGCGTGGGCATAAGTTTCAATTCCAGAGCCAATGAAGAGCGCTAGCCGTAACTCCCGTTGAAGTTGTTACTGACTAGCGCCATTCTCTGTATCACTTTAGCTAAGTGCCACTCCAGCTAAATAGAGTGCCGCTTGAACACATAGTAAGAGCCTGCTGCCGCGACTCCTAGTAACAAGCTGCTTCCTAGCGCCAGAGGCATTGTGGTATCAGGACTCGCAACTGTACGAGTCACTGTTTCTTCAGCAGAGTGGATCGGATCATGATGAGCTTGAGCGCTCGGGGCGATCGCGTGAGCAGCACCCACTAAAGCTAGCGTCAGGGAGGAGAATTGCCAAAATAAGCCTAAGTTCATACATCCTGCCTTAGAGTCTAGAAATTTCGTCATCCCTACAGGAAGACTGAAGGCATAATAACTAGACTCTGAATGTTCACTAATGGATCTTTAGAGAGAAAACAGAGTTAACCCAGATAGGGCAATTGCTCGTGCCAAGGCGTAGATTGCTCATAGGCATAGGCAACCTGGAACAAGATATCTTCCCGTAGCACATTGCTGATCATCTGTAGACCAATGGGCATGCCTTTGTCATCAAAGCCACAGGGAACGCTCAAGCCTGGTAAGCCCGCTAAGTTCACCGGAATGGTCATCAAGTCAGACAGATACATGCTTAACGGATCAGCTGTTTTCTCACCCGCCTTAAATGCCGTAGAAGGGGCAGTGGGACAAACTAACAGATCCACTTGTTCAAAGGCTCGCTCGAAGTCTTGCTTGATCAAAGTCCGAACTTTTTGGGCCTTCAGGTAATAAGCGTCGTAGTATCCAGCAGACAAAGCATAGGTGCCAATCATGATCCGCCGCTTCACCTCAGAGCCAAACCCTTGAGCGCGGGTCTTGGTATACATCGCCAGGATGTTATCAGGGTCTTCCGAGCGGAAGCCATATTTCACGCCATCATAGCGAGCCAAATTAGCCGAAGCTTCAGAGGGCGCAATGATGTAGTAAGTGGGCAAACCGTAGCGGAAACTAGGACAAGAAATCACTTGAATTTCCGCACCCAAATCTTGAAGCTGTTGAATCGCTTTGGTGACTGCAGCTTCTACGACCGGATCAAGTCCTTCGCCAAAGGTTTCTTGAATTACCCCAATTTTGCGCCGACCTCTGGGTTTGAGATCAGGCTTGAGAAATTTTGAGTAGTCCGGGATTTCTACGTTAAGGCTGGTCGAGTCTTTGGCATCGTAGCCTGCGATCGCCTGCAACAAAACTGCTGCATCTTCGACACTGCGACCAAACGGCCCAATTTGATCCAACGAAGAAGCATAAGCCACCAAACCATAGCGCGAAACCAAGCCATAAGTTGGCTTCAGACCCACCACACCGCAGAAGGAAGCGGGTTGCCGAATTGATCCGCCGGTGTCTGATCCCAAAGCGACTACGCACTCTCTAGCCGCAACCGCCGCCGCCGAGCCACCAGAGGAGCCACCAGGCACACGCTCTAGATCCCAAGGGTTAGCGGTGACTTGATACGCTGAGTTCTCGGTGGAGCTACCCATCGCAAACTCGTCCAGGTTGGTTTTACCCACCATTACAGCCCCAGCGGCAGCTAGCTTCTGGGTCACTGTGGACTCGTATGGCGGCACAAAGTTTTCTAAAATTCGCGAACCGCAGGTCGTGGGAATACCCTGCGTACAGAGATTGTCCTTAATCCCTACAGGGATACCTGCTAACAGTCCGATTTCTTCCCCTGCCGCAATTTTGGCATCGACTTGCCGTGCTTGCTCTAGCGCCCGATCTGCCGTGACGCACAGAAAGCTATGCAATTTCGGCTCTAGGGCTTGAATACGCTCTAGAGCTTCTTGGGTAATTTCCACAGCCGAGCGCTCTTTGCTGACAAGCTGTTGATGCAACTCGCGGATGGATGCCATGCAGCGACCTCTTCCTGACTCAAAGTCCAAAACTTTAGTATACGTTTCTGCAAATACACCTTATCTGTTTAGGCGAATAAAGTTCTGGTCAGCCAGTATAGAAATTGAGAAATTAAGGGTTAAGATGCAATCGCAAAATTCGAGTTTCGATCGCGCTGCTCAAGCTGCTCGTTTGCATGTGCAGAGCCAAGGGAAAGGGTTTCCCATTCTTTGTCTGCACGGCCATCCTGGGTCAGGCAGTAGTTTGTCAGTGTTTACCAATCATTTATCCCAGCGTTTCCAGACCATTGCGCCAGATTTACGGGGTTATGGCAACAGCCCTGCTCAGCAAGCATTTCAGATGGAAGATCATCTACTGGATTTAGAAGCGGTGCTCGATCGCTATCAAGTTTCGCGTTGCTTAGTTTTGGGTTGGTCGCTAGGTGGCATTTTGGCGATGGAACTGGCCCTAAAATTTCCCCAACGAGTCAGCGGCTTAATTTTAGTCGCGACAGCCGCTCGCCCACGCGGTAGCCATCCGCCCATCACTTGGCAGGACAATTTTTATACGGGGTTAGCATCGATGATCAATCGCCTTTCCCCGGGTTGGCAGTGGAATATTGAGGCATTTGGTAAGCGATCGCTCTACCGCTACCTGATTCAGCAGCACACCGCGATCGCCTACCAGTATTTAGCCGATGAGGCACTAATTGCCTACCTCCGCACCTCCCGAGAAGCCACCCAAGCTCTGACAGTCGCTTTGAGAAAAGACTATAACCGCCTAGCGGATCTCGCTCAAATTACTTGTCCCAGCTTAGTCTTAGCGGGTGCCGAAGATCGCCACATCACGGCTCAATCTAGTTGGGAAACTGCTCAGCACCTCCAGAACAGTCAATGGCATTGCTACCCAAACACAGCTCACCTATTTCCTTGGGAGATCCCCGATCAAGTCGTAAAAGATATTGATCGGTGGCTAGCTCTCCATCCAGAAGTGATGAAATCAAATTAGGTTGGTTTTCTTAGCGAACCTCAAGGGTAGCCACAGGTTTAAAGGCAATTTTGAGCGTGACAACTCACACTACTAAAATTGCCCACTAAGAATCCGAGACTTTCCCAGAGGCATTTTTACCTCCAAATCATCCGCGATTGTTAGGTCGGCAGGGGTTTTGCAGCGCTTTACTGTGACTCGAATCCCTTGAGCGCCTTCTTGCTCCAAATCCTCAACGTAACCAGATTTGGCAACTTGAGCTTCTTGAGAACTGAGGAATGGCCCAAAGTAGTAAGTACACCGAGGCCTATCAGTAACAATCTCAACCCAAAAAGCGAGCCCAAGAGTCTCGAGAAAACTGACCAAAACTTCTTTCATGATTCTTTTTCTGTGCCGATTACCAACGTTTTACGGGGTGCTACGCAGGCTTTTACTGTCGTTATTATTCACACTTTGTTATACTCTGTTGCATTTCTTTTTTCAATTCCTTCTTTGTTAGGCATGTTGGCAAAATCAAAGGAGGTGCCATGCCGCTGTCGGTAAATTTCATAAAGTACCATTCCTGTGGCAACGGAAGCATTGAGGCTGGGAGTCTTGCCGCTTAACGGAATGGAGACTAAAACATCACAGCAGCGCTGTACCGTTAAGCTTAAACCTTCCCCTTCGGAACCAATGACCAGCACAATCGGGCCAGAAAACTTCACCGTGGGGACTGGCTCGCTCGCTCCCGCAGCAGTACCGTAAATCCAGAATCCGGCAGTCTTGAGTTCTTCTAAAGCGCGGGTCAGATTAACGACCCTAGAAACAGGAAATGTTTCTAAAGCCCCTGCGGCTACTTTCTTCACAACGGATGTAATCCCCGAAGCTCGTCGTTGTGGGATCACCAAGCCCTGGGCTCCTAACGCTTCAGCAGTCCGAATAATAGCTCCTAAGTTGTGGGGGTCGGTGATCCCATCCGCCACAATGATTAAGGGCTGACTCGTTGCCGCTTGGGCTTGGGCAATCAAATCACCCAAATCAGCATATTCATAGGGTGCAACCTGGGCAATCACACCTTGATGATTTGCACCTGGCGCAATATAGCTAAGACGTTGCGGCTCTACTTCGTCAATGACAGTGCCATTGGCTTTGGCTTGCAGCAGCACGGTATGAAATCGAGGGTCATAACGCAGTCGAGGAGTAATCCAGATCCGATTGAGCGGATGTTGGTTTTCCAAGGCCGTTAGCACCGGATGACGACCATAGATCAAGTCGCTTTCTTCGGACTCGCCTGCTGGCTTAGTGGAAGTCTCGTCAAAACGGCGATCGCGGTTTTCCTGCCCTCGATCCCGTCCTTCACTCCGCCCCTCAAACTTGCGATCGCGACCTTCACTCCGCCCTTCAAAACTGCGACCCCGACCTTCTGAGCCACCGCGACCTTCGAAGCTGCGCTCACGCCCCCCAAAGTTACGCTCCCGTCCTTCAGGACGACCGAAACTCCGGTCGCGGCCTTCGTTGCGGCCTTCGTTGCGGCTTTCAGAACTAGAACTGCGATCGCGCTCTCCAAAGCTGCGGCCACGATTTTCAGGGCTGCGTTCCCGCCCTTCCGAACCCCGCTCACGCGGCTCAAAACTGCGTTCACGGGGGCCAAAGTTACGCTCCCGTCCTTCGGGACGACCAGAATTGCGATCGCGCTCTCCAAAGCTGCGATCGCGGCTCTCAGAGGGGCGCTCCCGTTTATCAAAGTTACGAGTGGGTTTATCTGAGCGTTGCCGAGGAGCCTGGAAATCTCCTGTGTTTGCAGTAGGCCTAACTCTAGGCTCTCCGTCACCTGCCCCCCTCCGGTCGCTGCCTCGGTATTCTCCCCCTCTATAATCGGTTCCCTTACCAGAGGGGCGCTCCTTAGCAGATTTTGTGCGCAGACGAGGACTTGAGCTGCGAGACGCATCCTTCGGGATGGGGCGGCCTTGGCGGTCTCCTGACTGACCTTGCGATTGAGACCCTTTACCTTCAGCGGCTCTACCGCGGTCTTTAGAGTAATTCTTCTTGGCGGCCATATTATTCTCTCAATAATTCGAAAAATTTATATCCCGGAGCCTTCAAGTCCCCACTGGTCTGAGGCTCATTATGTTGACCAGGAGGTAGCTACTCCTCTAGCGTTGGGTCTAGTTTCAGTTGGGCCAATAAATAAGCCAAACGCTGGGGATTGGTTAGGTATAGATAGCCCATTAAAGCTTCTAGACTAGTCGCCTGCTGATAGATTTCTGGATTCACTCGCTTGGAGCGGCTAGAAGCGGCGTTACGTCCTCGTCTCAGAATTTCTAACTCTTCGCCGGTCAACAAAGACACTAGCGATCGCAGATGGTGAGCCTGGCTTTCAGCTCTGACCTGCGCCACAACTCGCTGATGATAGCTTTGCAGTCGCTTGGGAGGAAGCAGGTACTGAGAGCGGATATACAATTCATAAACCGCATCTCCCAAGTAAGCCAACGCACCAGGTGAAATCGTCTGCAACTGAGCCGTGGGCAGAGTGATAGTGGGCAGAAAATTAGCTGGGCTAGCCAGGTCTTGAGCTGCCTGTGTATCCGAAATTTCTAAGCAATCTTCTTCTGCTTTCACAGACAGCTCTTACCTTGTCAGCTAGATCCCACAGAACCGTTATTTTCCATCATAGGTCAGTCGATTAATTCGCTACAGTCTTGCCATTTTTGCAGAATGACAAGCTATCCAGTTAAGCCTGGATAGCTTGATGGCGCGACTTTTGCATGAGTCAAGCTGACTTGACGTTCTCTAAGGCCACATCGACTGAAGTTTGCAGAGCTAAGAATTGCTCTAGACGAACTAGCTTCACAGTTTGGGTCACTCGAGGATTAGTGACAATCTGCAAGGTTCCCTCAGCGGCTTGCGCCTTTTTGGCTAGCTGCACCAGCGCACCCAGTCCAGAACTATCAACAAAGTCGATATGGGAAAGATCCAAAATGACATGCTTGGGGCCTTCTTCGACGCATTTTGTGAGCACCTTACGAAAGGTAGGTTCAGAAAATGCATCTAACAGACCCGTCAGACGGAAGAGTTGGCAATTATCTCTGACTTCGCGTGTGCCTCTAAGGCTAACGGTCAGGGTGAGTGGCTCAGGAATAAATCCCTCCTAACAAAAAATGTCCATAATTCGAGGCTCCAGTATACACTTTAGCCAGTTTTCAGGACAACTCATGCCAGTATAATCCTTAGCTCCATGCCTGTAACCTCAAGTTTGCAACTTTAAGTTTTTTAGGACGTTGCTTCGGTGGCGACGGCGGTAGGACGATCGCCATTAGTTTTGGCAGCTCGCATAGTCTGCACAAAGTTCTCAAACAAATAATCTGCGTCATGCGGACCAGGACTAGCTTCCGGGTGATATTGAACCGAAAACAATGGCAAGGATTTGTGCCGCAAGCCTGCTACCGTGCGATCGTTGAGGTTAAGGTGGGTGATTTCCACATCTGCATCAGGCAGGGATTCTGGCGCGATCGCGAAGCCATGATTTTGGCTGGTGATCTCAATTCGCTGCTTTAATCCAGCAGGTTGATTGAGTCCTCGATGACCAAACTTCAGCTTGAAGGTTTCTGCCCCCAACGACAACCCTAAAATCTGGTGGCCCATACAAATGCCGAAGATGGGTTTTTGGCTGGTCAAGAGTGCCTTGGTCGTGGCAATACCTTCGGTTACTGCCGCCGGGTCACCGGGCCCATTCGAGAGAAAAATCCCGTCTGGATTGTATTTCATGATTTCGTCAGGAGGCGTGTCGGCTGGAACCACAAGGACTCGGCAACCGTAACTAGCCAGACGACGCAAAATATTGCGCTTAATCCCAAAGTCCAACGCCACCACGGTTAACAAATTAGAGCCGCTCTCATCGTTCTGAGCAGTAGGGCTGAACTCCCACACGGAATCGGTAGGGTCAGACCATTCGTAAATCGTTGAGGTCGTTACTTCCTGGACTAAGTTGAGACCAGCCATACTGGGTGCATTTTGCACCTGCTCCAGCAGTTCTGTGGGATCAAGAATTTCGGTCGAGATTGCCCCATTCATGGCTCCAGCAGAGCGAAGCTTACGCGTCAGGGCGCGGGTATCAATGCCGTAAATGCCTGGAATGTTGTGTTGCTTCAGGTAGTCCGATAGAGATTGGGTCGATCGCCAATTGCTAGGACGTGGGCAAATATTACGAGCGATCGCCCCTCGTACCTGAGGCCGTGCAGATTCATCATCTTCAGGGTTTACACCAGTATTTCCCAACTCAGGATAAGTGAAGGTAACAATTTGACCGCAATAGCTGGGATCAGTCAAAACCTCCTGATAACCCGTCATTCCTGTGTTGAACACAACTTCGCCAATGGTGGTCCCAGGCGCACCAAAAGACCACCCCCGGTAAACTGAACCATCCGCAAGAACTAAAAGAGCAGGTTGAGGGGCAGAAAGAGCCATAGAAGTCTAGATAGGAGGACCTTGGAAACTGATACTTGAAAACTACTTGCCGGACGCTATTATCCCATGCCCAATTGTAAGTGTCGTATCGAAAACTGCCGAATCCGGCTGGCCCAGTAGGAGCACATTAGGGCGAACTTGTCTCTGCTGGAACGAGCACTTTCAGAGCCTGGTGCACAACTTGGAATGTCACAGGCAACTCACCAATTTGATGCCCATCAATATGAAAAGGCAGCTTGGTAGGTGAACTAAGACGCACCTTTGCCACTTGGTAAGTTTCAATTTTGGGATTGTAGTGGTACTGACCTCGACTAATAGACCAAAAATGACGCACCAGTTCCCATTTGCTGAACTTGCGATAAACGCTGACAGTCAGCAGCCCATCATCCATCAGCGCGTCAGGAGCCACCGTAAATCCGGTTCCATAATAGGGACCATTGGCAATCACAACTAGCAGAGCTTGGAGCTGAAATTCGCTGCGAGTTGCGAGTTGACGGCGCAAAAATCGTTGACGCAGGGAGGTACGTGTCGTCGCGTTTGCCAAGGGACGATCTAACTCAATTTTCAAGCGCTGAGGTTGATAACTAATGGCTAAGCGGACAGCTTGCAGCGTTCGTCCCCATTGCCCATCTTTCACTTCTTCCCCTAAAGGAAAGAGAGCCGCATCTAGCCCTACCCCAGCAGCCTCAAAAAAGTAGTGCTCAGCGTCGTTGTTGGCTTGTCCAACATCAATACTTTTGATTTGCCCTTGTGCGATCACTTGACAGGCTTGAGCCAGATCAGTCGGTATGCTGAGGCTACGAGCAATGTTGTTATAGGTGCCAATGGGAACAATGCCCAGCGGAATTGGAGCGTGAATCAGCCCTTTTGCGACTTCACTGACTGTGCCATCTCCACCCCCCACAATCACCATGTCATATCCTTCTTCTACGGCTCGTTGGGCCAGCAGCGCCGGAGATTCATCTGGCTTGGTAAATGCGAGATCAGCTCGAATATCTTCTGTCTCCAAGGCAGCAATGATATCGGGCAGCTTCATGGGGTTAGGCTCATCCGTACCGGAAACCGGATTCATGATCAAACTTGCACGCTTCACTGGCTTGGCCCCACTTGGATGTTGTGAATCAATATCAACTTATTCAGTGTCTAAACTAAACCTAGCTGATTCCAGCTTGGTGCCGCTCAATTGACTAAACAAGCCAACCGTCTTTTGAGCAGGCGATCGCCCTGTACGGAATCTCAGCTGGGGTCGGTGAGTCTAAAGTAGAAGAGTGAAAACTGAAGATATCTAGCTTGTAGACTTTAAACCATCCCACGGCAGTTGTTTGCCTTCCTATGCCAAAGCTTTTTCCGTCGAGAGCGATTTTGCTGATTGTGTCGGGTGTCTTAACGCTGGCTAGTACAGGTTGCAGCGGCTCCTCGATCAAGCCTTCGGCGCAGAGTCTGTCTGCTCCCACGCCTACTCCCAGTGCTGCGCCAGTGGCTGCATTACCGATTGATCCCTCACCTGTAGTGATTGAAGAACCTGCGTCTCCACCTACTCCAGAACTAGACCCCTTTGAGTTTGCGCTCGATCGCGCTGCCAGTGCTGCTAGCATTGGAGCCTCCGCGCAATCCCAAGATGACTGGAAGTTAGTGGTGAGCCAGTGGCAAGAAGCGATCGCCTTCCTCAAACAGGTGCCAAACTCCAGCCCTTACCAATTGCTAGTTAAAGAAAAAATTAGCGAGTATCAGCAGCAACTCACGTACGCCAAAAAACAAGCCACCAAGCCAGATGGAGCGGCTGAGCCCCCTACTGAGAGCGTTATTGCTTTAGCGCCTCCCCCGATCCCACAACCCGTAGAAGCCTCACGCTCCAATGTCGCCACCCGACCGACTCAACCTGCACCTAGGCGCGAACGAGTTTTTGAGGCTCCGATCAAGCGCCGAGAAGGCGGCACTCCCGTCATTGATGTCACCTTTAACGGCAATCAAACCTTTGAGATGATTGTGGATACGGGCGCAAGCGGCACCTTGATTACTCAGCAAATGGCAGCCGCTATGGGTGTCAAACCCGTTACCAAAGCCCTGGTAGACACAGCCAGCCAAAAAGGAGTAGAAATTCCTGTCGGCTTTGTCGATTCGATTGAAGTAGATGGGGCAGTCGCCAGCAATGTATCAGTTGCGATCGCAGGGCCTGACTTAGATACTGGATTGCTTGGTCACGATTTCTTTGGCAACTTTGACGTCACGATTCGGCGCGACGTGGTGGAATTTCGAGTCCGATAACGCGATCCTACTGTACTGAGTTTGTATGCAACTGAATTTCGATTACGCAAAGCTGAAAGAGGCTTTGATTTCTGCCACAGCTGAAGCATTTGCCCAAATCAAAGCAGTTGCTGAAGCTGAGTCTCTCTATATTTTCGGCCTCTACATTTGCCGGGAAGGCACTTCCATTACACCCACTGCCAACACAGAAGCAGGGCTGACTCGGCTGGCCCAAGAGTATGCTCATAAGTACGGCAAGCCGAGCAACTTGTATCAACAAAGTTTACGCTGGTCGCCCTGGGACTGGACCTACCATGCTCAAGGCCAAGAATTTTATGCTGAGGTAGAAGACCTTCTAGAAAGTACTTGGTCTGAAGCAGATTGCCGATACCTTCTAGAAGCTCAAAAGGTGTTTCAGGTTTGCCGTGAAGCTTTAGCACAGCTCGATCGCCAAGCCGTTTTTGACACAGGTAACGTGCGTGAAGCTCTCCTACTCAATTTGTTCAAGAACGACCAAACTCAGGCACAACTCTTACAAGAAGCCCGCTACCTGAACAGCCCAAAAGCTTGCGATCGCTTCGCTGTGGAATTGCACCAAGGCCAAACTGTGTTTTTCCAAAAAGCCCGTTAGACAAAACTAGGCAAAAGCGGAAGTACCGAAATCAGGAGGAACATCCTGCCAGCGACCTTGGCCCACGGCTCGGAGCGCTTCTTTCAAGTCTACGTCTCCGGTGTAAATCGCTCGACCGACGATCGCCCCTGTGACCCCGGAGGGTTCTAGCCCCAGCAAGCTCAGTAGATCGGTGACAGAGCTGACTCCACCCGACGCAATGACTGGGATGGCGATCGCGGTAGCTAATTCGCGGAGTGCGTCTAGATTGGGGCCTTGCAGCGTGCCGTCGCGGTGAATATCGGTGTAGATAATTGCGGCTGCGCCCAGTTGAGCCATACGCTGCGCCAAATCTGTGGCTAATACTTCCGAGGTCTCCAGCCAACCGCGTGTGGCTACCTTGCCGTTGCGGGCATCAATCCCCACCACAATCTGACCGGGAAATTCTTGGCAGAGCTGCGCTACTAAATCCGGTTGCTCCACGGCCACGGTGCCCAAAATAGCCCGTTGCACGCCTGTAGCCAGCAGATTGGCCACACTCTGGCGATCGCGCAAACCGCCCCCCACTTGAACTGGCACATCCACCGCTCGCACAATTGCCTCAATCACTGGCAAATTCACCGGATGTCCAGCCTTGGCTCCATCTAAATCAACCAAGTGCAATCGAGGTGCGCCTTGTTCCGCCCACTGCCGCGCGACTGCCACCGGATTTTCATCAAACACTTGTGATTGGGCGTAGTCACCCTGGTACAACCGGACACAGCGACCTTCTAGCAGATCAATAGCTGGAATCACATCCATGACTTCACTATCCCTTACCCGTAAACACCAAACTTGCTACAACTCAGGTTTGCGATCGCGCTACCCAGTTCTCATTGAAGCAGGTTTGTTCTCATTCAGGAGCAAGGCCACAGACTCCAAGCCACGACCTGAGTCTCGATTTGCGGCTAAGAATCAAACAAGTGCTTCCAATACACCAACTTACTCAGTTCATCTCACCCAACTCTTTTCCTGGCAGCGTCACTCTAAAAACGACTTGATTTGCTCGACTTTCAACTTTAATCTGTCCTTTGAGCAGTGCTACCAGCTTCTCGACTAAAGCTAAACCCAAACCTGTCCCTCCCTGTTTCCAAGGGTCATGGCTGGGGACTCGATAGAATTTCTCGAAGATGTGAGCTAAGGCTGGCTCAGGAATTTCGCAACCAGAGTTTTGAATCGTGAGTTCGATTTGATCTGACTTCTCAAATCTAGAAGCTAAAGCGATCGCCCTTACGCTAACGACGATCTCGCCTCCCGATGGAGTATATTTGCAAGCGTTATTCAGCAGTTCTGCCACAATGCGCTCTAAACCATTCTCCATTGAGAGCAAGGGTGGGAGATTCGCCGGGATGTTTAGCTGCAAATTTTGTTGGCGTTCTTTGGCTCGTTCTTGAAAGGGTTCCAAGATGGAGGGGAGCCAGTCTTGTAGCCGCAAACTTTCTAGCTCTACCGAGACAGCCCCCGCTTCCAACCGCTGAAAGTCTAGTAAATCGTTGATGAGTTCGATTTCGCGATCGCACTCTTTGCTCAAGATTTGCATGTAGCGATCGCGTTGCTCTGCATGTTTAGCCAGCTTCAACATCTGAATTGCCATTTTGATGTTGGTCATGGGGGTGCGCAGTTCATGAGAGACGGTAGACAAAAAATCATCCTTGGTTCGGTTTGCCATTTCGGCCTCAGACCGAGCGGCTTGCTCCTGAGCGGCAGCGGCTTCGGCAATATAGCGAGCTTGAGAATTGCATAAAGCAGCGGCTGTAAAGTCTGCCAAGCTGGTCATGACTCGCACATCTTCGGCATCAAAGTGGCAGTGCTCATCATGGGAAACAATCCAAATCGTGCCTAAAGGTTGCCCCTGAGCTAGCAGCGGAATCACTAATCCTTCAACAATGGTTGGTTTAGCTTGCTGAAAGTAGGTGAAATATTGTTCGGGATAGGAATATAGCTGGGGCGCACCTCGATCTATGCAAATGCCGCAAGGGCTAAAGTGACGGGGAGTTGACCCTTGCTCGTAAGCCGCTAAGCCTCCTGCCAAACATGTCCAACGAAAAATAACCTCGCCAGTCTCGGTGGTCTCTAGCAAACTCACCCCTGCTGTTCCGGCGTGGCAAAGCTTCAGAGCCATTTGAACCAGTTGTCTCAGCATAGTGGCAGGCTGGTCCACCATTTGTCTAGCTAAGCTGTGGAGAGCCGCATTCTCTGCCTGAAAGTTTGGCAATCTGGAGACTGGCCCCAACAACCTGTGCGTGATCAGAATATCTTCTAAGACAATTTGCTTCGAGGACAAAGAAGTCATAACGCACTGAATTCAAAGGGCAAAGAGATTTTGAGGTGAAGTTCACCCTTCAACTTCAGTTTGCCCTACCGATAGAGTGGCCCAACCTAATTGATAAATGTCTTATCTTTCTCGACTGGCTTTCGTAGCCTTTACGCAGATGGAGCGAGTTCTCCTAATATTTTGAATTTGATGTGATTAATGGACAAATCTCCGAGAGAAACGCCCAAAGATTCGCCTATGGGTGCTCCTTGAACTCTGACGTTTTCAAACGAAACACCTTTCGCCATTTCAGCGTGATACCAAGCCAAGCCCATAAAGAAACGAGTTGGGTAGGGGCCGCGATCGACCACATCATCTGGGTTGGATTCCATTGGTAGCCAGCCAAATCCTGGGATATAGAACTCAATCCAAACGTGATTGAAATCAGGTTCTAAAGGGACAAATTGTCGCTCAGCATAAGGGGGGCACTTGTAGCGACCCACAGTGCGGCAGGCAATTCCATTCAGGCGAGCTAAAGCTAAAATCAGGCCGACATATTCCCCACAGGAACCAATGCCCCGCTCTAGCACAACATCGGGAGTGTCGATATGCGGTTTGATGCCATAGGAGAGGCGATCGTAAACATAATTACGAATCTTCAAAACTCGGCGCAACAGATTGGTTTCTGTGCCGACTGCGGCTTGGGCCGCCCAACGAATGGGAGCTTTATCCATTGCCAACTCATCATCATCCACTAAGTAGCGAGCCTGAAACTCTGGCGACAAAGCTGGGGCATTCTCTACTTCACGCGGAGCAAGCTGATACTTGATACTCCAGACTTCTAAAAGCGCCTTCCAGCCTAATAAGCGCCGCTCTCCGGGTTTCAACGCAGCAAACTTAAAGACTGCTACCCGTTGCCCATCGTGCAGTTCTTCTGTAAACGGCACCCCAATCGGCTCCACCTGCCTGACCTTTTGCCGATTAGTTTCCGCAGGCAGCGCAATCCGCCACTCCACGTTTTCTAAATGCACTTCCTCTAGCGGTTGCAACTCCTCCACATACGACATTTCAATCAAGTAGCCGTTGGAGAGGGCATAGCGCTCGTCTTCGTAATAGTGAAAGTGCAACGGATGGATAAACGTGCGATCGCGAATGGCGAGTTCATGGGACGGATCGGCATTGGGGTTATCGCGAATGTAGGGTTCTTCCCCCGCATAAGCGAGATAAAGAATATCTTGGCCACTGGCAGGATGACGGTGAAAGGCTAAGCCTGTGGGTTGGTCAAACGGAGTCAGGACACTAAAGCGGATTTCCCCGGTGCCGCGATCGAGACAGTAAACAGTTTGCTCAATGCGATCGCTGACCCAGAGTTCTTCGTCCCGTACCGTCAGGTGTTCGCTACCTACCCCCGGCGTAGGAAATCGGGTAATTTGCCGAGCCGTAGCCGCCTCAAAAATCACGATGTAACCGAGTTTTTGAGAACTCACATAAACAGTGGATTGCCAAATCGCCACGCCATCAATCTGGTAGGGCAAAGTGACAAAGTGGTGCGGTGTCAGATCGCCCAGGGTGCAATAGTAAACGCTACTGCCTCGTGTAAACCAAAGTTTGTCCCCTTGAACCGCTAAACCCGTCGCATCTAAAAAGTCTGCCGTGTGATGTGCGTTTAGAATCTGCGTGTCGCCATTGGTCACAGTGACTTGGAGCAGATATCCCCGGACTGTATCCACTGCCAGCAAAGTGTCTTCCCAAAAACTTAACCCCTGGAGGGCATAAGTGCCAAAGGGACGAATGGTACTTAACCAAGGGTCGAGTGGTCCAATTGCAGCAGTCAATGGTTGGAGAGAAGGGGGCGGTTCAAGGGGCATAGTTGCAGGTTTTCCAGCAATGGCCTCCTCATAATAAACAAAAGCCCTCCGGGCTGATCGTATCCCAGCCATACTCTCTGGACAGAATTTTGATCTCGTACTCCAGATACTTGTGTCCCAGTGGCCCACCAGCGGAGCATTTATCTTCAAGGTATGGTTGGCAATTTATGAATCAACGAGCTTTATTACTAGTCAATCGGCAGGCTCGGCGGGGCCAGGAGGCCCTCACTCAAGCGATCACTCACTTGCAAGGTTGGGGTCTAGATTTGCTAGAAGAATCAACTGCTGATCCTCAGCAGCTACCTGATTTGATTCGTAGCTACCGCGATCGCGTTGATTTAGTCATTGTAGGTGGTGGGGACGGCACCATGAATGCCGTCACTGAAGGCTTGGTTGACACTCAGTTACCTCTGGGAATTTTGCCCTTAGGCACGGCCAATGACCTAGCTCGGACACTCTGCATCCCCACAGACTTAGCTCAGGCGTGCCAAATTATTGCCGAAGGTCGGGTGCAACGGATTGATCTAGGTTGGGTGAATGGCAAATATTTTTTCAACGTTGCCAGCCTTGGCCTGAGCGTCCAAATCACTCAGCAGATGACCAAAGAAGTAAAGCGTCGTTGGGGTGTGTTTGCTTATTTAACGACTGCCCTTCGGGTCGTAAGGCAATCTCGCCCCTTTAGGGCCGAAATCCGTTGTCGGGGAGAATCTATCCCAGTGAAAACGGTACAAATTGCCGTGGGGAATGGTCGCTATTACGGTGGGGGCATGACCGTGGTAGAAGATGCCGCGATCGATGATAATCGGCTCGATTTGTATAGCTTAGAGATTCAAAATTGGTGGCAGATTATTCCCCTATTACCCGCCATGCGAGGCGGGCAGCACATTAAGTCGTCTAAGGTCCGGGCATTAGCTGGAAAAGAATTTGAAGTGCATACTCGCAGACCCCGTCCGATTAATACAGATGGCGAAATTACTACTTACACGCCAGCTACTTTTCGAGTCGTTCCCAAGGCGCTATCAGTTTTGGTTCCCAACTCCCCGCCTCCGACAAGTTAAACCAGGAACGCGATTCTGTAGTTTGAGCGGCTAGGCGATCGCCGGAGAGCAATTCTGGCAGATCAAGCGCTGACCAGTTGAGGGGTTGCTCTTGCAAGGTGAGTTCTGGCATGCCTAAGCCATAGCCTTGACCAAAATCGACTCCCAACTCCCGACAAAATTCTATATCTGCAATATCTTCTAGACCTTCGGCTAAAACCAAAATTCCCAGTTCGTGGGCTGAGTGGAGAAAGCTCTTGATTAGCACTTGCTGGAGGGCATGCTGACTACAACCATGCACCAGTTGGCGATCGAGCTTAATTAAGTCAGGATAAAAGCCCGTAAAGTAGTGGTCAAACGAAACATTACCGCACAAATCATCCACAGCAATGCCAAATCCTTGCTCGCGAATCCAAGGAACGAGTTCGCTCAACTCCGGGCAGTCCAGTAGAGCTTCTACTTCCGTCAATTCAAATACAATTTGCTGGGGTCGTAAGCCTAAGTCAAAAACTTGCTGAAAGTTCTGGGCTAAGGCTTGGGGATTTTGAATAATAGCGTTCGGTAAAACGTTAATAAAAAAGGTTTGTTCAGTATTAAAGTTAGCGATCGCTTCTAAACAAGTTTTACGCGCTAGTTCATCAAACTCATGCACACATCGACTAGAAAGTGCAGCATCTACCAACTGCTTGCCACTAAAAGCCGCTCCATTTTTACCAGTCGCTCTCGCTAAACACTCGTGTGCAATCACATTTCCAGAAGACAAATTAAAAACAGGTTGATATTTGAAGAATAACGTTTGATTAATTAGAACTTCAAAAAACCAACTGTATTTAATAGATGCCGTCAATGCACTGAGGGGTTGAGCATGGAGAAATTCAATTAGTAATCCTTCCGAGTTCAGGGGCGATCGCGTAAAGAAACAACGAGAAAGCAGTTGGCTCTCATCGGATACAGTCTGGCCAATTTGCAAGCAAACTTCGATCAACTGTTGATCGGTAACGGCCAAATAAAGCAGTTGAGGAATATTAGGAAGATTTTGAAACCCTAAGCCATGCAGGCACTGCTTCACCTCTGGGTTATGAGGTTGAATAATCAGCTTAAAGGAATTGGAGAGCACCGAGGTATCAATAGGGGACACAAACAAGAAACCTTTTTCTATCGCTGCTTAAATTTTAAGTAAAGGCGTTTCATTAAGGAATGATGAAGTAGCTGAATAATATCCCGCAAAATGCTGAGTCTGCCTGTGCAATCAAGACAAATTTATTACTTAACATATCAGCTCATGTCTTACTGCTCAGCTAATTAATTGAATGCCCTGTTACTTTAAAACTTAAGCGGAAATTATCTTTCCTGGCTTCAGAGCTTAGTAATTATTTACTGACAATTTATTCAATTCCTGTATCTTTCTATACTCTTTTTATACTTATGTTTTCCCAATGTTAGGGCTGGATGCTTTTAGACAAGGATTGGGCTGAGGATTAAAATTATTAAATTGGCATCAAAAGATTTACTTATCAAAAATTTGAATGTTGGGACGAGCCGAGTTACTCCAAGCTCAACCAATTCCCGATCGCTCAGGGTTTCGTGGCAAATACAGAGCTAGAACTGGAACGGGCTCAAAGTCGCTCAGATTGCGGTTACAACAGCCTAGGAGCAGATGGAAACCAAATTTAAGCACTATGATTAAGTGCTGTAGGCGTTGTTTTATTTCCCGTGACTCTATCCATGGCTTCAGATTCACCGCCAGACTCTGTTGTGGCTTGGCATACCCTAGAGGCTGAGAAAGCTCTAGAGGTTCTTCAAAGCGATCGCGAATCTGGCTTAACGACTCAACAGGTGACAGAGCGCTTAGCACAGTACGGCCCCAACGAGCTAGTTGAGTCTGCGGGCCGCAGTACCTTAGCCATCCTGTGGGATCAGTTCAAGAACATTATGTTGTTGATGCTGATGGGTGTTGCGGTCGTCTCTGCCATTTTGGATTTGCGTTCTGGCAGCTTTCCTAAAGACGCAATCGCCATTACCTCGATCGTAGTTTTGAACGCTATCTTGGGCTACGTGCAAGAAAGCCGGGCTGAAAAGGCTTTGGCTGCTCTCAAAAGTCTGGCCTCTCCTAGGGTTCGGGCGATCCGGGATGGCAAAATTGTTGAAGTCAGCTCAAAAGAGTTGGTTCCAGGCGACGTCATGCTGCTTGAAGCAGGGGTTCAGGTGTCTGCGGATGGCCGCCTCATAGAAGCATCAAATCTGCAAGTCCGAGAATCGGCTTTGACTGGGGAAGCTCAGCCAGCAACTAAGCACGCAGAAACTCACTTGCAGGAAGAAACACCTTTGGGCGATCGCCTCAACTTGGTCTTCCAGGGCACTGAGGTCGTCCAGGGGCGGGCTACGGTGCTAGTTACGAATACTGGCATGAAGACCGAACTGGGCCACATTGCCACCATGCTTCAGTCTGTCGAGGCGCAGGAAACGCCTTTGCAAGAGCGCATGACCCAGTTGGGGAACGTGCTTGTAGGTGGTTCGCTCGTTCTAGTGGCTTTAGTCGTCATTGGTGGCGTCATACGAACCGGAAACTTTAGCACCTTTGAAGAATTGCTAGAAGTTTCTTTGAGTATGGCTGTTGCGGTGGTTCCCGAAGGCTTGCCTGCGGTGATCACGGTGACATTGGCCCTGGGGACGCAGCGCATGGTTCGTCGGCAAGCGCTGATTCGTAAATTGCCTGCGGTGGAAACCCTTGGTTCTGTCACCACCATCTGTTCTGATAAAACTGGAACACTGACTCAAAACAAGATGGTCGTGCAACTCGTCGATACTGAGCGTCATACTTTCCGGGTTTCTGGCAACGGTTACGATCCAGTCGGCGAGTTTCAGCTAGAGCAACAAGCTGTTTCCCCAGAGCAATACTTAGAGCTACAAACTTTATTAATTGCTTGTATTCTTTGCAACGACGCGACCTTGCAGTATGAGAAAGACCAATGGGTCATTTTTGGTGATCCCACCGAAGGAGCGTTGCTCACTTTAGGTGCGAAGGCAGGTGTTGACAAAGCAACTTGGGCTCGTAAACTGCCACGAGTTTCCGAGTTTCCTTTCTCGTCTGAGCGCAAGCGCATGAGCGTAATTTGCGAAGCGAGTGATTACCGGCCCATTACAGCCACGGCCGCAGACCCAATTCAATATCTGATGTTCACCAAGGGGTCTCCAGAGTTGATTTTGGAACGCTGCACCCATATGCAGGTGGGCGATCGCTTAGAGCCGTTAAACGCAGAACAGCGAGCCGAAGTGCTAGACCAGAACAACCAAATGGCAGGTCGGGGTCTGCGCGTTCTAGGGTTTGCTTACAAACCCCTGGCAACTTTGCCTGCCGAAGGCTCCGATGAAGCCACCGAAAAAGGATTAATTTGGCTCGGTTTAGTAGGGATGCTGGACGCACCTAGACCAGAAGCCAAAGAAGCTGTCGCTCGTTGCCGCGCCGCAGGTATCCGTGTGGTGATGATTACAGGTGACCACCAACTAACCGCCCAGACCATTGCCCAAGAGCTAGGAATTGCCCAACCAGGCGATCGTGTGGTCAGTGGTCAAGAACTCGATCGCATGAGTTTACAGGAACTCGAAGATCAAGTCGATCAAGTTAGCGTTTATGCCCGCGTTTCACCTGAGCACAAACTACAAATTGTGCAAGCTCTGAAGCGGCGTGGTAGAGTCGTCGCCATGACCGGGGACGGCGTCAACGATGCTCCCGCCCTGAAGCAAGCCGACATTGGCATCGCCATGGGAATTACGGGTACTGATGTCAGCAAAGAAGCCAGCGACATGGTGCTCCTAGATGACAACTTTGCCACCATCGTAGCTGCGACTGAAGAAGGCCGCACCGTTTATACCAATATCCGCCGCTTTATCAAGTACATCTTGGGCAGCAACATTGGCGAAGTGCTCACCATTGCGGCAGCTCCCTTGATTGGTCTAGGAGGGGTTCCCCTTTCGCCGCTCCAAATCTTGTGGATGAACTTGGTGACGGATGGTTTACCCGCCTTGGCCCTTGCGGTTGAACCTCCAGAACCCAACGTCATGAATCGGCCTCCCCACGATCCCCAAGAAAGCATTTTTGCGCGGGGTTTGGGTTCCTACATGATCCGAGTGGGCATTGTTTTTGCTGTTCTAACCATTGCCCTGATGACTTGGGCCTACGGTTACACTCACGCACCTGGATACGATCGCTCACCTGATACTTGGAAAACAATGGTGTTTACCACCCTTTGCCTCGCGCAGATGGGCCACGCGATCGCCATCCGCTCCAATGTGCGTTTGACCATTGAGCTTAACCCCTTCTCAAATCCGTATCTCCTAGGAGCTGTGACGCTGACAACGATTCTGCAATTGTTGCTAATCTATGTCCCACCGCTGCAGAACTTCTTTGACACCTTCTGGTTAAGTCCTTTGGAGTTAGCCATTTGCTTTGGCTTTAGTGCTTTGATGTTCACTTGGATCGAGCTAGAAAAGCTATTTCTCCGTTGGCAGTCGGCTCGACGCGGCTAAACGCCCAGGCCAATTGCTATCCAATTGCTAAAAGTCTAATGGCTAAACTTGTTGGCTAGGGTGGTCTTGGGTAGGCAAAACCCAACTCATACCACTCCACAAATCTAATAGAGTGCAGTAGTAGGGGTGTGCTAAGGTGCGCCCCTAATAATTTTGAGCGATCGCTTCCTCTGAGCTCATCGCCTATTGCCGACCGCTGACCGTGACTTATGTACCTCAAAAGTCTTCATCTGCGCCACTTTCGCAACTATTTGGATCAGCGGGTGGATTTCTCTGCTCCCAAAACTATTTTGGTCGGCAACAATGCCCAAGGTAAGTCCAACTTGTTGGAAGCAGTTGAGCTACTGGCAACTCTGCGATCGCACCGAGCTGGCCGCGATCGGGACTTGGTGCTAGAAGGAGAGACGATTGGCCAAGTTGCTGCCCTGCTGGAGCGAGACACTGGCCCCATTGACCTCACCCTCACCCTAAGAAGTAATGGTCGCCGCACCGTAGCGCTGAACAGCGAACCTTTACGTCGCCAGCTCGATTTTCTGGGCGTTCTCAATGCCGTAGAATTCTCTAGCTTGGATTTAGATTTGGTCCGGGGTGGACCGGAAAAGCGCCGAGCCTGGTTAGATGCCCTACTGACCCAATTAGAGCCGATCTACGCCCATATCTTGCAGCAATACAACCACATCTTGCGGCAACGCAACGCCCTGCTGAAGCAGCGGCAACAACGCACCCCAGAAGCCAGCTTATTTTCTCCGCCGCCAGAGCCTACAGAAGCGATCGATGAACCAGGCACCTTGGAGTTGTGGAATACGCAGCTTGCCGCCGCAGGGTCTCGCGTGATTCGCCGCCGGGCGCGGGTTTTGGAGCGGCTAGCTCCTTTAGCTGAGAAATGGCACCAAGAAATTAGTGGTAGTACCGAGGTGTTGCAAGTTAGATATGCACCGAATGTGGTGTTAACCGAGGATGACCCCGCTCAGGTACAGCAAGCCTTTCTAGACAAAATCCAGCAACGGGCGATCGCCGAACAGCACCAAGGCACTACCCTGGTTGGTCCGCACCGAGACGAAGTGGAATTTAGCATTAACCAAACGCCTGCTCGTCAATATGGTTCCCAAGGCCAGCAACGCACGTTAGTTCTAGCCTTGAAGTTAGCAGAACTCAAACTAATTGAAGAGGTCGTGGGGGAGCCCCCTCTGCTGTTATTAGATGACGTTTTAGCTGAGTTAGACCTGAATCGGCAAAATCAATTACTCGATGCCATTCAAGATCGATTCCAAACCTTAATTACCACCACTCATCTCGGCTCTTTCGATGCCCAATGGCTAAATTCTTCACAAATCTTGGCAGTACGAGCGGGGCAGATTTCGCCGATCTAATCCAGGTAATCCTGATGCATCTGCTTCCACTTCGTAATCGTAATTACGACATCTGTTGGCTGACTTATCCCATTTTATGAGCACGTTTCTAAGTGATAAAAGCTGTCATGGAGAACCATGAAATTAATCAATTAGGGTCTTCGCTACGGCAGATTAAGCAAACCTCAATTCGCTCGGGTGAGGCTGGTGCGGTTCGGCTGTGGTATCAGGGGGGTGAACCTTACTTCGACATTTTTTTTGAGCTACAAGACGACCACCTCCGCTGGTTTCAATTTACCTTACGAGGCAAATCTCTCTCTTGGAGCCAAAGAGCTAAAAACGTTCAAACAGGCACAACTGACGAACCTCGAATTAACGACACTACTTACTACGCTGGTAGCAAATTGATTCAAACAAATCACACGGTTGATCAAAATTTTGTACAGCTAGTTCGAGCCATTTTGCAAACGAGAGCAGATGAAGCTGTATTTCAGCAAGCGATCGCCCTGCTGGACAGCCAAGTCCAAACTTGACCATTCAATTAATCCATGATTGCTTTATTCCAGCTTATTCCAGCTTAAGGTTGCGTTAAGTACTCTGAGGGAATCTTCTCCGCCTTACCAGACGCGACTAATGCTTGGTAAATAAAAGCCGCAGCATCCGCCCGAGTTGCCTTTTCGTTAGGCTCTAAAACGTTTGGTCGCGGATGAGATACGGCTAAACCCGCTTGCGTTGCAGAGGCCACCGCACCCGTCGCATATTTAGGAATCTGCGCGGCATCTTGATAGGTTTGCAACACTTGGGTGGGGGCAGTAGAGCGAGGCAGTTCTAAGCCGCTTGCCAGAGCTACCAACGCTTGCACTCTCGGAATTTGTTGGGTGGGCTGAAAGATATTTTTGGGATAGCCTGCCAAAAAACCATTTCGAGACACTTCTTGAATCGCATCAGTGGCCCAAAAATCACCAGCAACATCTTTGTAACTGACTGCTTGCTGCTTCGCTGGTTTGTCGAAGGCTTTTTGCAGCATTGACGCATACTCTGCTCGCGTCACCGGAGCATCCGGGCGAAATGTACCATCCGGAAAACCGCTGATAATATCGCGCTGAACTAAAGCAGTAATAAAGGGATAAGCCCAATAATTTGTCTCAACGTCTGAGAAGCCCTCTGGCTCAGCGGTTGTTGGGGTGGGGCTGGGGGTTGGAGTAGCAGGTGGCCGCACCGCAAAGGGAACTGGCACTACATTAGGTTGGGCAGGCTCCGGCGCAGGTACGGTTGTTGGGGTTGGCTGGTTGGGGGTTGGAGAGGGGGTCACCACTCCTTCAA
Source organism: Trichocoleus sp. FACHB-591 (assembly GCF_014695845.1). Taxonomy (NCBI): domain Bacteria; kingdom Bacillati; phylum Cyanobacteriota; class Cyanophyceae; order Leptolyngbyales; family Trichocoleusaceae; genus Trichocoleus; species Trichocoleus sp. FACHB-591. The sequence goes on from NZ_JACJPA010000045.1 coordinate 398,037, forward strand.
CTGGGCTAGGGGATGCCGTTGGCGTTGCAGTGGGAGTGGGTGTTGCAGATGGGGTTGAGGTTGGGTCTAGAAGGCCGCCTAAGTTAAACCCTTGTCCTTCTCGACCTAACGACCAAAACAAGATCCCGCCAATCACACTAAAGGCTAGAAAAATACCAATGAATTCATCAAATCCCAAGGGGTCTCTACGGGATGGCTGAGGATTAGGGGGCAACGAATTGGTCATCTTAACTCCAGCAACGCCAAATGCGCGAAGTTTGGTTAGATTCTACGCCCAATTTATAACCCCGATCGTGCTGAGTAGCAATTAGCCACAAGTTAGAGAAAAAGTTTACCTAATTTCCCACAGATACCGAGCGAGAGGCGATCGCGAATCTTTCTACCTTGCTGGCGCTGTCACCCTCGGTCGCGGGGAAAGAGGGTTGAGTGGGAAAATGCTCGTCAAGAATGGTAGAAACAGTTTCCGGATGGATGCGGGTATAGCGAGTCTTGTCAGGCATTACAACCATAGTGGGGCCTGCCTTGCAATGCTTCATGCAGCCTGTCCCTTTAATGGTTACCTGATTGGTGAGGCCGCGATCGCCCAACTCCGACTCCAACGCCTGGCACACCGCTCTGGCACCCCGCTTCATACAGTCTGATTTTTGGCAAACCAAAATTGTGGTTTTGCCTGGAGCAGGCGTTGCCTTTTGGGGGGCCGCTGGAGCCGCTTCACCCGGTACAGCGGGGTAAATGGCGTAAGCTTTGAGTTTGGCAAATCCAGTTTTGGAATCCAGCTTTTTCTCGCCAGTCACTCGGATCCAATCGCCTAGGTTTAACACCTTACCTTCAGCAATAAATGAGGCCACGACGCTAGCTCGTGACTCTTTAGAGAGCTTGATGCAAACCTCGCCTTCAGGGGTAGCCACTCGGATGCGCTTGAACTTGTAGCCATCTTCCATCTCAAAACCCAGAAAGCGCCCTTCCAAGCTGAATTCTAGAACTTGACCGAATTTGGACTTACTCATGATGACATCCCAAGGTTTGATAGGTTTACGTTTTTCTCAAAAGGGGTAATGCAACGTGCAATGCGGTGAATCGAAGATAGATATGAGTTTTCTAAAGTTTAGTAAGTATGATTGCTTATTAAATCTGCACAAATATTGATTGGCGGAAGAATTTAGGCTTTAAGTTGCCAACAGAGGTCTAACCAATCGATTAACTCAGTGCGAGCAGCAGTTAAATGCTGTATCACGCTACGGAGTTGAACCGCTTCTCCCACTGTCTGGACTTCTACCGACAAGGTGCCATCTCCAGCACACCAACACTGAACTCCTAACTCTTGCAACCGTTGGTAAACTTGCCAGCGATCGCACCGGGACACCGTAACTACTTGGCCGACGGGGGAGTTCAGACTAGATTGGTTCATAAGGTGTCTTCCTAAATGCAAGAGATTCTTAGTTGCAAGCGCCAGAGAAGCCGAACAAATTAAAAGAGGTGCTGCAAAGGAGTCGCAAGTAGACATTTAATGGCGTCTGCTTTTGAGTAAATACGGGTAGCAGCCGTGAAATTCCGTATTCCGATTAGGCGATCGCTAGCAGGTGATGAACTTAGATTGCCCACAGAGGAGCTAATGTGATTGATCAGTTTCGTTAATACATGGCTGGATCGGCTCACTAAGTCAGGGGCAAGACTCTAAATTATTGAGAATAATAGTCAATAATTTCGTTAAAAACAATATAACAAAAACTGTGTATTTGAAAACTCTTTTCATTAAGAATTCATCAGATCTGCTATCAAAGCCAGATTTGAGGCAAGCAAAAGCTGGGCAGTGAGGTCACTACCCGAGTTCGGCGATCGCTTGCAGAGACGCCTAGAGTGCTAGCGCAGCCTTGATCTGGAGCGTCAGCTCAGCTTTAGTGGGTCAGCTTTAGTGAGGTAGATTAATGCTCAATGTCTAAATTCAATACGTAAGCGCCAAGCTGTACTTTTTCCGACCACAACTCATACTCAATCCGCAAATGGTGGGGTAGAGCTTGGCCCTCTAGCTTGAGACTGCGGGTAAAGTTGCGCAACCGCATCTGGCCGCTGCTGCTGAGCAAGTCACTTTGCAACCAATAGCGGCTCAAGCCGTAAACGCCTTGCTCCCAGAAGTGGCGATAGCTAAAGCGACCGTTGCCCTGCATAGTCATAATGACGCGATAGGGCGAAATTTCTAGCCACAACAACCGAGGCGCAGGAGTGGCTGCCAACGTCTCTTGATCCGAAATCCCCACGCCTGTGGTGCCAGCATCTAGAGCTTCCAGATGGCCTTCTCGGTCTTGGAGCGTTGGTTCAGTTAGCAACAGGTGAAACCGTTCTTGGTCCTTCTGGTATAGAGTTGCAGCGGTATCAACCACAGACCAGATCGGCAGGTCTGTTGACACAAAAGATAAGCAAACAGGCTTGCGGTGATGCGTCAGCATGAAGTGTGAGGAGTGTGAGGAGGTGGCGATGTTTTCGGATAGCTACTAACAACTCAGCCTTAACATCTAAAGAAAGCGGTAGGATTACTACGCAGTTCTAGGTCAGTCTATCTCAATGCCAGCTCCGATCGTAACGTTGACAACCGCAGAAAATCAGCATCAGCTCACAATTGCCCAACCCACTGCAGGTCTTGCTTTACAGGGCCGGGTTCAAATTCCGGGCGACAAATCCATTTCCCACCGAGCCCTGATGTTAGGAGCTTTGGCCGAGGGAGAAACGCAAATCCAAGGGCTGCTGCTAGGCGAAGATCCTTGCAGTACAGCGAGCTGCTTTCAGGCAATGGGAGCAGAAATCTCAGAGTTAAACACGGATCTGGTGCGCGTGCGGGGGATTGGCCTAGGCAATCTGCAAGAGCCAATGGATGTCTTGAACGCGGGGAACTCTGGTACTACTCTGCGTTTAATGCTAGGCATTTTGGCTTCTCATCCCGATCGTTTTTTTACCGTGACAGGCGATAGCTCTTTGCGATCGCGCCCCATGTCCCGCGTCGTCAAACCGCTACAACAAATGGGTGCCCAAATTTGGGGTCGTCAAGGAGGAGCTTTAGCGCCCTTGGCAGTGCAAGGACAAGCGCTTAAACCTAGTCACTACCACTCGCCCATTGCCTCAGCTCAGGTCAAGTCCTGCATTCTGCTGGCAGGACTCATGACTGATGGCCAAACGACAGTCACCGAGCCTGCCCTTTCCCGGGACCACAGCGAGCGCATGTTGCGGGCCTTTGGCGCTGAGTTGACGGTCGATCCAGAAATGAAGAGCGTCACGGTCACAGGCCCAGCACGGTTACAAGGACAAACCGTGATTGTTCCTGGGGATATTAGCTCTGCCGCCTTCTGGCTGGTAGCAGGGGCGATCGTACCTGGTTCTGAGTTGTGGGTAGAGAACGTTGGGGTAAATCCCACTCGCACGGGAGTTCTAGATGCTCTAGAAATGATGGGAGCTGACATTACTCTAGAAAATCAACGAATTGTAGCGGGCGAACCCGTGGCTGATTTGCATGTGCGGCATAGCAGCCTGAAAGCTTGTGAAATTAAGGGAGATATCATTCCCCGCTTAATTGATGAAATCCCAATTTTGGCCGTAGCTGCCGCCTTTGCTCAAGGCACCACCGTGATTCGGGATGCGGAAGAGCTACGGGTGAAAGAGAGCGATCGCATTGCCGTCATGGCAGCCCAGCTCAATCAAATGGGGGCACAAGTCACAGAATTACCCGATGGTTTAGAAATTACAGGAGGTGCTGCCCTCCAAGGTGCTGAAGTGGATAGCCACACCGATCACCGGATTGCCATGAGTTTGGCGATCGCAGCTTTAAACGCTACGGGTACCACCACCATCCACCGAGCTGAAGCAGCCGCCATTTCCTACCCCAACTTCACCAGCACTTTGCAGCAGATCTGCCACCCCTTGTAGGGCTTAATTCGCTATTGAGATTTGGCAAATTTGCTTAGTAGCCATTCAGCGATCTAGTTTGCAACCGCAGCGATCGCTTTTTTGTCATGGCTTGGACATTTCAGGTTCAACTGCTAAAAGTCGGCACTCGTTAACTTAGGGGGCTAATGGTTTGCTTCCTCTATTCTTTGCCTGCCTTTAAATCTTGAGGACCTTCAGGAATCAAGCTGCCTTGCCTTGAATACTAGGGGAAGCGGCTATCTTGGACTCAAATTTAGGTTTTACGCTAGCTAGTTCCCGCTAGTCAGGCAGAGTTGCATGAAGTCAGCGAGCTAAAGCTGTGGTTTTCAAGCTGGAACAGAGGGGTAATTTTCCAGAAGTTGTAATTAAGCAAGGATTTTTTAATCGGATGCTAGATCACCGAGTTTCTAGCCAAGTTAGCAAATCACTTGCAGCCTATTTAACAACTAACTAAATATCAGCTAAATTTGATTTTCACATCAATTCTCGCATCAGAATAATAGCTATTAGTAACAGCTAGTAATCATAAAATTGGAAGTCTAAGGATCATGGACTTCGGTCTTGATGATGCTAAAGGAACGCTTACCATGATTCAGCTTTGATGGTTAGTTGGAGTTTTTAAAGCCATACTACGTAAGTACTCAGCAGCCAATCAGCACTTTCAGCCTCTGTATTGTTTAGGATGCAACTTCGGTTATCTACTGACATTATGTGAAAGGATTATGATGACGCCAAACCATAAATTTAATTCTTTTATAAGAAATAATTAGTTGAATCTACGGTTTTCACAAACCTAAATTTAGTCATCAGGATTCGTACTTATTTTGACAGTCGTCTAAAAACATCATGAAAAAAATTCTTGTAATTGAGGATGATCTCCCAGTTCGAGAAAACATCCTAGAACTATTAGAAGCCGAAGCGTTTGATGCCATTGGGGCAGAAAATGGTGCGGTAGGCGTGCAAATGGCTCGGAAACATCTACCAGACCTAATTCTTTGTGATGTGATGATGCCAGAGCTGGATGGTCATGGTGTGCTGGCCACTTTACGGACAGAACCCGCTACAGCTGCGATTCCTTTCATCTTCTTGACAGCCAAAGCTGACAAAACTGACTTTCGCCAAGGCATGAATTTGGGAGCCGATGACTATTTGACCAAACCTTGCACTGCGGATGAGCTGCTAGGGGCGATCGCAGCGCGCCTCCAAAAACAAGCCGTCGCCACCGAGCAGTACACCACCGCTTTGAATCAGGCGCAAGAACAGCTCAATCAGTTAATTCGGCATGATAGCTTAACGGGCTTACCCAACCGCTTAGCCCTACGAGAGCGATTTACGGAGATTTTGGCTCAAGCGAGCCAAGCGAACCATCTAGTCACCATTCTGCTGATCCATCTGAATCGGTTTAATCGCATCAATGACAGCATGGGTTATCAAGTGGGGGACTTGCTGATTCAAACAATGGCGGAGCGGATTGTTGCTTGTGTGCAACCCATAGACAGCGTCATTCGCCTCAATCCAGAGCAATTTATTGTGATTCTGTCTCACTCCGAGCAAAATCAGGCAGCGGCAGTGGCCCAGCTCGTCCTAGACCGCCTATCTATTCCCTTTGTCTTGGAAGGACAAGAAATTTTTATCACGACCAGCATCGGTATTACTACTCATACCGACGCTGCTGACAATGTTGACCTGCTAATTAAGCAGGCTGATGCCGCCATGCAAACCGCGCAGAAACAGAGCGGCAACCACTATGAGTTTTATGCTTCTGGGATGACTGTCGGCTCTCTAAATCAGTTTCTGCTAGAAGCTAATTTGCGTCATGCCTTAGAGCGCTCAGAGTTTCAGGTTTACTACCAACCCAAGGTGAGCTTGGTCACGGGGGAAATTGTTGGAGCGGAAGCCTTAATTCGGTGGTTTTCTTCTAGTCAAGGCTTCGTCTCGCCCGTTGATTTTATTCCTTTAGCTGAAGAAACAGGATTGATTGTGCCCTTGGATGAATGGGTGATGACAACAGTTTGTACCCAAGCTAAGCAATGGCAACTAGCCGATTTACCACCACTCCAGGTTGCGGTCAACTTGTCAGGTTTGCAATTTCACCAAACTGACCTCACGGAACGGGTAACCCAAATTTTGCAAAGAACTGAGCTGGAGCCGCAGTACCTAGAGCTTGAGCTGACTGAAAGTGTAATTATGCAAAATACCGATGCCACCATTAAAAAATTGGATCAGCTAAAAACGCTGGGGATTCAAATTGCCATTGATGACTTTGGGACTGGCTATTCTTCCTTGAGCTATTTAAAGCAATTTTCCTTTGATACTCTCAAAATCGATCGCTGCTTTGTGCAAAATATTAGCTGTGATTCTAAAAATGCTGCCATTACCACTGCCATGATCCAGATGGCTCACGATCTTGACTTAAAAGTAATTGCAGAAGGCGTTGAGACCAACTCAGAGCTAGCTTTTTTACAGCAGCAAGCCTGTGATGAAATGCAAGGATATTTCTTTAGTCGGCCTGTTCCGGCTCCTGAGTTTGAGCAGTTACTCGTGACTGGTAAGCGGCTCGCTGATTAACGATTGGTATACCTGAGAGATTACTGAGCAAGTGGGAATACTGAAAGCAAGCTTCGGTGAATCCTAGGTTGGTAGCTTGCAGGGCATGTGGCAAAGGGTCAAAAATTTCTTCCTTAGTTTTCGCACTTATGCTGACCTCAGCCCTGATGTCAAAACTCGGCGGCAGGTGAATCACTGGCTACGCGATCGCCCTGCTCTAACATCAGATGAATGGTACGAGTATTTTTGGCAAGCCCGCCAAGTTTCACCCGCTGTCGCAACGTTTGCCTATATTTATTTAGAGCAGTATTCCGGTTTGCAAACGGCCAGAATCTTACCTAGCGATCGCTTAGAGGAAGACTTGCATTTGACCTTAGTTTGCTGGTTTGACTGGCACTTCACCCTTTGCGAAGATTTTGAGCAGCACTTAGGGGTGGGGATTGAGGACTACTTGGAAATGCAAGACCTCTCGACCGTTGAAGATTTTGTCATGTTCTTAAATCAGCAATTGCTCTCCGTGAATCACTCCTAAGTCAGGTGACGCTGATATGAGGTGTTGCGAACCTAGTAGAACGTCCCTTGAATCTCCTAATCTGCTTGTAAAGCTCAAGCATTCACCTTTAGGGTTATGTCACTCGCTGCCATTGTATTAGCCGGAGGTCAAAGCTCCCGGATGGGTCAGGACAAAGCCCTGATTCCGGTCCAGGGAGTACCGCTGCTACGCCACGTTTGTGATGTTGCAGCCGAGTGCACTAACGAAATTTATGTAGTGACGCCTTGGCCACAGCGTTACCGTGAACTATTGCCCAATACTTGTCGGTTTGTGCAAGAACGACCACTGCATCAAGATATTCACCCCCAAGGCCCTTTAGTGGGATTTGCTCAAGGGTTAGCCCAGGTCCAAACAGATTGGGTTTTGTTGCTGGCTTGCGACCTGCCTCGGCTTAGGGGCGAAGTCTTGCAAGGTTGGGCGCAACAGTTAGATACAGTTCCAGAACTTGCGATCGCCTTTGTCCCGTACCATGCTCAAGGTTGGGACCCGCTGTGTGGGTTCTATCGCCGGAGTTGCTTGCCTCTCTTGAATGCTTTTATCAGCCGAGGCGGGCGATCGTTCCAACGGTGGCTAGACCACAATGAAGTGCAAGCCATTCCGGACGCTGACAAACACATGCTCTTTAACTGCAATACACCCAACGACTTAGCGGCTTTAAATTAAATGCGCCACCAGTAAGATGCCAATTTCTCAAGTGAATGGCTAAGCTCGGTTTAGATAGTAATATTTTTAACTAAGGAGCTTAACACTATGAGTATTGAGGATAGAGCTAAAGCTGTTGCTAAAAACATTGAAGGTAAAGTTCAAGAAGCAGTTGGCAATGTAACAGGCGATCCTAAAGACCTAGCCGAAGGACAGGCCAAACAGAATCAAGCCGCTGCTATGCACACGGTAGAAGACATGAAAGATCATGCTAAACGGCTGATCGATCATGCTTAATTTGCTCTTTTAGTAAGCATAAACCTTGGTTTCGCTTCAGCAGAGTTCTAGTAATTCTGCTGATTTTTTATGTTAGTTGCTATCAGCAATCCCATTCATTTGCCATTCTTGCAAAGCGATCGCTATTCCCTGTTTTAGTTCCGGTGATGCCGCTGGATCTGCTGCCAGGGTTTGTAATTTTTGATGAGTGATTTCAGGCGCTAGTTGCTTTAAAGCTGCGATCGCGTGTAACTGCACTCCGATATCTGGCGTGGCTAACAGTTGAATCAGCGGTTCTACAGCAGCTAGTTCTCCAAGTTGCCCCAAGCCTAGAGCGATCGCTTGTTGCGTGTGGGGCTGTTGCACAACAGGGTGTTGACTTCCTAAGGCTGCCAATAAAATTTCGACAGCTTGCGGTTTTAACTCAGGGGCTTCCACTCGGCCTAGTGCCGTGAGCACCGCTTGATAAACCTCTAGGGACTCTAGCTGCAACGCTTGGTGTAAGTAGTTCAAAGCTTCTGGATGTTGCATCCAACCCAAAGCTCGTACTGCTTCTAACTGAAGGACAGCAGGAGTGGCCGCAGATTGCAATACTTGCCACAAGGCGGCAGCTGCGGCGGGAGTACCCAAGCGTCCTAAGGAAGTAGCTGCTTGTTGACACACCGCTAAATTAAAATCCCACAGGCAATCGCGCAGGAGGGCTACCACATCCAGGTCAGGAGCTAAATCAGCTCGTAACGCTAAACCCGCCACAGCCTCTCGTCTGACTGTAGCCGCCACATCATTGAGAGCATTGACCAAAATCGGTGCAATCTGTGGGTCATGAAAACTACTTAATGCTTCGATCGCAGTCGATCGCACCTCTACTTGTGGGTCATCCACCACACTGCATAAGGGAGCAATGGTTTCACGGCTGCGAATCTGAGCTAAGGCTTGCACTGCCAACCCTCTGGATTGCTCGTCGGCTAGTAGTTCTGTTAAAGCGGCGATCGCATCAGGGCCAAAACTTGCCAAGGTAGTGGCGGCAATTTCACTCAACTCTTCCGCTTCTGTATCCTCGGATTGCAGCAACTGCACCAAGATTTTGATGACTGCTGGATGGTTGAACTGACCTAGAATTCGGATTGCAAACCAACGCAGTTCGACCTCGGCTGCATCGTCTTGCACAATCTCGATCAACGGTGCAATCAACCCATCTACACTTTGCCCAATCTGACCAAACGCTGCGGCTAAGGTAGGAAACACTTTGGCTAGATCCCAGCGCGATTGGAAGTCTCCCGTCGCGAGAGCCGCGATCGCCAAATCTAGCACTTGCTTTAGCGCTGCTACTGTTGGCCCATTTTCCTTAGCTTGAGGAGTCGTTTTTACAGCAGCAGAGAATTGTTGCAAATACTGATTCAGTAGCGGCCAATCGGCTTGTTGTGCCGCAGCCTGAGCTTTTTCCAAAACCTCTAACATTGGCAAATCGGGGGTGTTAATACTTTCACTAAAATCTATACTTTCACTAAAACTGTATCTCCCTCCAGCTTTGTCTCGTAAGTTTTGAGCGGCTCTGTCGCAGGTCCTTGCAACACTTTGCCATCCGTACCAAATTTAGAATCATGGCAAAGACAAACAAAAACTTTCTGCTCGGCTTGCCAGTCTACGAGACAGGCCTTGTGAGTACAGCTAGCATTGACTGCGGCTAAAGTGTCAGGACTATCTGGATTACGCACCACAAGCAAAGGCCCCGAAACAAACTTCTGATCGCCCAACTGGCCCTTCTGGTCTAAAGTCGCCACAGTTCCCACAGGTTGAAAACCATCTGCACGAGCAACCGCGCCTGAAGTGGCCGCAGGATTGGATGCTGTTTCGTTGGAAGTTGTGGTTGTTTTGTTAGAACAAGCTGCGATCGCCACTGGCAAAGAACTGGCAATTCCACCAACGCCAACCCAAGTTAAAAAAGTACGACGATCCATGTTCAGTCTATAAAAGTTCTGCTCGTTCAATTGTCGCATAAGGCTCCAAATCAGTTCCTACACTACCGATTACGGGGATTTTCAGCCTCCTAACTGCCTAAAAAATCTACCTGAACATACTTTGTGAATAGTACAGATTGCACCAGGATTATGCAGTTTTTGTATATTTGATCACCTTTTTTGGTTCATTGAGCTAATACAAGAACCGCATAAATTAATTAAAAAATAAGTAATTTTTTCCAAGCAGATTGCGTTTTTAGCTCAACTCAGTTTTTTCAAACTGTCTCGAATGATGCAAATTCTCAGAAAACTGTATAGAAAACAACTTTTAATAAGCATGGAATTCATGCAGTAATTGCATTGATTGATGAATTTTGTAGTTAAAGATACAAATATTCTTTCTATGCAGAAGTTACATAAACATAGATTTTGCAGCTAGAGATACACTTTCAAATTCAAAGTCAAAGATTTTGATTTGAAGTTAAATTTCCTGGCTCAAAGCAGCTTTAAAAGGACTTGATTATGACGAAAGAAGCGATCGCGACTATTATTAGTGCTGCCCGCACCAAAGCAGAACTGGTTGAAGACAGCTTGCCTAAATTCCTGATTCTATCTGTATTGGCAGGAATTTACGTTGGCTTTGGAGTGATGCTGGTTTTTTCCATCGGCGCACCCTTGCATGCGGCTGGGTCACCTGCGGTTAAAGCCTTAATGGGAGCCTCATTTGCGGTCGCTTTGTCATTAGTTATTTTTGCTGGGTCCGAACTATTCACTGGCAATCATATGTTCATGACAATTGCCAGTCTCGCTAAACAAGTTACCTGGAAAGACACTTGGAAAGTCTTGGGCATCAGCTTTGTTGGTAACTTGGCTGGCTCTCTGCTGCTAGCCTTGCTCTTGGTTCAGTCTGGGCTTTTGGCTAAAGGACCGATCAAGGATTTTGTCTTAGAAGCTGTAGCTGGAAAAATGCAGGCTCCCTTTATGGAGCTATTTTTTCGCGGCATTCTTTGCAACATTTTGGTTTGTTTAGCCATTTGGATGGCCGCTAAGACTAAAGAGGATATCGCGAAGTTAGTGCTGATCTTCTGGTGTCTGTTTGCCTTTGTAGGTGCAGGGTTTGAGCACAGCGTTGCCAACATGACCCTAATGGGATTGGGTCTATTTATCCCTCATGATCCTGAGCAAATTTCTTGGATTGGGTATGTCAAAAACTTGATTCCTGTTTCTCTTGGTAACTGGGTTGGTGGTGCTTGCCTGGTTGGAGCCTCTTACTGGTATGTAGGCAGCGATCGCCCATCTCGCAAACCCAAAAAAGCTAAAAAGTTGGAATCAGTGCCCAGTTTTGAAACTTGGGAAACAGAACCTAGGGAGAAAACAACTTATTAATTGCTTAAGCGAACTCATTCTCCTAGTTAAAGAGCTTATCCAGACTATTTGGATAGGCTTTTATTTTTTGAAGCAGCACCTATTAATCAGGTCTTTTGTATCCTTTGTTGCAAAATCAAATGTTTTTTAGATCGTTTGAAATCAACGAGTTATGTCAAAACAGCATGACTTACATGCAAGTGTTTCATATATAGAAACATTTTGTAACTATAGATACGAATTCACTAGCTAAGTACTCATAACCTTAGCTGGTAAGAAACGTTAAACGGCAAATTACATTGAATTCATCTGAATTCAAACCTTGCTTAAAGCCAGCAGTGACACGGGTAGATTCATGACAACCGCAGCAACCAATCCAGCGACTGGAAGCAATAAATTTGAGAAGCTCAAAGCTGAAAAAGACGGTTTAGAGGTCAAAAAAGAACTTGATCGCTTTGCTCAAATTGGCTGGGAAGCGATGGATGAAACCGATCGCGACTACCGCCTCAAATGGTTGGGTGTATTCTTCCGACCTGTCACTCCTGGCAAGTTTATGTTGCGGATGCGGATTCCCAACGGCATCCTCACCAGCGGTCAAGTACGGGTGCTTGGAGAAGTGCTACAACGCTATGGTGAAGATGGTACTGGTGACATTACCACTCGGCAGAATATTCAGTTGCGCGGCATCCACATCGAAGACCTACCCGATATCTTCCGTCGCTTCGAGGAAGCGGGTCTCACCAGTATCCAGTCTGGCATGGACAACGTCCGCAACATTACAGGCTCTCCCGTTGCAGGGATTGATGCAGACGAGTTGATCGACACTCGCGGCATCGTCCGTAAAGTGCAGGACATGATCACCAACAATGGTGAAGGCAATCCCTCCTTTACCAACCTGCCCCGGAAATTCAATATTGCGATCGCGGGCTGCCGAGATAACTCAGTCCACGCGGAAATCAATGACATCGCCTTTGTCCCTGCCTACAAAAACAACAACCTAGGCTTCAATGTTTTAGTCGGTGGTTTCTTCTCTGCCAAACGTTGCGAAGCCGCAATCCCCATGAATGTCTGGGTTGACCCCCGCGATGTGGTGGCTCTGTGTGAAGCGATTCTCTTGGTCTACCGCAACCACGGTCTACGGGCTAATCGCCAAAAAGCGCGCTTGATGTGGCTGATTGATGAGTGGGGTCTCGACAAGTTCCGCTCTGAAGTTGAGCAACAAATGGGTCATGCGCTCCAGACGGCTGCTCCCAAAGATGAGATTGTCTGGGATAAGCGTGACCATGTCGGCATTCACGCTCAGAAGCAACCCGGACTAAATTATGTGGGACTACATGTTCCGGTAGGCCGCCTCTACGCCCAAGATATGTTCGACTTAGCGCGTCTCGCCGAAGTCTATGGCAGTGGAGAGGTTCGCCTCAGTGTTGAACAAAATGTGATTGTTCCCAATATTCCTGATTCTCGCTTAGGCCCCTTCCTGAAAGAACCTCTGCTGCAACGCTTTACCGCTGATCCTGCGCCGCTCTCGCGATCGCTAGTTTCCTGCACCGGATCTCAGTTCTGCAACTTTGCCCTGATTGAAACCAAGAACCGCGCCGCAGCCCTGATTCAAGAATTGGATTCAGAACTCTCTTTGCCGAAATCCGTGCGGATTCACTGGACAGGTTGCCCCAACTCCTGCGGTCAACCTCAAGTGGCTGACATTGGCCTCATGGGGACCAAAGTTCGCAAAGATGGCAAAACGGTGGAAGGCGTAGACCTCTATATGGGTGGCAAGGTGGGCAAACATGCTGTTTTAGGCACCTGTGTCCAGAAATCCATTCCTTGCGAAGATCTCAAACCATTTCTCACGAATCTCCTGATCCAAAACTTTGGCGCTCAAATCCGCACGACTCCACTAAAAACTTCTGCTCAAATTCAGTTTTCTGTGGAAGAAGAGGTAGTTTCCAGCCCGGTTGCTGCTGTCAATGTCCCTGCGGCATCCAGCTATCAACCTGTGGCAGTGGCAACGCCAGTTCCCTCGGCTCCCCCTGCTCCTCCCGCTCAACATGCGATCGCCAGCTTTGCTAAATCTGGCAAAGAAGTTGCTTGCACAGAAGCAGATACGTTATTGGATGTAGCGACTCAAGCAGGGGTAGAGCTAGATAGCAGTTGTCAGGCAGGTACCTGTGGCACTTGCAAGCAAAAACTGCTGGAAGGACAAGTGCGATATGAAGGTGAACCGGATGCATTGGATGCCAGTGAGCAAGCAGCAGGTTGGATTCTAACCTGTATTGCTCATCCCATCGGCAAGGTTGTGATTGATGCTTGATTAGCCGTTGTTTTCCTCACTGCCTCTCGCTCAATCACGGTGATAACCGAGAGGCACATTGAGAGAGCGATCGCTCCTTGCACCCCAAGCCTCACATCCCCAGGATGGATTGCGAGGTAGGTAGTTACGGCTTAAAAACCACAAGTATGTTTCGCTACAGACAAAAACGCCAAAACCTGTAGAAAAACTTCAAAATTGCTCATGGGTAACATTTTATCTAGAGCAACATCGGTAGGGTAATGACAAGTTGTTGGTATAGAAAACTACCAACACCCCAAAATTTTCACAACTTATAACTTGAGTATTGGTGAACGAGGATGACGAAGTTTTCGAGACGGAAATTCATCTTGACAGCAGGCGTTACAGCCGCAGGTACTCTACTCGCCCACGGCTGTACGTCCTCTAATTCGACCGATACTGCTGCTAGCACTTCCCCCAGTGCTGCTCCTGCGGTTAATGTTGCCGCCGCCGATGCGCCAGAAGTCACCACGGCCAAGCTCGGCTTCATTGCCCTGACAGATTCCGCTCCCCTGATCATCGCCAAGGAAAAGGGTCTATTTGAGAAGTACGGTATGAAGGATGTCCAAGTGGCCAAGCAGGCTTCTTGGGCGGCAACCCGTGACAACATTGTGCTGGGTTCCGAGGGCGGCGGGATCGATGGCGCTCATATCCTGTCTCCGATGCCTTATCTGATTTCAGAAGGCAAAGTGACTGATGGCAAGAAAGTACCGATGTACATCTTGGCGCGTTTAAACGTCAACGGTCAGTGCATCTCCGTTGCCAATACCTACAAAGACTTGAAAGTGGGTTTGCAGAGCAATGCGCTCAAAAATGCCTTCGCTCAAGCTAAATCCGCCGGGAAAGAAACCAAGTGCGCCGTTACCTTCCCCGGTGGCACTCACGATCTGTGGATGCGCTACTGGCTCGCAGCGGGTGGCCTAAATCCGAATGAAGATGCTTCGACCATCGTGGTGCCACCGCCCCAAATGGTCGCCAACATGAAAGTCGGCAACATGGAAGCCTTCTGTGTTGGCGAACCTTGGAATGCTCAGCTCGTCAACCAAGGACTCGGCTACAGCGCCCTCACCACTGGAGAACTTTGGAATAACCACCCAGAAAAAGCCTTCGCCATGCGGGCTGAATGGGTTGACAAACATCCTAAAGCAGCTAAAGCCCTCCTGATGGCAGTGCAAGAAGCCCAGATCTGGTGCGACAAGGCAGAAAACAAAGAGGAGATGTGTGACATCCTCTCCCAACGGGAATGGTTCAAGGTTCCAGCCAAAGACATTATTGAGCGAGCCCAAGGCCGCATCGACTACGGAGATGGTCGAGTGGTTGAGAACAGCCCCCACATCATGAAGTTCTGGGCTGACAATGCTTCCTATCCTTACAAGAGCCATGACCAATGGTTCCTCACCGAAAATATTCGCTGGGGTTACTTTGAGCCAGAAACAGACACCAAGAAACTAGTCGATGCTGTGAATCGGGAAGACATCTGGCGGGAAGCGGCTAAGGCACTCGGTCAAGAAGCCATGACTCCTAAGAGCCCTTCTCGCGGTGTGGAAACCTTCTTTGATGGCGTCAAGTTTGACCCTGAGAATCCAGAAGCTTACCTCAAGAGTTTGCAAATCAAGAAAGTTGAAGTTTAAGTCCAACCGTGAATTTGTAGGGGCTTGATTGTCTAGGCTCCTACCCTTCTTTTCTCACCTGCGACCTAACGAGGAACAAGAGAGCATGACAGCTAGATCGAGTAGTAACGCCATCAATTCTTTCCCTGCCAACTTGCTGCCTCAGCTACGGAAGCAGGCAATTAATGTGATTCCTCCTGTAGTCGCAATCCTCATCTTTTTGGTAATTTGGCAAATTCTCTGCTCAGGCCCCAAAGCTCCGCTACCAGCACCTACCACAGTCGTCACCGAAACTTGGGATTTGATTATTGATCCTTTTTTCGATAACGGTGACACCGATAAAGGCCTAGCTCTGCAAATCTTTGCCAGCCTGAAGCGAGTCGCGATCGGGTACTCTCTGGCTGCGATTGTGGGAGTCGGTCTGGGAATTTTGATTGGCACGAACAAGTTAATGTTTCGGGCCTTGGACCCTCTGTTTCAGGTTTTGCGAACTGTTCCGCCTCTAGCCTGGTTGCCGATCTCCTTGGCCGCGTTCCGCCAAGCCAACCCCTCCGCAATTTTCGTTATTTTCATTACCGCCATCTGGCCGATCTTGATTAACACAGCCGTTGGCGTGAAGCAAATTCCGCAAGACTACAACAACGTCGCTAAAGTCCTGCGGCTTTCCAAGCAAAAGTACTTCTTCAAGATTCTGTTTCCCGCCACGGTGCCCTACATCTTCACTGGCCTCAAGATTGGCATTGGTCTCTCCTGGCTGGCGATCGTAGCGGCTGAGATGCTTACGGGTGGCGTTGGCATTGGCTTCTTTATCTGGGATGCCTGGAATAGCTCCCGCATTAGCGAAATTATTTTGGCTCTGGTTTACGTTGGCGTGGTGGGATTACTCCTAGACAAGCTAGTCAACTATGTCGCTTCTCTGGTTGTTACTGAAGAACAGAAGTAAATGCCTGAGTGAGCCATATTGATGCTCAGCATGACTCAGCGCTTACTATCTCTCTCAATCACCGATCTAATTTCATCCCTCATCCTTCATCCCTCCTAGCACCATGTCTGCCTTCGTTGAAGTCGATCATATTGACCGTGTCTTCCCGCTTTCTAATGGCGGCAGCTATGTCGCGCTGAAAAATATTGAGCTAAAAATTCGCCAAGGTGAGTTTGTTTCTCTAATCGGGCACTCTGGCTGCGGCAAATCGACCCTACTCAACATCGTGGCAGGCTTGGATAAGCCCACCAGCGGTGGTGTGGTTTTGGAAGGTCGGCAAGTGACGTCACCCGGACCCGATCGCATGGTGGTGTTCCAAAACTACTCGTTGTTGCCTTGGCTGACAGTACGCGAAAACATTGCCCTAGCAGTCGATGAAGTCGCTAAGAACCTGCCTAAAGGAGAGCGACGGGGCATCATTGAACACCATATTGATTTGGTGGGGTTGCGAGCGGCGGCGGATAAGCGCCCTGGCCAGTTGTCAGGTGGGATGAAACAGCGGGTGGCGATCGCGCGTGCCTTAGCCATTCGTCCTAAGTTACTTTTACTGGATGAACCCTTTGGAGCATTAGATGCACTCACCAGAGGGAACCTGCAAGAGCAGTTGATGAAAATCTGCGAAGAGAGCCGTGTGACTTGCTTGATGGTGACGCACGACGTAGACGAAGCGCTGCTCCTCTCTGACCGCATCGTCATGCTCACGAATGGCCCGGAATCGCATATTGGTCAGATTTTAGAAGTCTCGATTCCGCGACCCCGCCATCGCTTGGAAGTGGTGAACCACCCCAACTACTACAGTATGCGGAGTGAGATCATCTACTTCCTCAACCAGCAAAAACGAGCGAAGAAGCGGCAAGCCAAGCAGAACATTGCGATCGCCCGTCACGGCCTCGAAAAAGTCAACCTAGACATTGGCTTTATTCCGCTCACGGATTGTGCTCCTCTTGTAGTCGCCAAAGAAAAGGGCTTCTTCAAGAAGCATGGTCTAGACGAAGTCAATCTGGTCCGAGAATCTAGTTGGAAGACGGTTGCAGAAGGCATTACCAGTCGCCGACTCGATGCCGCGCAGATGGTGGCAGGCATGCCCCTTTCGATGACCATTGGTGTGGGTGGCAATGCGCCTGTGCCAGTCGTTACAGCTTTGGTGCTCGATCGCAATGGCAATGCCATCACCCTCGACAAAAAGTTTCATGAGCAAGGAGTAAAAACTCTAGCCGACTTCCGAAACGCCATCCGTCAAGCTCCCGACCAAGTTCATACCCTGGGAGTTGTCCATCCTGCTTCCATGCACAACTTGATGTTGCGCTACTGGTTAGCTTCCGGAGGCATTGATCCCGATCAAGATGTCAGCTTAACTGTCATTCCGCCGCCGCAGATGGTCGCCAACCTCAAAGCAGGCCACATCGACGGCTATTGTTCAGGTGAACCTTGGAACTCGCGGGCGATTCAGGAAGGATTGGGATATGCGATCGCCACTGATCTCGACATTTGGCCCGGACACCCAGAGAAAGTCTTAGGGGTGCGTGAAGAATGGGCAAACGAGCATCCTGAAACTCACATCGCTCTGCTCAAAGCGATACTGGAAGCCTGCGAATACTGTGACGATCGCCGCCACCGGGAAGAGATTGTAGAACTGCTAGCTCGGCCTGAATATGTCGGCACCGCCGCCCAGTACATTCGACCTGGTTTCATCGACCCTTACAATCGCGGCAACGGCGAAGCGCCCCAAAACTTGCCTCGCTACAACCAGTTTCACGTCGGTCAAGCCAACTGTCCTGGTCGCGTAGAAGGGCTGTGGATTTTGACTCAACTCGCTCGTTGGGGTATTACTGCTTTCCCCAAAAATTGGGTCGAAGTTCTCGATCGCGTCCGGCGGGTCGATCTGTATGGAGAAGCCGCTAGACAACTCGGTTGGCCCGATACCGAACCCGATCGCGATTCCTTTAAGCTCTTTGATGGCACTCTCTTCAACCCCGACGATCCCATCGGTTATCTCAATCGCCTCACGATCCATCGCGATATCCGCATCGAAGAAATCATCCTCGATCAACCCGCCCCCACCCCAACTGCAACTACTCCTACCTCCACAAGTCCCACGATCGCCGCCTAGCTTTTCTTTTACGCTTCGCGAACGGCAGAGCCGAACATCCCTCCTCCCTCCCTTTTCATCCTTCCTCTCATCCCTCCTCCCCTAGGAACCATGCAAATTCTCGACGGTCAAGCCTTAGATTCATCTCCAGCCATGAACCGAGACCCTTTCTTGGTCATTGACAACGTTTCTAAGGTCTACCCCACGCCCAACGGTCCCTACACAGTTTTAGATGGAATTGATCTCACGGTCTACGAAGGCGAGTTTATCTGCGTCATCGGTCACTCTGGCTGTGGTAAGTCAACCCTCCTAAACATGGTGGCAGGCTTTAACAAACCCACCACCGGAGAAGTGCGTTTGCAAACCAAACGCATTACTCAGCCTGGACCCGACCGGATGATGGTGTTCCAGAATTACGCTTTGCTGCCCTGGATGAGCGCTTTTGACAACGTCTACCTCGGCGTGGATGAAGTCTATCCCGACAAGCCACGGGCTGAGAAGGTGAAGATTGTCCGGGAACACCTGGCAATGGTGGGTCTAACAGAAGCCGCTGACAAAAAACCAGGGCAACTGTCGGGCGGGATGAAACAGCGGGTCGCGATCGCCCGTGCTCTGGCCATTCGTCCGGAAGTGCTGATCTTGGATGAACCCTTTGGAGCGCTAGACGCGATCACGAAGGAAGAACTGCAAGAGGAGCTGCTGCAAATCTGGCGGGATCATCGTTGCACCGTGATGATGATTACCCACGACATTGACGAGGCGCTATTCCTAGCCGATCGCCTGGTAATGATGACCAATGGCCCCTCGGCTCAGATTGGTGAGGTGCTAGAGATCCCCTTCCCTCGTCCTCGCGATCGCGCTCAGTTGTTAGAAAGCCCAGAATACTACAGCCTCCGTAACTACGCTCTCGATTTCCTCTACAGTCGCTTTGCCCTAGCGCACTAACTCTGGCTCTGACAACTGTCATCGATTTTGGGGCTATCTCTCACTCCGTACCCGCAACTTTACCCGCTTGGAATTAGGGATTGATCCCTCTGTTGAATTCAAAGGTTTTGACGTGCTTCAAGGATTGGTGTCATTCAGGGGTCGCTACCGCATTCTTCACCTGACGTGGTTTGCCTTTTTTCTCACTTTTGTTTGCTGGTTTAACTTTGCACCCTTCGCCACCACCATTGGCAAAGACTTAGACCTCACCACTGAGCAAGTTAAAACCTTAGGCATTTGTAACCTGGCCCTTACAATTCCAGCTCGCATCATCATCGGCATGCTGCTGGATCGTTTCGGCCCCCGGATTACCTATTCCGTGTTGTTGATGTTTGCCGTCGTTCCTTGCTTAGCCACCGCTCTATCCCAAGACTTCGGCCAGTTGGTGATTAGCCGTCTCCTCATGGGCATTGTTGGCGCTGGCTTTGTCGTTGGCATTCGCATGGTGTCCGAGTGGTTTCCGCCTAAAGAAATTGGGGTAGCCGAAGGCGTATATGGCGGCTGGGGAAATTTTGGAGCCTTTGCAGCGGAGTTTGCTCTCCCCTCGCTCGCTGTTGGTAGTGCTTTTTTAGCCGGCGGCAGTAGCGGTTGGCGGGTGGCGATCGCCCTGAGCGGCATCGTTGCAGCCATTTACGGCTACATCTACATGCGGATGGCGCAAGACACTCCCTCCGGGCAGGAATATCACCGTCCCAAGCGCAGCGGCTCGCTCGAAGTCACCAGTGTTAAAAGTTTTTGGGCGTTGATCCTGTCAAACTTAGGTTTGATCCTGGCGTTGGCCTTGTTAGCATGGCGCTTAGCACAACCCCAAATCAACTTTTTCAACACGCCTCAAATGTTGGTGGCTTGGGGTTTACTGGCCGCCCTGTTTGCTTATCAAACTCACAAAGCTTGGGATGTCAACCGCGAATTGTTAAGCGGCAGAAAAATCTATAAACCTAGCGATCGCTACCAATTCCGCCAAATTGCCTTGCTAGAGTTCACTTATGTCACCAGCTTTGGCTCTGAACTCGCGGCTGTTTCCATGCTGCCTGCCTTTTTCGAGAACACCTTTGCGCTAGAACATGTGATGGCAGCGATGATCGCAGCTTGCTATCCCTTCCTCAACTTAGTTTCTCGTCCCAGCGGCGGCTTGATCTCTGACAAATTTGGTAGCCGCAAATGGACGATGACCCTCCTCATGTTTGGCATCGGCGTTGGGTATCTCTTAGCCTATAACATCAACCAAAACTGGCCCATTCCTTTGGCGATCGCTGTCACCATGTTTTCGGCTTACTTTGCCCAAGCTGGCTGTGGAGCTACTTACAGCATCGTGCCTCTGATTAAAAAAGAGATCACAGGACAAGTCGCTGGAAATGTTGGTGCCTACGGCAATTTTGGTGGCGTGGTTTATCTCACCATCTTCAGCCTTACCGATGCTCAGGTGCTATTCCAAACGATGGGAATCGCCGCGCTGATTTGCGCCAGCTTATGCGCCTTCTTGTTGCAAGAACCCCAAGGCTCCTTTGCGGCTCACTACGATGACCCAGCTGAAACCTCAGATCTCCAGTCCATTCCTATGTTGGCGGATGAATCACATACTAATTCCTAATCACCCATCCCTAAAGGGGGCGTGCTGCCTCATTTTCAGGTTGCCTACATTAGAATGGTAAGTATTTATGCTTATCAAAAGTGTAAGCCCATCGAACATCCGTACCGCTAGCAGAGAAAAAGCGTCAAGCAGGCAGCACTATAGCTCTCGCCGCTTGACGCTACCATTTTTTCTCTTAGATGTACGGTTACCAATAGACGACAGTTATGACTGACTCGACTAAAACTCTCTGTCCTTACTGCGGTGTTGGCTGTGGCTTAGAAGTGTTGCCACCCGCGCAGCCTGGTAAGCCGATTAACAGAGATAGTGCTGGTACACCCATTTGGCAAGTCCGGGGCGATCGCGCTCATCCTTCTAGCCACGGAATGGTTTGCGTCAAGGGAGCCACCATCGCAGAATCGTTGAATAAAGACCGCCTGCTCTACCCCATGCTGCGGGATACTTTAACCCAGCCGTTTCGCCGCATTACCTGGGAAGAAGCTTATGATTGCATCGTGCAGCGCATGCAAACTGTCCGGTACACGCAAGGGCCCGAAGCGATCTGCATGTACGGGTCCGGTCAATTCCAAACCGAGGACTACTACACGGCCCAAAAACTGCTGAAAGGGTGTCTCGGCACCAACAACTTTGATGCCAATTCGCGTCTTTGCATGTCTTCAGCGGTCTCTGGTTACATTCAAAGCTTCGGGGCAGATGGTCCTCCCTGCTGCTACGACGACCTAGAACTGGCCGATTGCGCGTTTCTGATTGGAACTAACACTGCCGAATGTCATCCCATCATTTTTAATCGCCTGCGGAAGTACCACAAGCAAAACCGCCACGTCAAAATGATTGTGGTTGATCCGCGCGAAACCGCCACCGCCCAAGCCGCAGATCTCCATTTAGCTATTCGTCCTGGCACTGATATCGACTTAATGAACGGCATGGCTCACTTGCTGATGCGGTGGGGCCATTTTGATGTCAGCTTTATCGATGAATGCACTGCTAACTTCCCGGCCTTTGCTCAGGTCATGCAAGACTACACACCTGAGATGACGGCGCAGCGCTGTGGCATTGCCGTGGAAGACTTGGAAACTGCGGCTCGTTATTGGGGAGAATCTGAGCGAGTACTTTCCCTCTGGTCGATGGGAGTCAACCAATCTAGCGAAGGTACGGCTAAAGTCCGAACCTTGATCAACCTGCACCTGATGACAGGGCAAATCGGCAAGCCCGGAGCGGGGCCATTTTCTCTAACTGGTCAACCCAATGCGATGGGGGGCCGAGAGGCAGGTGGCTTAGCTCACTTGCTTCCAGGCTACCGCGTGGTGCAAAATCCCCAGCACCGAGCGGAACTAGAGGAATTTTGGGGGCTGAAGCCTGGGCAGATTTCTCCGCATCCGGGTCGGACGGCTTGGGAAATGATCACTGGGTTAGAGCAGGGAGACGTAGGGGTGCTGTGGATTGCTGCCACTAATCCTGCGGTGAGTATGCCTGACTTGGAGCGCACCAAAGCCGCGCTGAAGCGATCGCCCTTCACTATTTACCAAGACGCTTATTTCCCCACGGAGACGGCTGAGTATGCTCATCTACTTTTGCCAGCAGCCCAGTGGGGCGAAAAAACTGGGGTGATGACTAACTCGGAGCGACGAGTCACACTTTGTCAGGCGTTTCGCGATCGCCCGGGTGAAGCGAAAGCGGATTGGGAAATCTTTGCGGAAGTGGGGCGGCGCTTAGGATTTGCTCAGCAGTTTGCCTTTACGACTTCTGCGGAGGTCTACGCTGAATTTGCTCAAGTTACTCGCGATCGCCCTTGCGAAATGACGGGACTGAGCCACGAACGCCTGCGAGTTAAAGGCCCAGCTCAGTGGCCTTGTCGAGATTCGGGTCAGGTCAAGCCTGGAGAACCTGCGAGACTCTATCAAGAGCTTCGATTCCACACTCCCGATGGGCGGGCGCGATTTGGGGCTTACCATTCTCGCGGTTTAGCCGAACGGCCTGATCCGGAATATCCTTTGGTGCTGACGACAGGCCGCCTTTACGGTCACTGGCACACCCAAACTCGCACCGGACGAATTGAGAAAACGCGGCAAATGCATCCCAATCCTTTTCTAGAAATTCATCCCCGTGATGCGTCTGAATTGGGCTTACAGGACAAAGATTGGGTGGAGGTGCGATCGCGGCGGGGGTTGGCCCGTTTTCCGGTCACGGTAACGAAGGCGATCGCACCTGGGACGGTGTTTGTGCCGATGCATTGGGGCTTTTTGTGGGCTGACCAGGCCGAAGCGAATGCCCTGACGCATCCAGAGTGTTGCCCCGATTCTAAACAGCCAGAGTTGAAAGCTTGTGCGGTGCAATTGGTGCCGATCAAAGCGGGTATGAGTCCTCAAGAGAATTTGCATCCCGCCGCGCGATCGAGTATTCTCGCACCATCTTCTTAATCTGGCTGAGCGCTGTAAAGATGCGATCGCTGAAAAAAGTCACCAGACAATGTGCCGATGCTGGCAGCAATGAGAACTTTCTCAGGTTCCTGGGTGGGGCCGAGGCATTAGTTTCTAGAGCTTTGTCGATTGCTATGGTGGTGGTTTTAGCCGTAGCAGTGATTGATTTGGTGAGATTTCTAGTTTTAGAGATCTTTTCTGAGCCTTTTGGGTTATTTAGCACCACACTGATTGAGATCTTTGGGCTATTTCTCAATATCTTGATTGCGTTAGAGATTCTAGAAAATATTGCGGCTTATCTGCGCAAGCATGTGGTGCAAGTGGAACTGGTGGTGGTGACTTCGCTGATTGCGGTGGCGCGTAAAATTATTATTTTGGATTTTGAGAAGACGACAGGGGTGGAGTTGATTGGTTTGGCGATCGCGATTTTCTCTCTCTCTATTAGTTATTGGGTGGTTCGTCACGTGAATGCTAAGGAGCACTAAATTTACGAAATCCGAGCCTTGGGGGCACTCGCCCCCAAACCCCTGCTGAGGGACGGTTGCGTCCCCCAGGCCCCCTCCAAACGAACGTAACTGTCAGTGTTTCGATTCTGGTTCTATTTCTTTTTTCATTCCTTCTGACTCCTCACTCCTGACTCCTCACTCCTGACTCCTCACTCCTGACTCCTGACTCCTCACTTTTCATCTCTCATCCTTCCTCCCTCCTCTACTCCCCTCCTCATGTCTGACTTTTTCCAGTTTGAAGCTGATTTTGTTGAGTCTCTCCGTTGTATTCCCATGCAGGTGCGCTACAAGCTGGATACTTGTGGTGTGAAGTTGAAGTTGCAACATTGGCATCAGTTTACGCAAGGGGAGCGGCAATCTTTGGTAGATCTCCCTTGTCTGATGGAGGCGGAGGTTGTGAGTTATCGGGAGCATTTACAGCGGATAGTTGTGGAGCATACGGGCCACGCTGCGAGTGATCTACCGATTGAGGCCTGCCCTGCTTGGATGGATGAAACTGCAATTCCAGTGAGTGTGCAGGAGAAGGCTACGGAAACTGGGGTAGGGTTGACGCTGGAGCAATGGCGATCGCTCTTACCGCTGCAACGCTTTGTGCTGCTCAAACTCAGTCGGTCGGGTCATGAAAACAGCAATTTTTTGCCAGCAATGCAGGAGTTCCAGTTGGTCTGACAAAAACTCCGCAAAATTACTCAGAGCTAAATTAGTCTTGTAGTTCATAGACTAGAGGTGCTGACGTGGAGCAGTTCTATGGAATCGCAACAAGCTGGGTTGATCTGGCAAGCTTTAGATTTTGCGGCGCGTAAGCATCGAGACCAACGACGCAAAGATTTGGAGGCTTCTCCTTACATTAATCACCCAATTAGTTTGGTGAATTTGTTGTGGAATACCGGAGGAGTCACAGATCCAGCGGTAATTATGGCAGCACTACTCCATGACACGGTTGAGGATACTGCAACGACTTTCGCTGAGTTGGCCCAGGAGTTTGGCGAGGAAGTGCAGCAGTTGGTCAAAGAGGTGACAGATGACAAATCTCTACCTAAACAAGAGCGAAAACAACAGCAAGTTGAGCATGCAGCGCATTTAAGTGACAAGGCAAAGTTGGTGAAACTGGCTGATAAAATCTCTAATTTGCGAGATATTATTGCCTCACCTCCGGCGGATTGGTCTTACGATCGCCAGCGCGAGTATTTTGTCTGGGCAAAGCAGGTGGTGGATCAGATGCGGGGTAACCACGCTCCGTTAGAAGCTGTATTTGACCAGGTTTATCAACAAGGGATCAGTCAACTGAGCGATCGCTGAAGAATCTAACTTTCTCAGGAAAAACTAATATTTGGTTTAGAGCCACATCATCTTTTTAAGTTTTACTTTTACTTGATTGTGAAGTAAAAAAATAGCTTTGAGTAGACAAAATTGAATCTTCACCAATAGCTAGTTGAATGAATCTCATTGGCGATTTGCTCACAAAAATTACTCAAAACAAGGGGCGAATCGATCCATTTTCGCTACAGTTTCGGCTCACGGTTGGCATTATAGGGGCATCAGTTCTCAGTTTCGGTGGGGTGGCCATCTGGACAACTTGGACGACCTACCAAATTCTGATTGATTCTCACAAACAAAATATTATCTATCTCACCGATCGCTTGCCACGCGATGTGGAACTGTACAGCGAAATGATTCCGGTAGACATTGGGTTGCGACGGGCCATCAACAACGTCACTAGTCCGAATCTGCTCATTTGGGCTAGGGCACCGGATGGCAGTGTTTTAGCCCAAGCCGAAACTTTGAAAACGGAGCGAGCCAGCCAAATTGTGGCGGCAGTGGATTCTCTGCCCTGGCTGCCGACTAAACCCCAAAGTTCTTGGATTAATGGCTCTTATTTGTTGCTCAGTAGCGAGCCTTTAGCCATTAACGGCACTCGCATCGGCAAACTCTATATTGCTCAAGATATTACCCGGGATCAAGCTCGGTTTTTAGGCTTGATTCGCAGCTTAAGCTTAGTCAATTTGCTAGCAATTCTGGCGCTGGCCATGGCGATCGCGTCTTATATTCGGCGATCGCTGCAACCTTTGCGAGAGATGAGCCAGATGACTCAAGTTATTTCGGTGGATGATTTGGGACAAGCACAATTACAACTCGATAGTGCTCCTAGCGAAGTCACTGATTTAGCGCAGACTTTCAATACGATGTTGTCTCGCTTGTCTGACTCTTGGACGCAACAGCGAGAATTCGTCAGTAATGTTTCTCACGAATTACGCACGCCGCTGACGATTGTGCACGGCTATCTGCAAAGTATGCAGCGCCGTAGCCAGAACTTAACAGAAGCTCAGCAGGAAGCCCTAGATATTGCCGCAGTCGAAACTGAGCGCATTATCCGGTTGTTGCAAGACCTCCTCGATCTCGCGAGAGCCGACAGCGGCTATTTGCATCTCTCTTGGGAACCGATTGATTTAGCTGCACTGTTACGCGAAGTAGCTAGCATGGCAGACCCATTCAGTAGTCATACCATTCAAGTTGAAATTGAGCGTCTCGATGCCCACGGTTCCGGAGCAGAATCGATTCACGTCAAAGCCGATCGCAGCCGTTTGCGACAGGTATTGATCAATCTGATCGATAACGCGGTTAAATATTCTGAGCCTCACACCCCTGTAACTCTACGCTTGCATCAGTTTGATGAGTTTGTCGCTCTCCAAGTCAGCGATCGCGGTTGCGGTATTGATCTCCCCCACCAAACCCGCATCTTTGAGCGCTTCTACCGCGTGGATGAAGCTCGTTCTCGCTCGACTGGAGGCAGTGGCCTGGGGCTGTCGATTGTGAAAACCTTAGTCGAAGGTATGGGAGGCAGCATTACGGTGCGCTCCAAACTAGGGGAGGGCAGCGTCTTTACGGTCACTCTACCCAATCCCTCTGTAAAACTATGACCGCCCCTCCAGCCCACATCCTAGTGGTTGAAGATGAAGTGAAGCTGGCTCGATTTATTGAGCTCGAGCTGAGCTATGAAGGCTATCAGGTGAGTCTGGCGCACGATGGCTTCGTAGGACTGACCACAGCCCGAGATGCCAAGCCCGATTTAATTATTCTCGACTGGATGCTGCCTGGTTTGTCAGGTTTGGAAGTCTGCCGTCGCCTCCGCACCACAGGCGATAAAGTTCCAGTGGTGCTCCTCACGGCCAAGGATGAAGTTAGCGATCGCGTGGCAGGGCTGGACGCAGGAGCCGACGATTATGTCGTCAAACCGTTCAGTATTGAAGAATTGCTAGCACGAGTCCGAGCCCACCTCCGACGAGTGCAAGAAACTGAACCAGAAGTTTTACAGTTCACAGATCTCAGTCTGAATCGCCAAACTCGCGAAGTCTTCCGGGGTGATCGCGCCATTGAACTCACTGCGAAAGAATTTGATCTACTGGATTTCCTCATGGCTCACCCGCGCCAAGTAATTACCCGCGATCGCATTTTGGAGCAAGTTTGGGGCTACGACTTCATGGGCGACTCCAACATTATTGAAGTCTATATTCGCTATCTCCGCCTCAAACTCGAAGCCAATCAAGAAAAACGCTTGATTCAAACCGTACGGGGGGTAGGCTACGTCTTGCGTGACTGAGTATATTTGCAGACCTAAAATGCTAGGCTGAGGCCAGTGAAGTCAGCCATCCTGAAGCCATGCACAGACTCCTGACTGGACCGTTAAGCGTTGATCCTGTGACTGTTGCGATCGCTGGGCTCCCTCCGGCTCTGCACAATACAAAGCTCGTGCAGTTTTCTGATTTTCACTACGATGGTTTGCGGCTCTCAGACGATTTACTCACCCAGGCGATCGCCGCTAGTAATGCCTTGGAGCCAGATTTAATTTTGCTCACCGGGGACTATGTCACGGATGAGCCAGATCCCATTCATGATCTGGTGCGGCATCTAAAGCAATTACGCAGCCGCTTCGGCATCTTGGCAGTTTTAGGCAACCACGATCTGCACGAAGATCACTCTCAAGCGGAAGTTACGGCTGCTCTCACCAGTATTGATGCTCAGGTTTTGTGGAATCAAGTGGCTTACCCCTTGGGCAGCGATTTGGCCTTTGTGGGTTTAGCCGATTTTTGGTCGGGAGAGTTTGCCCCCACTCCAGTCCTCAGCGAGCTAGATCCCGCTCTGCCCCGGATTGTTCTTTCCCATAACCCGGATACGGCCCAAATTCTGCAAAAGTGGCGCGTAGATTTGCAACTTTCTGGTCACACTCACGGTGGTCAAGTTGTCATCCCTGGTTTTGGCACAATTTCCAAATTGTACGAAGATGTTTTCTACAGCATTCCCAAAACGCTCCGCAGCGCCATTCCATCTATGAGAAAACATTGCCACCGAGTGGTGCAGCATTGGGAATGGGCTAGCGGCCTACATCAAGTCGGAGATAATTTGCTTTACGTCAACCGGGGTCTGGGTACCTATCTCCCTGGGCGGCTCTTTTGTCCACCGGAAGTCACTGCGATTACCCTCGTTTGCCAGGATCCATAAGGACGTGATGCTCTATTTTCCTGGAGTTGGCTGCCCGCTCAGGTCGTTTATCCTAAATCAGCAGGGCGATCTAATATTAGACAACGGTTGAGCTAGCGGCAATACGCTTCAGCGCTCTGAGTAGAACGAACTGTTACCTGGGCTCCCTGGCGAACCACAAATTCGCTTAAGCCCACCTGAGCGGGGTGATTTGGCTTAACCCGTTGCCAATCTGATTGACTGCCCCAGTCATAGGTGTATCCCAGTTGGGTCCAGGGATAAGACTTACCCGTAGCGGGGTAGCGACTGGCAAACTGAGCGCTAAACCACTCCTGATAACTCGGCGGGGTTGTAGCAAACTCATTCAGCGGAAATTCTAAGGTTGCCTCGCGATCGCTAATGTCAGGGTCAGGCGTGGGACGAAACAGGTGTCTCGGTTCTACCCACAATTCCACGATGGATCGAGACTGGTTCGCTGCATCTGGAGGCAACCCCAACAGTTGGTTGAGTCGATGGGCTAGGGAGACTTTCTGGGTAGGACGGTAGGTTTTGCAGAAATTTTGTAAATCGGGAGCCGCTGTCACCCAAAGATCGAGAGGCAAACGCATCAAACCACCCACTCGGCTGGCGTACCCAGAATAAGTGGTCCACACTGTTACTAAAACGCGGCTTCGATCCCAAACTAAAGCAGGGTTGTACCAAACGATGGGTGTGAGGTTGCGGTAAATTTCCTGCGGCTCTGCTAACTTAGCATCCTCAATCGCCTCCACATAGGCGGGCGGCAACGGTGACTGGTTGGTGGGTTTGCCACTCCCCTGAGCTAGAGTAGGAATTCCTAGAAGAGTTTCCGTGAGGCTGATCAGCAAAACTGCCCAGGAAAGAATGGCATATTTGTGGCGATCGCGGATTTGATGCATACTCATGCATCTAAAAGTACATGCCTAGCTCTAAACCTACGGAATCCAGATTAAAAAATTTACAACTGGAACACAAACAAAAAACCCCCAGCCGAAGCCAGGGATTGAATTCAGGGTGCATCTACCATTCCTTTCTTCTAGGAAGGCAGGGCTCTATCCGGAATAAATGGCAGGATTAGAAATGAAATTTTGATCTAAGAGCGATCGCACAACAGATAGATGAGCACCATAGAAGTCACCCACCTGTTTACCTATTTCATCAAAGGGCTAACCCCTCATGCTGGCGATCGCGTCTCGCTCCAGGCAGGCCACGGCATTCCAGGCGATCGCGGCTTTGCCCTGATGTATGCCGATGCAGCCTCAATGGAGTCAGAAGCCGAAGTGCCGTGGATGAGGAAAAACAATTTTGCCATGCAGGCTGACTGGCCTGGTTTAGCCAGCTTAACTTGTGAGTATGACCCAGGCACCAGCCAGTTAATGGTGAAGCAGCAAGGGGTAGAGTTGTTAGCTGAAGTGACTAACACACCCAAAGGGCGCGATCGCATTGGCGCTTTTTTTACCGGATACTTAGCGGCGCTGCAACCCACTGCCACCGCTCGCCATCCAGAGAAAGCACCTTTGTGTTTAGTGGGCGACGGCAACAGCACCCGCTACCCTGACCGCGATCCTGTCCATATTTCGCTGATCAACCAAGCCAGCTTAGAAGATTTAGGCCAGAAGTTAGGACATGCCGTTGATCCGCGCCGCTTCCGACCCAACGTTATGCTCACAGGCATTCCTGCTTGGGAAGAGTTGAGTTGGGTCGGCAAAACCTTTCAACTGGGTACTGCTCAAGTGGCAATCGCAGCGCCGATCAACCGTTGTGTCAATGTTGATGTCAATCCAGATACAGGCATGCAAGATTGCTCCATTTTCGCGGCCTTGCAACCCACTTTGGGTCATCGCCAAACTGGAGTCCTAGCTACGGTGATCCAAGGCGGTACAGTTGCGATCGGCGATCGCTTGATTGAAGTGACATCCTCTTAATTGCGGACTTTCTTGCTGGGGTGGCCGATGTAGAATCCGCGCTTTTGCCCTATAGAGAACCTTGAACAGTGGGCATACTAGGGCAGATTATAAACAAAAACTTTATTCACTAGAAGTTCACTACAAAGCTTCTATTTACCCCCAATGCAGTCTGCCCCAGACTAGAAGTGCCAGCATGAGTTCTGTCTCTCCAGATGCTCCTCTAATTCTCATTGTCGATGACAATAAAACGGCGCGATCGCTGTTACGAGAAACCATGGAGGAAGAAGGATACCGAGTCGCCGAAGCGCGAGACGGAGAGCAGTGTTTGACGATTTATGCTCGCCTCCGCCCAGACATTGTCTTGCTCGATGCCATCATGCCTGTGATGGATGGCTTCACCTGTTGCCGTCAGCTCAAAACATTACCAGGAGGCGATCGCACCCCTCTATTGGTGATCACCGCACTAGATGACCAAGCTTCGGTTGATCAAGCCTTTGCCGCAGGAGCTACGGACTACATCACCAAACCGATCCATTGGGCCGTGTTACGGCAACGGGTGCGGCGGTTGCTTCAAGCCAGCAAAGCGATGGTAGAACTGCACCAACAAACCGAGTGGGAACACTTGATGGGAGTGATTTCGCAACGCATCCGGCAATCGCTCAATTTAGAAGATATCCTCAACACCACGGTTGTCGAGGTACGACAGTTTCTTCAAACCGATCGCGTCAGCGTTTATCGTTTTGAACCAGACTGGAGCGGCACGATCGCAGTCGAATCGGTTGGAAGCGAATGGCCCTCTGTGTTGGGCAAGAATACGAAAGATCCTTGCTTCGCCCTCACCTACATTACGCAGTACAAGCAGGGCCATGTGCGAGCAGTCGAGGATATTTACACCGCCGGGATTGCGCCTTGTCACATTAACTTGTTGGCTCAATTTAACGTCCGCGCCAACTTAGTCGTGCCGATCTTGCAAGGAGACCAACTGTGGGGACTACTCCTGGCTCATCATTGCTCTGGCCCCCGGCGCTGGCAACCTTCCGAAATCAAGTTGGTGGAACGACTCACAACCCAAGTAGCGATCGCGATTCAGCAATCAGAGCTTTACCAGCAGGTCCAACATCTCAACGCCGACTTAGAATGCCAAGTGCAGGAGCGCACGACTCAATTGCAGCGAGCGCTGGAGTATGAAGCAATGCTGAAACGGATTACCGATAAAGTTCGTGACAGCCTTGATGAGAGCCAAATCCTTGAAACAGCAATAGCAGAACTCGTGAATGTGTTGGGAGTTTCTTGCTGTGGTACCAGCCTTTATGGGGGAGAGCAGCTCTGCGCCAAGATTCCTCACGAGTACATGATGCCTAATACGGTAGGCTGCCGCTTAGTGCCAAAAGCAGTTGAATTTCCCGAAATTTATCAGCAACTTCACCAAGGACAGTATTCGCAGTTTTGCGAAGTCACCCCAGCCTCCGGTCGAGGCCGCTTAGCAATGTTGGCTTGCCCCATTTTTGATGACCAAGGTGTGATTGGCGACTTGTGGCTGTTTAAGGAAAAGTATGCAGTTTTTAATGAGCTAGAAATTCGCTTGGTGCTTCAGGTAACAAATCAGTGCGCGATCGCCATCCGCCAAGCTCGGCTGTACCAATCTTCCCAAGCTCAAGTAGAAGCGCTCGAAAAGCTGAATCGCCTTAAGGATGAATTTCTCAGCACGGTTTCCCATGAGTTACGAACCCCAATGGCTAGCATGAAAATGGCAACTCACATGCTGGAATTATCCCTACAAAAAGAGCGCACTAAATACGCTGATCAATCTCATCCAGAAGGCAGTAAAACTACTCGCTATCTACAAATTCTCAAAGATGAATGTGAGCGAGAAATTAATTTAATTGATGATTTGCTTGATCTGCAACGGCTTGATGCAGGCAATCAATCCTTAGAGTTAGGGGTAATTAATTTGCACAATTGGCTACCTGCAATCATTGAGCCTTTTGTAGAACAAGCAAACAATTTACAGCAAACACTCCAACTTCAGCTTCCCGATCAATTACCTTTTCTCGTGTCTGATGCTTCACATCTAGAGCGCCTTTTAGCTGAGTTACTCAGCAATGCTTGTAAATACACTCCTGCTCAAGAACATATTACCGTCTCGGCTACTGCTCAATCAGAAACTTTGCAGTTGAGTGTCAGTAATTCTGGTGTAGAAATTCCACCAAACGAACAAACCCGAATTTTTGACAAGTTCTACCGCATTCCTAGTTCTGACCCCTGGAAACAAGCAGGCACCGGATTAGGCTTAGCTTTAGTTCGTAAATTAGTTACACATTTAGGTGGTTCAATTCAGGTGCAGAGTGATAAAAATTTAACTAATTTTATTGTTGAATTACCTCTTAATAGTCCTCTAGGACATTTTGAAAATTAAAATTTTTCATAATTAGATTTCCATGTTCTTTAGTGGTTAAGGGTTAGCTAATTTTCGGGAACTCTAACAAAGAATATTAGAGTTAGCTCGTATTCACAAGAAGAATAGAAATTTATGACTACAGTTACAACAACATTTGTGCTGACAGACGAGATCAAAAAAGGTCTCGCAGACGGCACTTATGAAAGAGTAGGAGGAATGATTCGTGAAACACAGACAAAACGTACAGTTCAATGGTTGCGTGAAATTGTACCAAGCTCAATGCCTGGAATTCTCTCTGACATCGGTTCTGTTGCTAGCGTCCTTAATTTAGGAGTTTCGATCATTAATCTAGGTGTCTCAGTAATGGGATTCCAGATGGTGAGCGATCGCCTAGATCATGTCGAGAAACAGCTACAGCAAACCAAAGAAGTCCTCTTGAAATCTAATGAGCAATTAGCCGTCAAAATTGACCTGTCATTTTATGCAAATCTTCGTGCAGCGATAAGCTTGGCAGATTTTGCTTTTACAATGGCTGATCCTGATAATCGCAAAGTTTTTGCTGCTCAAGCAATTAATCGCTTCTTGGAAGCCAAGGAACATTACCTTGCATATGCCGATAGTGCAATCGAGTCTAGCAGCCGAGCTGCGGATAAGCATCTTCTAACATTATTTCTAGCCTGTATTGCTGAGGCACGTTGCCATTTAGAGCCAGGAGAGCCAACTACAGCATCTCTTTGCTTGCAAAAAGGCAATATAGTTCTTCGTTCTCGGCTTGAAAAATATATCAATATCCTGCTTACAACTAACCCTGCTGCTTACTTACATCCCTCCTTAAATGAAGAGATTGATTTATCAAGATTGACCCATGTTTATAAGTGGCTAAATCCAGAGCTAAACGAGAATTCTATATTTCAAGAGCAGCGCTCAAACTTTTTTAAGATTGCCCAAAGCAACGACCAGTGGGTACGCTCACTTCCAGATGCAGTCATAGAGTATACGCAGTTCAAGAACAACGGAGCCTTGATTTACTCCAAACTGCCTAAAGTGATGGAAAAAATGGAGGCAATGATTGAAACGTATCGTCGTTTTGAAGCGTATCAAGGTGAAGTACAGGCGATCGCTCAACTAGGCATCAGCTTTCAGGAATGGCTGCAACTCAAACCAGCAGAAGCCCAACCTGAGGGAGCCAAACTGATGTATATCATGCCATCCGAACCGCTAAAACTCATTAGTGTAAATTAATACTAAGTCACTTTATTAGTCGTAACCTCATAATCAGCTAAAAAGTTCTCAGCATTCAGCACTAGTTCCAGAATTACAGATTGGGTTGCAACTCAGTATAAGGTGATCGCTTTGTATGAGTTTTCAAACGTAGAGGCAATTGCAGTCGTCAAGTTAGCAGCCTGAAAATGCGTAGTGATCACACAGACTGCCCTTATTAGCTTAAAAGCTCACCTAAGACAAGAGGATGTAGCCCTTGTATCACTAACATTCATACTGCCTTATAAATTCTCCGCTTAAGTTTAAAGATCGAATAAAAGATGGCGTTGACAGCTGGCAGACTTAACTAAATTGGAGGAATATTTATACAGCTCCGTAATAATACCGAATCTAGCTGCTTTAAGTTATTTTAAGAACTGATTAGATTCAGTAATAACCCTCAATAATCCTCATCGTTTATTAGTCTCGCTGACCAACCAATTACCCCATTAGGAGTGCTTAAGTGGACACCGCGATCGCAGCGTTACTGAGCGTGGCCTAACGTTGTAGTACCGAAAAACTAACCTATTCGATATTGTGCCTTCGATGCATCACCCCACCTACTAGTCACGCTGGTGGACTGGTTGTGCTGACAACTAGAGCAAAGTCGTAATCAATGGAGCCAAGAAGTTGACCTGGCTGAAATAGCCCTGGAGATTTGATGAAATTAAGTGTCATTATTGCTTGTTTCAATGCAGCCAATACAATCGCTAAACAGTTAGACGCCTTGGCGCAACAGCAGTGGTCGGAGCCGTGGGAAGTAATCGTTGCGGACAATGGCTCCACCGACGCTTCACTGGAGATTGTACGTCAATATCAGAGTCGAATCCCCAACTTACGGATTGTCGATGCCTCCCACAAAGCGGGCGCAGGTCCTGCCCGTAATGCAGGGACGAGAGCAGCTCAAGGTGAAGCACTCGCTTTTTGTGATGCCGATGATGAGGTTGCACCAGGTTGGGTGGCAGCAATGGGGCAGGCGCTGGCTGAATATGACTTCGTGGGGTGTCGATTTGACCCCAATAAACTCAACGAGTCTTGGCTGGTGAGAGCCCACCCCTGTACTCAAGAAACTGAATTGCCCAAAAGCCGCTACATGCCGCATCTGCTGTTTACAGGCGGTGGAGGAATGGGAGTTAAGCGATCGCTGCACGAAGCTATGGGTGGCTTTGATGAGTCAGTTTTGCGGTTAGAAGACATCGATTATTGCTGGCGACTGCAACTATCCGGCGTAAAGCTACACTTCGTTCCTGGTGCGGTACTCTACGTGCGTTACCGCCCAACCTTGACAGGTATGTATCGACAAGCAAGACAGTGGGCCGAGTCTGAGGTGCTGCTTTACAAAAAATACCAAGCGTTAGGGATGCACCCATTTTCTTGGAAGACGGGCTTAAAATCTTGGGGCCGCTTGCTCCAAGAAATGCCACAAGTCCGCTCGTTAGAAAGCCGCCGCCAATGGTGTTGGAGATTAGCGTGGCGGTGGGGCCGTCTCCAGGGAAGCATCAAGTACAAAGTTTGGGCGCTCTAAAAGTTTTGTCAGGTTTGAGGGTGCAATATCTAATGTTATTAAGCAGATTTTTCCAGAAGTTACATCGCAAACGGGAATCTCTAAATTTCCGGTTCAAGCGAACCATCTACGCTCCAGCTTTGTGGCGCTGGTTACTGGTTAACAGTCGGCCTATGCATCTGAGCCAGAAATCAGCGATTGTTTTTGCACCCCATCAAGATGATGAAAGTCTGGGATGTGGCGGCTTAATTGCCCTCAAACAAGAACAAAACATCCCGATTCAGGTTGTGTTTTTGACAGATGGCCGCTCCTCGCATCCAAAACATCCTTTTATTAAAGGAGAGGAGATGGTACGAATTCGCCAACAGGAGGCGATTGATGCCTTGCAAATCTTGAGTGTTCAGCCATCTCAAATCCACTTCTTGAGCCAACTAGATGGTCATCTGCCCAAATTATCGAGTAGCGAGCGCCAGCAAATGCTCACCCAGCTAGTTCAGCTATTGCAGACCATCAGGCCCGAAGAAGTATATGTCCCCTATCGAAAAGATGTGAACGCCGACCACATAGCGGCCTATGAGCTGATTCACACAGCTCTTCTGGCTTCTGGAATCCCAGCAGAGTTAATTCAATATCCAGTCTGGTCTCTGTGGAAACCTTGGGTCTGGGACTTTAGCGCACCGGAGCTAAAAAATGCTTACCGTTTGCCAATTATCGCTATGCGCGATCGCAAACGGCAGGCTCTAGAGGTGTATCGCTCACAATATCAACCATTGCCACCCGAAACAAAACCCCTGCTGCCTCCAGGCTTTCTCGATCGCTTTCTGTCTCCCTACGAAATCTTCTTCCGACCAGAAGCGAATCAGAAATAGAGTTAACTTACAACCCTTCAGCATTAAGGCATCCACTCCAAAGAAACTCCCACACGGCTATCCTTAGCAAAGCGGGAGTTTTGTTTTTGGATATCCGTAGATAAGCGTAGATTGCTCGTCACCGCATAACCAGCCGACAGCGTCGTCAGACCCACTTCCTCATCCGAACCAGGAGACACCCAACTTTGGGTTAAGGAGACGTCAGCAGCGCCAGTACGAGACATCACCAACAAAACTCGTACCCCGACATTCACTCCATCCGTTGAGTACTGATTGGTTTCCAAATGGCGGTAGCCCACCACAGGCGCAACATTGACATAGCTACCCAAAGGCCGCACATAGTAACGCACATCTCCGCCATAAGCTTCGCGATCGCCATTAAACGCAGCTTGATATTCCCCACTCACCGTTAAGCCACTTCGCCCTAAAAAAATATCCTCCACACCCACATTCCAACCGCCAGCGTGATCTGTGGAAGGAAACTGAGAGTAGCCTGCCCGAACTCGCGTCCGAAAACTCGGATCATGTTTAATTTCTGACAACACATCGGGCACCTCGCGTAACCAACGCTGCAACACCGGACTTTCTTCAATGACCTCTGGCTTTAAATCCAAGTCACTCGCAGCCTGAGACACCTCAGGGGATTGGGTGTTAGGCCCAGGAGCTTCCTGAGCCACAGCCCAATTATTCCCACTAAAAAGCCCGATCAGTAAGCTGGCAAACAGTCCCAAGCGGAAAGGCGATCGCAGCCATTGCCAATAAATGATTTGTCTCTCCATGCAAGCAATTGATGGGTGAAGAATCAAGCAGGTTCCCATAAAAAAACGGTTCTGCATTCAACAGAACCGCCAGCATTCGGAGCCAATCTGAAACGTTAGCGTACAGTGCCTTCTAGAGCCACCATATCAATCGGCTTCATCAGGTACAACCGCAGCATTTGCCAAGCGATCGAACCGATGTGTGGTAGCTTCTGGAAGAACTTCACGGCTTTGGGCTGGTTAGACTCAATGACCTTGTTCAGCTTCAGAAAAGCCTCAGCCGCCTTATCCATCCGAGCCACGAATTTAGGATTTTCTACATCCAAAATCACGGGGAAAACGCGACCCGCAGTTTCGTTGGTCTTGTTGATCACATGCAGATCATAATCCCGTGCATTCAGGCCCAGAGAAGCGTAGAAGCCAGAGCGCTGAAGGTCATTGAGGTACATGGTGGCAAACACGGAGAGCAAGAAGAAGCGACTCCAGAGTTTTGCCTTCCAATCGTTGAGGAACTGGGGCTGAGCCTTCATGATGGCGTCAAAGAAATCACCATGACGGTTCTCATCTTGGCACCAGTTATCAAAGAATCGGAAAATGGGGTAGATGCGATTCTCAGGGTGCGACTCTAGGTGACGGAAGATCGTGATGTACCGCCAGTAGCCAATCTTTTCAGAGAGGTAAGTCGCGTAGAAGATAAACTTCGGCTTGAAGAAGGTGTAGCTGCGGCTCTTGGTCAAGAAACCCAAGTCGAGCGACATGTTGAAGTCGGTCATTGCCTTGTTGAGGAAACCAGCGTGACGCGCCTCATCCCGCGACATGAGCGAGAAGCACTCTGCTAGCAAGGGGTTCTTGTCTTTCAGCTTGCGAGCTAGTTCTTTGTAGAGCAGGAAGCCAGAGAACTCAGCGGTGCAAGAGCGCTCTAGAAACTCAATAAATAGCTGACGGGTTTCGCCATCAATGTGATCCCAAGATTGCTCAAACTCAGCATCCCGCACAAAATGGTGGCGATTGTAGTCAGCCCGAAATTCTTCCAGGATGGCTCTCAACTCGTCCTCGTTGGGAGAGATGTCCATCTTTGCCATCTCATCAAAGTCGGTGGTGTAGAACCGAGGAGTGAGGATGGTTTCCTTTGCGGGGACTTTGATTCCTGGCTTCAGTTCTTCAAAACCAGGTTTCTTGAGGGAATCTACCATAGGTGTTTCTGCTCTTTTATGATTCTGTGCCTCAGGTCTAGAGCCATGAAAGCAATACAGAGGAAGCCAAGACGTAAATGCGGCATTTTCTATGCACTTTAGTTTACAAGGTCTGAGAGGTTGAAGCGAGGCGATCGTGTTAAGAGTTGCAACATCGCGTCAACTTCTGTGAGTCTTAGTAAAGACAAAGGTGCAGACAAGGCGCGATCGCGATACTCCAAGCGGTTGGTATCCACGCTCCCCGCCTCTATTCCGATTTCAAGGAAGCCATATCAATGACAAAGCGGTACTTCACATCAGATTTGAGCAGGCGATCGTAAGCTTCGTTGACCTTTTGGATAGGGACAACTTCAACATCAGCAGTGATATTGTGCTGACCGCAGAAGTCGAGCATTTCCTGGGTTTCTGGGATGCCGCCGATCATAGAGCCAGAAAGACTGCGGCGACCCACGAGAAGGCTGAATGCCGCGATATCCAGAGGCTTCTCTGGTGCACCAACTAGGGTAATGTTACCGTCGAGGCGGAGCAGGTTGAGATAGGCATTGATGTCGTGTTTGGCGGAGACGGTATCGAGAATGAAATCGAAGCTGTCCTCGTGCTTCTTCATCTCGTCAGCATTACGGGAAACGACCACTTCATCAGCACCGAGGCGAAGCGCGTCTTCCGTCTTGTCAGGCGAGGTGGTAAAGACAACAACGTGAGCACCGAACGCATGGGCGAATTTCACACCCATGTGTCCCAGCCCGCCCAGACCAACCACGCCAACCTTCTTGCCCTCGGTAACACCCCAGTGGCGCAGGGGTGAATAGGTTGTAATCCCGGCGCAAAGCAGCGGCGCGACTCCAGCCGGATCGAGGTTCTCTGGAACTCGCAGAACGAAGCGTTCATCAGCGACAATGCTATCGGAGTACCCCCCGTAGGTAACTGGAGCAGTCTTGTGCTTGTCTGGGGAGTTGTAGGTGAAAATGACATTGTGACAAAACTGCTGAAAGCCAGCTTGGCAGCGAGGACAATTCAAATCCGAATCAACCATGCAGCCGATCGCAGCCAGATCGCCAGGCTTGTACTTGGTCACTGCTGAGCCAACCTGAGTTACACGACCGACGATCTCATGACCCGGGACAATCGGGTAGGTAGTGGACATGAAGTCGCTCCACTCGTCACGTACTGAATGAACATCAGAGTGACAGATGCCGCAAAACAAGACTTCGATCTGTACATCGTGTTCAGTTGGATTGCGTCGCTTGATCTGGGTAGAGGTCAGTGGTGATGTTGCACTGGCTGCGGCATAGGCTTTCGTGTTGTAAATCAATGAATGCTCCTATGGTTTACGTTTGGCACTGCTAATGCTCATTGCTGACCTGTTCCATCCAGTCCCCTGCCTTCGAGTTCTGAATGGCGATATGGGGCATGGCTGTTGTGGCTATAGCTCCGTGCCAGTGTTTCACACCTAGCGAATCCAGACGACATCCTCAGGTTTGATCTCTTGGCTTAGTCCGCCTCATTGCTGAAGCCAACCAGACTCAGTCTTAAGAAGCGGTACGTACTCTGCACTTCACACTCTACGGCTACAAAGCTTTCTCTAGCCAAAGTTGTCGTCCACCATGCCACAGCGATCGCTCCGCTCGCAGTCCTAACTGTTGATAAAGGGCGATCGCACCAATATTGCGTTCATTTGTATTGAGGCCGATTGAACGACAACCTTTTTCAATGGCTCGATCAATAGCAAACTGAACCAGTTGCCGCCCCGCGCCTTGTCGTCGCACCTCTGGCAGCACAAAGACATCTTCTAGCTCAGCCTGGTAGCCTACGACCCAAGCAGAATAACGATAACGGCACTGGATATACCCAAGAGCATTTCCTTGAGCATCTTGAGCCAGAAAAAATTCAGTATCAGGATCTTGCAATAACCGAGCGATCGCATCCCAAAACTCTGCATTAGAAGGACTCAATTGCCGCAGCTGATCCCGGAATGCCCCAGCTAGTCGTACCAGTGATTCGAGATCTGCTGCACTTGCAATTCGAATATTCAAATCTGTCGCCATACCTTTTGGTAAAAGGCGATCGCTCCTTTTTAACTTATTTTTCTTCTGTTTTTTGTTCTGCCTTTTGTTCTGGTTTTTTCCGGCATTCTAGTTTTTCTTTTCTACTCTTCTTCTCCTTTTCGCATTGTTTGCGCTCTGCGATCAGTTGCTTAACTCTGGCTTTCACTGTGTTGTGTCGTGTGACTCCCTCGTAGGCGTAACGGTTGTAGCCGTTCTCCTGAATCAGTTTTTCCAGATATTCCACCCGTTCGTTGGTAATGGGGTGCGAGGAGAGCCAACTGAAAGGCATTCTGTCTTTGTCTTCTTTTTCTAGCGTCACCATCAAGTTGCGTAGCCCATCGGCTGCATAACCTGTGGAAGCTAAAATCCGGGTGCCGACAATATCGGCTTGCCGCTCCATGTCTCGGCTATAGTCGAGCACAGCCAAATTGCCGATCGTGCCACCAAACGGGAAGAACTGCGTGGCACTGGAAATCAGATTCCCTTGAGCGACTAACTGAAAGCCATGAGATAGAACCGAATGGGATAACTCATGGGCCAAAAGTCCAGCAAGTTCCGCCTCGGAGTTAGTTTTAGCGATCGCTCCTGCATTGAGAAATACCTTGCCTCCGGGCAAGGCAAAGGCATTGAGGCGATCGTCCATAATCACATGAAACTCGTACTTGAAATCTCGTCCTGCAACCGTAGCGATGCGACGACCAATCTCGTTCACATAATCCACCACTAGCGGATCATCGATTAGTTCCAACTCTTCTTTGGCATCCTTCGCCACACTCTCGCCGATCGCTGCTTCTCCTCGCATCAACATGGCTGTGGTTTGTACCGCCGATAGAGGGCTAAAAGGATTGCCAGTCAGCACAAGACCTGCCACCCCAGTAATCGCATTGGCGATCGCATTCCCTCTTAGCTCTCGTCGCATGTGGACTCGGAAACGCTCTAGATTCTCCTCAGCGAGTTTGGCGAATTCGGGTGCGGCTGGATCGTTGGGGTTGAGCAAAGCAAATTGCCGGGCCGCGATCGAAGCGTCGAGCCATTGTTCGGTTTCGGCCAAGAGCTCGATCTTGGCTTTCAGCAAATCTGGTTGGTTGGGATAAAAGGCGGTCGCTCGTTCCAAAACAGTTAGTGCCTCTGGGGTGCGCTGGTCATCTTTAAGCGCTTGGGCGAGTCGCAAGTGTCCGGGCACAAATTGGGGGTGCTGCTCCACCAACATACTCAGTGGCACAAAGATTCGAGTCTTGAGGTTCTGAGCCATCCCAGCTTCCGACTCACGCCAGTAAACTCGCCCCGCCGGAGACAATTGGGCTGGGTCTAGAATTGGCTCTGGTCGCTGCCTGGCTTCTGTCGCGGCCACTTCTTTGGTAAATGGTGTTTTGGCTTCTCGATAAAGCTTTTCGGCAGCAGGAAACTGACCACCTAAGTAAAGTTGGTCTGCCTCAATTAGCTTTTGTTGTCGTGCTTGTTCTTCTGGGGTAGGAGGTTTCTCAGCTTCCTCTGAGTCAGAATCGCTCGGCTCAGTCTCGCTTGCCTCATCAGTTTTTGGCTCTGAATCCGGTTCTGGTTTTGACTCTGGTTCTACGGAAGTATCAGAATCGCTAGTCTCAGGGGTTGATTCCGCTGGAGCTGATGTGGGTAGTTCTGCCTGAGTCGGTTCTGCTGATGTTTCTGTTGCTGTCGTGGATAGCTCAGGGGTGCCTGGGTTGGCTGGAGTTGAGGATGGCTCGGCAGCGTTGGGGGTGGCGATCGCAGGATCAGAAATGGAGGTGTCTGCCGTTGTAGGGATAGGAACAGCATCTACCACCACATTTTCAGCGATCGCAGGCGACTCCACGGGAACCACCAGCCGATCAGAAACTAAATCAGAAACTTCAAAGGTGGCATTTTCGACAGTAGTAGCAGGCGATCGCGTCGTCGAGGAGGCTGAATCAATTACTTCTGCGATCGCAGCCGTTGGTACGACAGGCAACATCAACAAGCTCAACAGCAACACTTGTCGGCGCATCCGACTTTGACCTTTAGCACCTTGATCTCTAGCACCTTGATCTCTAGCACCTTTGAGCGATCGCCCAGATCTAGCCACCATGACAACCCCCAACGCTTTGATTAAAGTTTGTGATTCATTCACTATGCTTATTGTGCCAAGTCTAACCGCGACAACCTAGCGATCGCCCAGTTTCTTTGGCTGCCCTTTTTGCCCCTAACTACTTACGCTGACTCCCCAGCAAAGTATCTATGATTGAACCAGAAACCTTAACTTGCCAGTGATATGAATAAGGTCGGAACTTCCTACCTGCTTTGGCTAGGTTGCTTATTTGGGATATCTGGACTACATCGTCTTTACAACGGCAAAATTGCCACAGGCTTATTCTGGATGATGACCTGGGGCCTTTTTGGCGTGGGCCAATTTATTGATCTATTTCTAGTTCCAGACATGGTAGAGGAGCACAACCTTAAATACCGTGCTCGTCTAGGTATGTCGCCTACTGGAGTCCCACTGAGCCAACCTGCTGTCGCAGCTACAGTTCTGAAGCCTAGCCGGGAACAGCTCATGATCAGGCTTTTAGAAGCTGCTGCCGCCAGAGGAGGCAAATTGTCTGTGACGCAAGGAGTGATGGCAACGGGTCTTGGCTTTGCCGAAGTTGAAACGGTTCTCCAAGAAATGGTAAGAACCGGATATGTTGGCATTGACAACGATCCCGTTACCGGAGTCATCACCTACGACTTCAAAGAACTGTAAGCCAGAGGTTAGTTTCGCACCAACCACTTCTGAGCATTCAGCCGTTGGACTGCACCAAGAAGCAATAGATCCAACGTCACCTTCCGCTCATCAATTAAGAACGGCTCCAGGGTACTAGCTTTGTGACCCGTGTCTGAGAAAGAGAAGCCTCGCTGACCTTGAATATCGTCCTTAAAGAAGTAGATATTGAACTGTCGTCGTCCTCCTTCCCAGCGACCCACGATCTGCCAGCAATCTGGGGCATCAGTCAAACCAGAAACTTGTACTTTCTGGTTGACAAAGCTTAGATCCAGGTTTTGCAATCCCTGCTTTTCGAGAGCTGTCTTGAGCGCAGGCAGATAGTGTTGCCCGACAAACTCAGCAAAGGGCTTGTCTTCAACAGCGGGTGCTTTTTCTTTCTTGGCTTTGGCAGCAGGAGCAGCATCGTCTCCTTTAGCTTTAGCGGCACCTGCTTTTTTGGCTGCGGCTTTCTCGGTGGAGCCAGGGCCAGGATCAGCCTTAGCTGATTTTGCTGACTTATCTACTGCCGTTTGCGTATCAACGTCTGGACGCGAGGCTTCAGTAGTGGGTTTTTCTCCAGCCGCATTAGGGTTCACATCAGGGTTGGCTGTTGCTGGATCGGGAGCATTGGCCGAGGGA
Organism: Trichocoleus sp. FACHB-591; assembly: GCF_014695845.1. Taxonomy (NCBI): domain Bacteria; kingdom Bacillati; phylum Cyanobacteriota; class Cyanophyceae; order Leptolyngbyales; family Trichocoleusaceae; genus Trichocoleus; species Trichocoleus sp. FACHB-591. The sequence continues at coordinate 441,599 of NZ_JACJPA010000045.1, forward strand.
ATATCCGTTGCAACCGCTTCATCAGTGCTAGGCGCATTCTCTTCCGCAACGTCTGGGGCTTGTTGGTCAACCGTGCTAGGAGCGACTTCTCCAGCGTCATTGTGATTGGTGGGTTCTGCCATTACTTCGTCAGTCCTTCACTTAGATCTCAGCAACCGCTCGTTCAATTAAGCGACGAGCCAGGGTTTGCACCCCTGTGTGTTCATAATAATTCGTTGTCATATCCAAGAACGCGCCGAGATAGTCTAACTTGTCATTGGAAATTTCAATGAAGTTTTGCAAGTGACTCACGACGGTCTCAGGAGTTAGGTTACGCGAGGTCACAAAGTTACTCATCCAGCCTTGGGTGGAAGCAAAACTTTCGTTGATAAAGCCGAGTTGTCCAGCGGGATTGCCTCCTGGAATTAAGCCACCAATTTGCTTGAAGACGGGATGCTGGGTCAAGTCTCCAGGATTGAGTTGGCTTAGAGCCGACTGAGTTTTCAAAATGAAGTCTGGTCCCAGAGGAATCAAACCATCGAAGCAAACCAGCGCTGCCATCCGCATTAGAGATTCACCACTGTAGTCACCCAAAGACGCCACGAAATCACCAATGCTGTCGCCGGGAATGCCGTTGATTTGACAAAAAGCGACTAACTCAGTCACCAGCTTCAAGCTCAAGTCGATGGTTTGCGCTTTGTCAGCTTTGGGAGTGACGCGATCGAGAAAAGACAGAAACGATACCCGCTCACTGATTTTGTTAGCTAAAGCGGCTGCACCCAAAGCTCCCCCCGCACTATTCACGGTTTGGTAGAGCCACATGGCTCGTTGATAACCTTGCGAGGGGTCGTTGTAAAGCTGAATTGCCCGCTCGCCAACTTGTTGAATTACCCCCTCGTCTGTTTCACCTGTGATGGTGCGAATGGTGTTGTCAAACCCGACTAAGTTTTGCCATTGCCCAGGCACCACAAAGTCTAGAGCTTTGAGGGCATAGACGGTCATGTTATTCGTGGGTAGCTGATCAACCAACTCAAAGATTGGTTTAGCCTGACTCATAGCAAAGACTCCTTATTTCTGTATTTATTAGCCAATGGACTAGATTTACCCTGATTTTGATGGTTCTCGTTTACTCAAACAGTCTTTAGCTCCGATTTCCGGAGTGATAGTACTTCTGAGGCAGCGCTATTACCTTTTTTGAGCAGTCGTCGGTAAGTTTCTTAACCCGTCAAGATCAAATCTTTGCAACCATGCTTCGCGATCGCTCTTAGTAAAAGCAGGGTCACGGGAGAGTACCTTGACTTGATAGCGATTGCCCACCAAAACGCTAGTTGAGTTGGTGCCTGTCTCAACCGCTGGGTAGCCTGCAATCGTTCTAGTGCTTTGTTGGTACTTGCCGGCAGCACTGGGGTTACTAGCAGTATCTGAGATCGCGAGCATTGCCACATCTTTACCCCCTTGCTTCAGTTTGGCTTCCGCAAAACCTGCTTTTTCTTGGGTGTAGACACGCTCATACCCTCCGCCTGGCTGGGGAAAGAACTTATTAAATTGACCGCCGGAAGTAGGCTTAGCAGCAGTTGTAGTCTTGGTTTCAGTAGCTGGTTGCTTCTGAGTCGTTTCTTGCTGCACCTGATCCCAGCGGGAAGGCTCTTCTGGGGCACAAGCTGTGGTGAATATCAAAAGGGACAAACACAGCCCTGCTAAAATCTGTCGCGTGCGAGGAAAAATCATTGCTAACTCCTGCCATAAAAGGGTTTTAAGGACACATTCATCCCTATTATGGCGATCGCGTTTGGCTTATTGGAAAACTACAGAGTTTTTGCGAGTTTGGGTGTATTAGTCGGGAAGATACGTAAAGCCTGATCTGGTACCGACAATTGCACATGGGTACCAATTGGTAGATTAATTGCAGTGGTAGTACGAGCGTGCAATTCCTTTCCAGAAGGGGTGCTGAGGCAGTAACAATACTCTCGGCCTAAAAAGTGGCGATCGCGGATCACTACGGCTGCTTCATTGTCAGCTTCGAGCACTAGATCTTCTTGACGTACCATCAAGTCGCCGATTTCGCTCTCGATCCATTCATCATGCGGCAATTTGAACTGGCCCACTTCCGTTTGCCAAAGCTGCCCTTGCCGCTGCGCCGCTATAAAGTTGGCTTGGGTAACAAACTCGGCTACAAAGCGTGAAGCAGGATGGTGGTAAACCTCCTCGGGTGTGCCAAGCTGCTCCAGTCGCCCTTGTTGCATCACCGCAACTTGGTCTGAGATGGCTAATGCCTCTTCTTGGTCATGGGTGACAAATACCCCAGAAATGCCAGCAGATTTCAGCACTTCGCGGATTTCTTCGCGTAGGCGTAAGCGGACTTGCACATCCAAATTGCTCAGAGGTTCATCGAGCAAGATCAGGGCAGGACGGGGAGCCAAGGCCCGCGCCAAAGCCACTCGCTGCTGCTGGCCGCCAGAAAGTTCGTAGGGATAGCGGTTTTCTAGCCCTTGCAATCTGACTTGGGCGATCGCGTCTGCGGTTCTAGCCTTGATTTGCGCGGAGTCTGCGACTTTCTGCAACCCAAAAGCCACATTCTGCTCCACGGTCAAGTGTGGAAACAGAGCAAAGTCTTGAAACACCATGCCGACCGATCGCTGCTCTGGGGGTATCCAGGTGCCTGGGCTAGCCACAGTTCTGCCTGCAAGGGCGATCGCGCCTGACTGCAACGGTTCAAATCCAGCTATCATCCGCAACAGCGTGGTTTTACCGCAGCCTGAAGGCCCCAAGAGCGCCAGTAAATCGCCTTGAGCCAAGGTCAAGTTCACGTCCTCTACGGCAGCAGTGGAGCTGGTAGGAAATTGTTTAGTAACGCGGTCAAGTTGCAGAATCACGGGTCGGGTCATGGTCGAGCTAGGCGGAGGAAACATAGATACAGAGCAAACTCAGCGGTGAGCTGTCCTCGCATGGTCTTGCGCCAGAACAAACAAGGTGGAGCCAGCAGACACCAAGAGCATCGCTAGGGAAGCTGCTGCTGCCTCGGCAAAGGAAACATTCTCTGTGGCTTGCCAAATCTGCGTGGCTAAGGTTTTAAAGCCAATCGGAGCTAACAAGAGCGTCGCAGGCAGTTCCTTAATCGCGGTTAAGAACACCAGCACGGTTCCACTTAGAATGCCTGGACGCACTAGCGGCAGCGTAATCTCCCTCAAGGTTTGCCAGGGGGTGCGACCTAAACTCCGGGCGGACTCTTCCACCTGAGGATTTACCTGCAGGAGCGAGCTCCGGACGGTGCCGACGGTTTGCGGCAGAAACAAAATCAGATAGGCAAACACCAACAGCGGCAGGGTTTGGTAAATCCAGGGCAAGTAGTTAGCGCCAAAAAAGACCAAAGACAACGCCACAACAATCCCTGGCAAGCCAAAGCCAATGTAGGAACAACGCTCGATCGCTGTCGTAATATGCCCCGGAAAGCGCACTGACAATACGGCCACAGGTAAAGCAAACAAAATCGCTGCGATCGCCGCTAATCCTGCTGCTGAAATGGAGTTGAGGGCCAGGTGCAGCAGCTCGGCTGGAGCTAGCATATCGACTTGGGCTAGCCAGCCCCGCACCAGCCAAAAGATCGTCATGGCAAACGGCAGCACCAAACTCAGCGCTACGATCGCGGCACAAAATATGAGCGCAGGCCATTTCCATGGCCCCAGCTTGACCAGTTGAGGCGATCGCCTGACCGCAGCGGCACGGCTGTAGTACTTAGCCCGCGATCGCACTCGGTACTCCAACCACAGAATTGACAGCACCAACCCCACCAGTACTAGCGCCAGCACCGAAGCTGAAGTACGGTCAAAACTCGACTTGTACTGCAAAAAAATCACGCGAGTAAAAGCATCAAACCGCATCAGTGACGGCGTGCCAAAATCGCGCAAAGCGTACAAAGCGACGAGCAACCCACCCGCCACGATGGAAGGGCGCAGTTGTGGCAGCGTCACCTGCCAAAAAGTTGCCCAAGGGCTACGTCCTAAACTCCGGGCCACTTCTTCTAAGGCTGGATCAATGCCTTGCAAGCCCGCCCGCACGCTCAGCAGCAAGTAAGGATAGGTAAACAGAGTTAGCGCTAGGAGGGTTCCAGGCCAGCCGTAGATAGAGGGTAGTTCCTGAACGCCCAAAGGTTCCAGCAACAATTGCAAGCCACTCCCCCTAGGCCCAAACGTCGCCAGCAGCGTAAAACTGCCCACATAACTGGGAATCGCCAGAGGTAATGTCGTCGCAATCAGCCACCATCGTCGTCCTGGCAAGTCAGTCCGCAGCGTTAAAAAAGCGATGGGAATAGCAATCAACGCCGATAGCAAAGTCACAGCCGCCGCCATTCCCGCACTATTTAGCAGCACAGTGAGCGTCCGGGGCCGAGACAAGAGCGTCCAAATTTGCTCTGCCCCGATCCCCGAAGTCCGAAACACCAGATAAGCCAAAGGTAAGGCGATCGCGATCGCGACCATTGCCCCAGCCAAAGTCAAGAACAAAGGTGGCCCGGAAGCCCTCGGCGATCGCCACATCCATCCCTGTAAGAGACGGTGCAGTCCCTTGGAAACCTGCATTCCCTCTAGATCACTCCAGTTGATTGCAGCAGTTTCAAGGTGGCATCCAAGTCACTCAAGCTAGCCAGGTCAATTTTTGGGGTTTGCACCTGATCTAGACTCTTCAGATTGCTACTCGCCACCTTGACGCCATCGGCTAGAGGATATTCGCGAGTCTCGGTCGCAAAGTAGTTTTGTGCTTCGTTATCTAACAAGAAGGCAACGAACTTCTGGGCCAGTTCTGGACGCTTGGCACTGTCTAGAATTGCAACACCCGCAACATTCACCATAGAACCCGCATCACCTGTGAAGTGATGCTCTACAGGAGCATTGGGGTTCTCCACTTTAACTCGCTCTAGATAGTAGTGGTTCACCAAACCTAAAGCGATTTCACCGCGAGACAGGGCTTCCACGATGGGCACATTCTTGGGATAAACCTTGGGTTCATTGGCTTTCATGCCTTCCAGCCATTGCTTCGCCTTCTCTTCCCCTTCTGTAACCCGCAGAGCGGTAACAAACGCTTGGAACGAACCGTTCGTCGGTGCCCAACCAATTTTGCCTTTCCATTTCGGATCGGTGAGGTCAAAAATCGACTGTGGCAACTCTTCCGCTTTCACCAAATTGGTGTTGTAGTCCACCGTGCGCGCACGGCCCGTAATGCCCACCCATTGCCCAGTCGGGGAATGGAAGCGATCGTCGACCTTGGCGAGCACAGCATCCGGTAACTTGGTAGTGCGATTGGCTTTTTGTAGCGCCCCCAAAGCTCCTGGATCTTGAGCAAAGAAAACATCCGCCGGACTATTCTTTTGCTCTTCTAAAACTGCGGCCACTAATTCAGCCGTATCGCCATAGCGAACTTGAACTTTAGTACCTGTTTCAGCTTCAAACTTTTTAATTAATTCCCCGACGAGTTTTTCATCTCGACCGCAGTACACTACGAGTTCTTCACCTGTGCCGCTGCTAGCCGCAGTGGTGGCACTCGGAGAGTTAGCAGGAGAGGTTTGAGCATTGGGTGTGGAGGAGTTATTAGAACAAGCGATCGCAACTCCTCCAGTTGTCACCGCCAACCCCAACAGGGACAATAATTTACGACGTTTCACAGAGTTCTCCGTACAAGTTGTAGAATCACTTAATCAAAAAAACTATCAATAAAAGCAGGAAACGGCTTTTATATTCATCTAACCAGAAAGGGTGCCAATCCATGTGGGTGAATCAGTATGTGACAGTGGAACATCGCGATCGCCCTAGTCAATATTAATGCAAGTAATTCTCAATTCAAAATCAGAGAAGCATCATGAGTTGCAATCAGAAATCTTGATCTGCTGATTTAGCCCTGCCTTTACCCCAAAGTTTGCTGACAATCCTCCGGAAAAGTGCTTAAAACGATCAGCAACTCCTAGAAGAAACCTTCTACAATGAGTGGGATTTACGAACCATGAACGCTTTAGCAAGACTATGCCTCGTCGCGATGACCTCCGCAAGATTTTGTTGATTGGCTCTGGCCCGATTGTGATTGGGCAAGCTAGTGAGTTTGACTACTCAGGAACTCAGGCTTGTAAGGCACTGCGAGATGAAGGCTACGAGGTGGTGCTGGTCAACTCCAACCCAGCCACAATCATGACGGACCCAGACACCGCCGATCGCACCTATATCGAACCACTCACCCCTGAGCTACTAGAGAAAATCATTGCTAAGGAGCGACCCGATGCCTTGCTACCCACGATGGGAGGGCAAACGGCACTGAACTTAGCCGTTACGTTAGCTAAGAACGGTGTTCTAGAGAAGTACGGCGTAGAGTTGATCGGGGCTAAGTTACCTGCGATCGAAAAGGCAGAAGATCGCAAACTCTTTAAAGCAGCGATGGAGAAGATTGGGGTCAGCGTTTGCCCTTCTGGCCTCGCAGAGAACATGACAGAAGCCAAGCAAATCGCGATTCAAATTGGCTCCTATCCATTAATTATTCGTCCCGCTTTCACCCTAGGGGGATCAGGCGGTGGTATTGCCTACAACCAAGAAGAATTCGAGGAGATTTCTCAATCTGGGTTAGATGCCAGCCCTGTCTCTCAAATTCTGATCGAACAATCACTCTTGGGGTGGAAAGAGTACGAGCTAGAAGTGATGCGCGATCTAGCCGATAACGTGGTAATTATCTGCTCCATCGAAAATATTGATCCGATGGGCATCCACACAGGCGACTCGATCACCGTTGCTCCTGCCCAAACTTTAACCGACAAAGAATATCAACGACTGCGGGATGCTTCGATCAAAATCATTCGTGAGATTGGGGTAGAGACGGGTGGCTCCAACATCCAGTTCGCCATCCATCCCGAAACAGGCGACTTGGTGGTGATCGAAATGAACCCCCGCGTCTCTCGTAGCTCCGCTCTTGCTTCCAAAGCGACAGGATTCGCGATCGCCAAAATTGCTGCTAAGTTAGCCGTTGGTTACACCTTGGATGAAATCCCCAACGACATCACCAAAAAAACTCCCGCTAGCTTTGAGCCGACGATCGATTATGTCGTCACCAAAATTCCTCGCTTTGCCTTCGAGAAGTTTCCCGGTTCTACTCCTGTCCTCACAACCCAAATGAAGTCTGTGGGTGAGGCAATGGCGATCGGTCGTACCTTCCAAGAGTCTTTCCAAAAAGCTTTGCGATCGCTAGAAACTGGACGGGCTGGCTGGGGCTGCGATCGCGCCGAAAAGCTACCTAGCTTAGAGCATATCCGCGCTTCCCTCCGCACGCCCAACCCCGATCGCATCTTTACGGTGCGTCATGCGTTCCAAATGGGCATGACTGTCGCCGAAGTTTACGAGCTAACTGGCATCGATCCCTGGTTCCTCGACAAACTTCAAGAACTGCTAGAAGTAGCCAAGGCGATGAAGCGCAAGTCACTGCAAGAGTTCAGCAAAGAAGAACTTTATGCAGTCAAACAGCAAGGCTTTAGCGATCGCCAGATTGCCTACGCGACCAAAACCACTGAAGACGAAGTTCGAGCTTATCGCAAGAACCTAGGCATTATTCCGGTCTACAAAACCGTCGATACCTGCGCCGCTGAATTTGAGGCTTACACGCCTTACTATTACTCCACCTACGAAGAAGAAACCGAAGTTCTCCCTTCCGACAAACCGAAAGTGATGATTTTGGGCAGCGGTCCTAACCGGATCGGTCAGGGAATCGAGTTCGACTACTGTTGTTGCCATGCCTCCTTTGCTCTAGCCAAAGAAGGGTTTGAGACGATCATGGTTAACTCCAACCCCGAAACCGTTTCCACCGACTACGACACCAGCGATCGCCTCTACTTTGAACCCCTGACCAAAGAAGATGTAATCAACATCATCGAGGCAGAAAATCCTGTCGGCATCATCATCCAGTTCGGCGGTCAAACTCCCCTAAAGCTAGCGGTTCCCCTTCAGGAATATTTGAAGCAGCGGCAGGCTACCAGCGATAGCGCTAATTCAGATTCCATTCCGAAGATTTGGGGCACGTCCCCCGACTCCATCGACGTGGCTGAAGACCGGGAGCGCTTCGAGAAAATTCTCCGCGAACTGGATATTCATCAACCACCCAACGGTCTGGCTCGCAGCTACGATGAAGCCCTGTCCGTTGCCCGTCAAATCGATTACCCCGTCGTCGTGCGTCCGAGTTACGTGTTGGGCGGTCGAGCAATGGAGATTGTTTACTCCGATGCTGATCTAGAGCGCTACATGACCTATGCCGTTCAGGTCGAACCTGATCACCCCATCTTGATCGATAAGTTCTTAGAGAATGCGATCGAAATAGATGTGGACGCGATCGCCGACCAAACCGGACAAGTGGTGATTGGCGGCATCATGGAGCACATTGAGCAAGCGGGCATTCACTCTGGCGACTCTGCTTGTTCTCTGCCCACTACTTCGCTCACTCCCGCAGCTCTCGACACCATTCGCACTTGGACCGTGCAATTGGCCAAAGCGCTGAATGTAGTGGGGTTAATGAACATTCAGTTTGCGGTCCAAGGCGAGCAAGTTTATATCATTGAAGCAAACCCTCGTGCCTCACGTACCGTTCCTTTTGTCTCTAAAGCGATTGGTTTACCGCTTGCCAAGCTTGCGGCTCGCATCATGTCAGGTCAAACCCTAAAGTCGATTGGATTTACGGAAGAGGTAATTCCGCAGCATCTCTCGGTGAAGGAAGCCGTCCTCCCCTTCGACAAATTCCCTGGCACAGACACCATCCTAGGACCCGAAATGCGCTCTACAGGTGAGGTGATGGGCATTGATACAGACTTTGGCAAAGCCTTCGCTAAAGCGGCTCTCGCAGCGGGTCAGCGTCTCCCTCTGTCGGGAACTGTGTTTGTCTCCATGAGCGATCGCGACAAAGCCGCCGTTGTACCTGTGGTCCGTGACCTGATTGACATTGGCTTCCAAGTTGTCGCCACCGATGGCACCCGCAATGTCCTTCGAGAACATGGTCTAGAAGTCGAGTTAGTGCTGAAGCTGCATGAGGGACGGCCTCACGTGCTGGATTCAATTAAAAATGAGAAAATCCAACTCATTCTTAACACTCCTTCTGGAGAAGAAGCCCAAACCGATGCCCGTCTGATTCGCCGTAGTGCTTTGTCTTACAAGATTCCCATCATCACCACGATCGCGGGAGCCAAAGCTACTGCCGCAGCCATTCGCTCTTTACAATCTCAACCGCTAGACGTGAAAGCTCTACAGGACTACATAGCCTAGTTGGCCCATAGCCCCTATCCTGAAGCCTAGCAGTTGAATTCCCTAGGATAAAAGAAGAGTTATACTCCTCATCTTTTAATGGATGGGGAGTATTTTTTGTTGTAGATGCCCCCATAGAGCATTTACGATTTTTTCAGATATGCATTACGATAAGTTACCTTCGCCATACACCAGCCCCTAACCGCTAACTTAGGAACGGATGGCGATCTTTAAAGTTGAAAGCTGCCACAAAAGCACCGATGCCTTGAAGCTGTAGTTGATTTATGAGAGCTTCGGTCGTGAGCAGAAAATCTTAAAACAAGTTAACAATTCCTGGTCAATTCCAGAATTGCAGGGTTAATGATATTCACTGAATTTTGTTGCTCAGGATGCATTCGTGTTGCCGATTCGCGGGTACTCTAACGGTACATTCCCCGAACGCCCAAAATTCAGTCTGAGGAGGTATGCCCAACCTTTTCTCAGAAATGTTACGATTGTTAACATTAAAACCCCTAAAATATTAAGGCCTTAGGCTTCTTATGTTGACAGACACAAACCTCTTAGTCGAAATTGCTATTTCTATCAGCTTGGGAATCGGGTTGGCTGCATTAAGCTTACGTTCCAGATCAGAAGCTCCTGAATACTCTGCGGTTCCTATTCCTGTTAAACCTAACCGGAAGCCGTAAGTTCATCTTGGTCTAGCTGAATTTGTCCCTTGTGTATATTGCCGGCTATTTTTAGCCGGTACCCTCTATTTGCCCCTCGTGTCATCGTCAATCTAAGACTCAGCGCCATGAAAACTGCTCAGACTTCTACCGATCCCGTACGCGCTTACCTCCGAGAAATTGGTCGTGTTCCGCTACTGACCCATGAGCAGGAAATCCTTTATGGAAAGCAGGTCCAGCGTGTAGCAGTGCTTTATGAAATTCAAGAAGCTTTGGCTGAACGCTTAGGCCATGAACCAAGCTTTGTGGAATGGGCAGAGCAAGCCAAAATCTCTGAAAGCGAACTCAATCAGGCGATCGAGGAAGGAGAAACTGCAAAACGCAAGATGGTAGAAGCCAATCTGCGCCTAGTTGTATCTGTTGCAAAGAAGTACATTAAGCGCAATGTTGACTTATTGGATTTGATTCAGGAAGGCACGATCGGAATGCAACGTGGCGTTGAGAAGTTCGACCCTTCCAAGGGCTATCGTTTCTCTACTTACGCTTACTGGTGGATTCGCCAAGCAATTACCCGAGCGATCGCGGAAAAGGGCAGAACCATTCGTTTGCCTATTCACATCACAGAAAAACTCAACAAGATTAAGAAAGCCCAGCGACAACTGGCTCAAAAGCTTGGCAGAGCTGCAACCGCTGGAGAACTAGCAGATGAATTAGAACTCACGCCTCGCCAAGTTCGAGATTACTTAGAGCGGGCACGGCAACCGCTATCTCTGGATCTGCGAGTGGGCGATAACCAAGATACTGAACTGGGTGAACTTCTCGAAGATACCGGACCTTCCCCAGAAGATTTTGCGGCTCAATCTTCGCTGCGGGCAGATTTAGAGCGGTTGATGGCTGACCTCACACCTCAGCAGCAGCAAGTCTTAGCCTTACGGTTCGGCCTGGAAGATGGCAAATCCATGACCCTAGCCAAGATTGGCGATCGCCTGAACATCAGCCGAGAGCGGGTGCGTCAGATTGAGCGGGAAGCTCTAACTAAGCTGCGTAAGCGCAAAGCTGACATGCGGGAATACATTGCTAGTTAACCGCCTGTTACCCTATAACCTCCAGAGCGGGACAACCCATCGTCTTTGGTTCGGTTCTACCTACTGCCTGAGTTCACTACTCCTGTTAGATTGGATTGTAGAAACTTGTAGAAACGTTAACAGTCAAATAACTTAGACAATTAAGCATCTCCTGCTTAATGTCGAGGCTGTTAAGTTCTACTGTCAGGAGGTCCAAGTTGAATAACTCATCTAACCCATTTCCAGAAGTTTTTGGAAGCAGCACCGAGTCTAGTGACTTGCTGTGGCGTTACGTGCAAGCGATGAGCCCCGAAACGGTCTCACAACTATCCAAACCAACCTCGCCTGATGTCTTGCAGGTCATGGAGCGCAATGTCATTGGATTGTTGGGAGGTTTACCTTCAGAACATTTTGAAGTAGAGATCACTACAAGTCGTGAGCACTTAGGTCGTCTTCTAGCCTCCGCTATGATTAGTGGTTACTTCCTCCGCAACGCTGAGCAGCGGATGGCCTTTGAAAAATCTTTGCTTGCTTCTGAAACCTATACTTCTGACGCTGAGTAGGTAGACCACCAGGATTGCCCGTGTCCGCAGTTAACAATAAATCCATTCAACAGAACTCGGTAAATTGGGAAGTCAGTTTGCCGAGTTCTGCTGTATTAGAATTACGGCGATCGCTTTTGGATTGGTATCACCAATTTGGCCGTAACTTACCTTGGCGGCGCAATCGAGATCCGTATGCCATTTGGATCTCAGAGATCATGTTGCAGCAAACCCAAGTCAAAACAGTGATTCCCTACTATGAGCGTTGGTTAACTTTATTTCCAACCGTTGCCACCCTAGCAACCGCTGAGCAGCAACAAGTGCTAAAAGCATGGCAAGGTTTAGGATATTATGCTCGCGCTCGCAACTTACACCGAGCTGCCAAGGTGATTGTTGAACAGCACGGCGCTACTTTTCCCCAAGATTTAGCAGCCGTTCTAAACCTCCCTGGCATTGGCCGTACCACCGCTGGCGGGATTTTGAGTGCCGCTTTTAATCAAGCAGTGGCTATTTTGGATGGTAATGTGAAACGAGTGCTAACTCGTTTGGCGGCAATAGAGGTTCCTCCATCAAAGGCAAGCAAACAACTCTGGGAACTCTCTGAGAATCTCCTTGATCCGGAGCAACCTAGAAATTTCAATCAAGCCTTAATGGATTTAGGCGCGACGCTTTGTACTCCCCAAAATCCTGCTTGCCTGATTTGTCCTTGGAGCACTCACTGCCGAGCTTATCAATTCAATCTGCAATCTGAACTACCCATGTCTGAAACTCGCACCCCTATTCCTCACAAGCTGATCGGTGTTGCCGTGATCTGGAATAACGAAGGCCAAATCCTCATCGATCGCCGCCGTCAAGAAGGATTATTAGGTGGCTTGTGGGAATTTCCTGGCGGTAAGGTTGAGCCCGGGGAAACCGTAGAAGCCTGCATTCAGCGAGAAATTCAAGAAGAGTTGGGCATTGAGGTAGCAGTGGGCGATCGCTTGATCACCGTTGACCATGCCTACACCCACTTCCGCGTCACTTTAAATGTGCATCATTGCCGCCACGTCAGCGGGGACCCACAACCGATTGAATGCGATGAAGTCCGCTGGGTGACTTTGGCAGAAATTGATCAGTTTCCCTTCCCCAAGGCGAACGTACAAATCATTGAAGCCTTGCGTCAAACCAGCAACGTCTAACTCATCTACATTCAACCCAATTAGAATTGGGCAAGGGCGATCGCATCACTGAAAGCCCTTGGCCGATTTCTTTTTGCCTTTGTCTTTCGCCTTAGACTTACCTACTTCAGCTAACGCCTCCTGAAACAGATCATGTAAGTGCACAGGTACGCTCGCAACTTCTGGTAAATCAGGCTCAAGTGGCTTATCAAACTCTTGCAGCAATCCAGGCAAATCCTGCTGTAGTTGAAACTCTGGCCGCTGTAATACCGTTTGCAGCAAACTTTCTAATTGCTTAGGATATTTCTCAGCCAAACGATACCAGACATAAGCATTAATCTCTGGGCTCTCCAAGTATCGGCGCACCAGCTTATCAGCATTGTCAGCACTACTCAAATCATCAGCGATCAATAAACTTTCGAATCGATGGTAGGTCGGTAGAAACATTTGACCCCAGCGAGGATGGGCTAATACTGTCACCTTTTCTGCTTTCTTTAATTCAGCAGGTAGCTCAACCTTAGGCATCACCATTTTCATGGCTTGTGTACTTTCCATGACTTTGGCAACAGCCTTAGCATCCGCTCCTGCTGCCTCCGCTACCAACTCCATTTCAGCTGGGTCTACCCCTGCTTCCGCTGCTATTTCCGCAAGAGACTTAGAATCATCAATGCCAGTATCAGCCAGACGTTGTTGTGTCACCTTCTCCTGCATCTCAGCAATTTTCTTACTGAGTTCATACCCAGACATCGTGACTTCATCACTACCAAAGAAGTCTAGAAAATCCTGATGATATTGTTCTACCGACTGCCAAGATTGCTCTAATAATTCTGGTGCATCACTATAGAGAGCATGTTTATAATCTTGCTTAAAGTTACCGATCGCCACTGCCAACTTGGGTTTACCTAATTTTCCCATTGGAATACAAGGCCCAGAAAACATCCACTCTGTTTCAGTCAGAGGAGAAATTCGAGCTAACAAAATATCCCCAAGTTGGAAACGAGACATCTCTTGTTTTGTCGCCTCATTATTGGGCTTAACTACATAAGGCTTGGCAGTTAGCCAATTCATCAGCTCAAACCCATCGACAAGAGTCTGCCTAATTTCAAACAATCCAATAAAGCTGTGATGCCAACTTGAAAGCAGGGCGCGATCGCTCTCTGACAACTCCGCTTGATCTTCCAAAAACAAATCGAGTGGAGTTTTATCCTCAACCTTGCCCTCGGTCAAAAATGTATCTAACCACAAATTTCTCTGATTAATATCAGGTTGTTGACTACGTAAATGCTCAGCACTATACAATTCCAGTGCTCGCGCCAACTCTCCTTCCGCTTCCAGAACAAATTCAACCAACGCTTGCTTCAAATCTTTTGCTCGTTCCAGAATGGCATCCACGGTTGTATCTCCCATAAACGATGCCACGATAAGCTTTTCAGCTGCTAAGCGTCAAACACCTTTCGGTAGAAACTGTTAGAGGAGAGTAGGCAGGCATATTGAGGTTTCACGTCAGGAATAATCGCATCATCCTACGTACTGTCAGTCCTCTAGATAATTTACATCCCTATTTAGGGAGCGTAATCAACCATACATAAATATGTACAGAGACAACACAGAGAAGAGAGAGGAGCTTACAATAAGCCCTCCTCTCTCTTCTCTGTGTTTGATTATTGCCCTGGCATCGAGCTATTGTCCCGTGGGGCTGCCCCCAAAGTATCGTCGCCGCTACAGCGTTTCACCTCTGAGTTCGGGATGGGTCAGTGTGGTTCCACCGCGCCATGAACAC